>JAQUWX010000013.1:4308-17781 GCA_028692635.1 Alphaproteobacteria bacterium
GCCCTCAACGGGGCGGCGCGATACCGGGATTATTTTTATGTTTTTGTTATCGCGTGATTTCAGTTCGCGCAATACGGCGGTGCCTAAAAATCCTGACGCTCCGGTGATTATTATGGATTGAGGCATTGTTATACTTTGGATTTCATTTTCAGGATGGTCGGAGACAGGACGCGGAAGCTGTCCTCAAAGTTTGTTGAGCTTAACTCTTTTTCAAGCGATCCCAGGTCTGCTCTTGTCGTTGGTTTTATTATTCCAAGGTGGAGAACGGGATTGTAGGTTATTTTGCTTCCGATAAGCTGTTGTAGCATGAAACAGGTGCTTACTCGTTTGTCCACCAAACCAGCTATAGGATTTGTGGTTTTGCGCAGGATATGGATGAAATCAAAGTCGCAAGTCGGTTGGCCGTCTTTCGGGGATACATATTTCGGTCCGTCGATGAAGATAAAATCGTAAGGCCGGTTCGGAAGACTTTCATAGCGTACGCCTCGGAAGACGGAAAAATAATCTTCGCATGTTCCGCTTAGGCAGAAATCTACATAGGGCTTGTATTGCGCCGGTAGAATTTGCTGGGCCATTTCAATCCATTCGGATATCTCTTCCATCGAGGTGATGCGGCCTCTTTGTTTTGTCTCCAGCTCGTTTTCCATAAGAGCGTGCGCAATCACCAGGGTTGAGACCCCAGTTCCGCATTCCAGCACTTCAATCGGCTTCAATCGGCGTATTGCGCGATAAAGAAACCAGTAATCGGTCATGTTGCAGCCGGTGGATTTAGTTTTTGCCAGGTATTCTTGCAGGGCCGCCCATAATGCCCGCCGCCTCATCATTTCGGCTTTCGCGTACCAACCAGTTATGCGCCGAATTTCTATCAATATGCGGCGGCGAAGACGTTTTAGCATATTTGCTCCTTGCTTTATGACTGTGCTTTCGCGTTTGGCCATGTTACTTTCCAGGCATAGATATACACCCTGTATTGGACTTATGAAAGCATGCGAACTTTAAACTCATGCCCCGCTTGCGGATGCGCCGAATTTTCAGTTGTCGTTAAGCTGGATGGCGATAATCGGCAGAGATTCATTGACTTTGACACAAGAAAGTATGGTGGCGCATTCGCCACTTGGGAGACTCGTGTGCCTCCAATAATTCTTGCTTGTTCAGGGTGCGGCCATTGCTGGTATAAAAATCAGCCCGATGAGGAAGAGCTTTCTTCGATGTATGCCTCTGGGCGGCCATTGCTGGATCATAGCGCAGATGATTTCAGAGAGCCCGATGCGCACATGATATCCGAAATGCGGCGCTTGCGGAGCATGGTTGGAAGGGAAGATAAGCCTGCTTTGCTTGATTATGGCTCGGGGTTTGGCAGGTGGGCAAGGGCTGCTGTTATTGCAGGGTTCAAAGTTACCGCTTATGAGCCTTCGTCATCACGCGGGAGCGAGGACAAAAAAACCGCTTTCGAGATTGTGCACGATCTTTCTCAAATAGCGGGAAAGACTTTTGATGCCGTAAATATAGAACAGGTTTTAGAGCATGTGCCGGAGCCTGTGGATATTCTTAAAAGCATAGGCGCGTATTGTTCCGAGAATACCATTGTGCGCATTACAGTTCCTAATATTCTGCGACCTCCAGAGGGAAAAAATATCTGGCGCGTCTGGCCTTACGATGGGGTCAGGGTTCACTCCATGGTTCCTTTCGAGCATCTTCATGGGTTTACGCCTCTGTCCTTGAAGAAGGTCGTTGAGAGAGCGCAGCTCAGATCCGTTTCCAACAGTGCGTTGTGGCGGTTTTATCCTGTTTTAAAATTGCGCAATATCCTGGGCAGGATATATCCTCGTTTGGGACAGACTATGTTTTTTGCTCAAAAAGAGTGATAACTAAATTATGAACGAAGAATCATTTCCCAATTCTCTTAAAACTATCAGCGATATCCGGATGAGATATTCCGGATTCATTGGCTCGTGTGCGGGCGGAGGGGGGACTTTCAGGTTGACTCCAAAAGCGGAGATTACTCCGTTTGGATTGTGTTTCGCCGTTTTTGGATTGCATTTGCTCGGTGCAAGAGAAGTTATTTATGAGCTTAAAGATATTTGGGCTGTGCGATTGAGAGAAAATATTCGCTCGGAAAGGCGCGCTCTCGGAGATCGTCCTACCTCAAAAGCATATCGGCAGTTGTTGTGTTTTACTCTGAGCGCTTTGTCCGCTATTGGCGCTTTGCACTCTGACCCGT
Source organism: Alphaproteobacteria bacterium (assembly GCA_028692635.1). Classification (GTDB taxonomy): domain Bacteria; phylum Pseudomonadota; class Alphaproteobacteria; order UBA9219; family UBA9219; genus JAQUWX01. The sequence goes on from JAQUWX010000013.1 coordinate 6,530, forward strand.
TGGACGATCTTGTTTCAGAGCAGCTGCCGAGAGATATTAAGGACGAGCTGTTGGAGCTCGGGTGTCTTAGCGGAGTACCTCAAAGCGGCAATCAGGCAATGTTTCTTGCCGTATTTCTGATACATGCGCGGGATTATCTTGGAAATAAGAATGCCGATGAGGCTTTGGATCGTTGGGTCGATTTGCACTTCAGCCATATGAACGATTTTGGATTCTGGGGAAAATCTCGCGGCATGACCCATCTTCAGTTCCAGAACGGATATCATCAATATGAGATACTGGAATATTTAGGAAAAGGAAATTTGAAGAGCAGAAATGCGCCTTCTTTCGTTGCTGGTCTGGCCGATGGTCTTGGTCACTTCGCTCCTTATCCAGGGGGTGGGGGGTGCTATGATTATGATGCGGTGTCTTTGCTGACATCCAGTGGGATATCTTTGGATGAATGCATAATGCAGATTTTGCTGCAAACAGCGGCCTCTATTGTTTCGGAGGAGAGGCCCAGCGGTGGATTTGCAGAATCCGTTTATGTGCGTCCGCGCAGTTTGGGCAATACTTTGAGATTTGCTCGCGGCGTTGCTTCGGCGGCGGGAAAGCCCTCCCTTTTTATGGAGCGGCTTAAATATGCCATTACGCTTCAACGTTCGGTGCACAACAGGATTCATACGCACTGGAGCGCTTATTCGCGGTCATGGGATGAAGCTGATTTGTGGGACTCGTGGTTCCGCATTATGACTCTGGCGCGAATTGAGATAGCCTGCGATCCGGCGGCGGCGGCGAAGTGGGGATTCATCGATTATCCCGGTATCGGGTTTCATCCATGTCTTCATGGTAGCGCTCGTCCATGAAAGTTCATTATATATCCCCATCCACTCTGCCTTCTCGGGCGGCTAATTCCGTTCATGTCGTTATGCAGTGCGAGGCTTTGGCTAATGCTGGAGCCGAGGTTGTTCTTTATGCTCGCCGCGCTATGAAGGATGCCGGGAAGTTGCCGGAGGTTCTGCGCGAGACTTACGGAGTGAATTTACCGGGCGGAAAAATTATCAGTTTTTTCTCGGCTTCCGGTCGGGGGACTAGTCTGATAATTGCCGCTATGGCGCTTTATCATATGCGGTTCGGAAATTCTTCCGATGCTATTTTGTCTCGCAATCTTTATGCTTCTTTTCTTTTTGGCGTTTTGAAACGGCGGTCCATTCTTTTTGAGACTCATCAGCTGGAGGTGGGATGGAAAAAAGTTCTTCAGCGCATGATTATGACAAGGCCATGGGTCACAACCGTGGTTATTTCAAAACGACTTGCTGAATGTCTCGAAGAACACCATGGCATTCGGGCGGCAAAATTTCTTGTTCTGCATGATGCTGCGCCCGAGGGAGGCGATCCTTTGCCGGTTTCTAATCGGCGCGCTGTGTTGAACAGGTTGATCCCGGAGACTGTCGGCTCTTGGGATGCTGTTTGCGGATATTTCGGACACCTCTATCAGGGACGCGGCATAGAAGTAATCGAGGGTATGGCTGCGGCCAGGCCGCGCTGCCTTTTTCTGGTTTTTGGTGGAACCGATGCCGATCTTGAGCGGCTTCGACTTTCCAATCGTTCACCCAATCTGCGTTTTATGGGGCATGTTCCTCATGTCGTGGCACAGCGGGTTATGCGCTCGGTCGATGTGCTGCTTATGCCCTATCAGGAGAAGGTGGCTATTGGAGTTTTGGGGCACGATACTGCCAGGTGGATGTCTCCTATGAAGATGTTCGAATATATGGCTTCTGGCGTCGCGCTCATATCGTCCGATCTCCCCGTCCTTGGCGAGGTTCTGACACGCGATGTGAACGCTTTGCTTGCTGCGCCTTCCGATGTCCGCCAGTGGATTGCCGCTTTGGACCGTCTGATTGCCTCTCCAGAGCTTGCTTTGAGTGTTTCCAAGACGGCTTATGAGGATTATAAGGCTAATTACACTTGGTCAATTAGAGCTAAGCGCTTGATGGATGCGGCTATCGATATGTCGCGGCTTTAGGTATTACTCTTTTCCCAAATATTTTTTAATCTTTCGAACGAAAGTCCAATGCGTCACGTTTTTATTCTAGTGCCTTCGATGCTCTCATCTGGGCCAATCAAAGGCGCTATCGCCTTGGCTAATGCCATGGTGAATAGTCGTCCTGTGACTATGGTCGCTCTTAAATGCGGGCAGCGTATTGACGACGCGATAGATCCTCGCGTGCGTCAGCTTAGCCTTGCCGATGAAAAAAATTTCGTTCAGAAGATTTTTGCCTATTGGCGGTTCCTCGATGAGGCTGGTGGGCGCGAGAAGGTTAGCTCTATATCTTCGTGTCTTTCAGCCGATGCTTTAAATTTCTTCTGTAAGGGGCATGCTTTCATTTGCTCTAGCATACGGGGTAACCTCCTTCTCAATTATCGTATGGATTATGGATTGTTCGGGACATTCTGCGCTGTCGTTCATCTTATCGCTCAGCGCAGATTCGATCAGGTTATTGCCATGAATGGGGCTATGGCGGCTCAGATAAAATCGTTTCTGGGGAGGACCCCGGAGATCATCGGTAATTTTGTCGATGAGGCTCCTTTGGAAAAATATCGCGGAAACGGAGAAATATCCGGGCCGTTGCAATTCATTTTTCTCGCATCTTTAAGTTCTCGCAAGCAGCCTTTGGTTCTTATCAGGGCTTTCGCGGCTCTTTTGCGCAAGGGCGTAGATGCTAGGCTGGATATCGTCGGAGATGGGCCTTTGAATTCCGTTTGTCGTGATGAGCTGTTGCGCCTTGGTTTGGCGGATAGGGTTGTTATGCATGGCCAGCTTGCTTGTCCATATCAGCTTTTGTCGCAGGCTGACGCTTTGGTCCTTCCAAGCCTGTCAGAGGGAATCTCTCGCGCTGCTATGGAGGCCATGTTCCTAGGCGTTCCTTGCATACTAAGAGATGTGGACGGCAATGCCGAGCTGATTGAAAATAGCGCCAGCGGAGCTATTTTCAAAAACGACGACGAATTGCCGGATGTCATGCTGAAGGTGGCTGAATTATCTCGCGCACGCTCCGGGCAGCGCGTTTCTTTGTTGCCGGAAAATTGCCGCCAGTTTACCGTGATAGAAAGATACCTGGAACTGATCGGATAGGTAAAAATGGCTGATGATGATTCCTATTTTGAATATTTGCGCCGCCGTAGCGTTACGGGGCTGATCTACCGTAAGGGGTGGCTTTATCCTCGGCTTTGCAGATATCTCGACGGCAAGGTTCTTGATATAGGCTGTGGGCTTGGGGATATGCTCTCGTATCGCTCGGGGACTGTCGGGGTCGATATCAATCGCAAGACGGTCGAGTGGTGCCAAAGACAGGGGCTGGACGCTCATCTTATGTCTAAGGATGTTCTTCCGTTCTCAGATGGCGGATTCGACGGCGTTATTATGGATAATGTGCTTGAGCATCTCGAAGATCCATCGGCTTTGCTTAAAGACGTTGCGCGAGTTTTGGTTCCGGGCGGAAAGCTTTTAGTCGGAGTGCCGGGCAGCCGTGGATTTGCCAGCGATCCAGATCATAAGGTCTTTTACGATAAGGATAAGCTGCTGCATCTCATGAAGGAATCCGGTTTCTCTAAACATAAGATTTTCTATATGCCGCTGCATCTGGAATGGCTTGATAATCATATGCGACAGTATTGCTTGTATGGGGTGTTTAGGAAGAAGTGAGCGGATGCTGGTGCGGTCCGCCTTCGCTGCTTTGCAGCTTCGGCGCGACATCAGGTTTTCTAACGCGCTTTGCGCGTAAGAAAACCTGATGGTGGGCGATGGGGGGTTCGAACCCACGACCCGCTGATTAAGAGTCAGCTGCTCTACCAACTGAGCTAATCGCCCTCACCATTTCAGATTCTACGCGCTCTTATTGCGTAAGTCGCGCTGTTTAGCAGTTTGAACTTACAGAGTCCAGCTTCCTTAAGGAAATAAAACATGCTGGGGCTGATGGAGTTGTAAAAGACCGCTTTCTGCCAGAAGCTGTTGAGTCATACGGCCCGTGGACACGGGCCGCTGGATCCCCGTTTTCACGGGGATGACTCAGGGATTTTTTCGGTTTGAGCGCTATATTATTGGTTAAGAGCACATGGTTTAAGTAAGAAAGAAAGTAAATGCCTGTCGCGGCACGCGACCGGCTCGCCGGTTACGGAATTAGCGGCGACCAGGCTGGATCTGAGGCGTCCATCGGGGTTTGCACTTCGCGCTCGTTGTATCCCGTCAGATCGATCGAGTACAATTTGGCCGTGTGCTGTCTACCACCTGGTCCTGTTGGCAAGTCTTTGAAATACATCAAAACTCGGCCATTCGGCGCCCATGTCGGACCTTCCACATGGTAGGATTCCGTCAATAGGCGCTCTCCAGTTCCATCGGGACGAATTACTCCTATGTAGAAACGGCCCTGATATTGTTTGGTAAACGCTATCAGGTCTCCTCGCGGCGACCATACCGGCGTGGCATAGCCTCCATTTCCAAACGTGATCCTTTGCACGTCGCTTCCATTGGAGCTCATCGTGTATATCTGTTGCGATCCTCCGCGATCGGATTCAAAAGTTATTCTGTCTCCGTCAGGCGAAAAGCTCGGCGCGGTGTTGATCGACGGATGGTCGGTCAGTTTTTGAGTCCGGCGCGTCCTTATGTCCATCGTGTAAATGTCAGAATTGCCTCCCTTTGACAGACTGAACACTACCCGGTTGCCTCCGGGGGCAAAACGCGGGGCGAATGTCATGTTATCAAAGTCGCCAAGCACTTCCTGTTTGCCGCTGTCTATGTTGAACAGATAGACGCGGGGACGGTTGTTGTAATACGCCATATAGGTGATTTCTTGCAGCGACGGTGAAAAACGCGGCGTTAGCACCATTGCGCGGCCATCGCTTAGAATGCGGTGGTTCTCTCCGTCCTGATCCATGATGGCTAGACGTTTTACTCGCGCAGTGCCGGGGCCGCTCTCAGCGACGTACACAATTCTCGTGTCAAAGTATCCGTCTTCTCCGGTTATGCGCTTGTAAATCGAATCTGCAATTATATGCGCGACTCTGCGCCAGTTGTTCGGGACCGTGAAGTATGCGAGTCCGGCCATCTGTTGTTCGCCGAACACGTCCCATAAACGAAATTCCACTTTTAAACGTCCGTCGGGTTGGGCCTCTATGCGGCCTACGACCAGTCCTTGCGCGTTCAACACTCGCCAATCGGCAAAGCGCGGCGCTACCAGCATCGAGTCCATGTCTTGTATGAATGAGCGCGGATCTACGGCCGAGAACAATCCAGACCTTACAAGATCGTTGCTTACGACTTTTGCTATGTCATGGCCAAACTGCGCTTCGCTGTTGCTGGCTCCGTGAAAGGCCGGGATCGCTATCGGAATGGGTTCTACTACGCCGCGGGTGATGTCTATTTTTACTTCCGCGTTCGCAGGAGCAATAACCAGAAAAGTAGATGCTATAAAAGCGCCAATGCAAAGCAAGAACGATCTAATCATCAAAGCATATCCCTCGGGTCGAAGTTGAAACGTATTGTCTTCCACTGCTCATATTTGTCCGGATTTAGTTCTAGTGGACTGCATCTCGGATGTCTTAGCGCCCTGAGTGCGGATTCTGCCGCAGCTCGGAAATAACGGTCGCTGGACATTCTCATTTCGTCCACTACATGAGCTGCCCTTACAGTACGATCCGGATTGACTTCAATCAAGACCTCTACGATCAGATTTTCGGCTTCTCTCGCCCCTACGGGCATATTCCAGCATTGGCTTATTTGCCGCCTTAACGAGTCTTCCTCGCTTATTGTGAGCCTGTCGGAGAGGGATGGGCCTGTGCCGCTGCCTCCCTCCTTTTCCTTTATGTTGCTGTCCGCTTTAGCTTCCGATTTCGGCGCTTCCTGCTTCAGTTTAGCCACGTTCTTGAGGACGCTTGAGAGCATGTCCTGTTGCTGCTTGTCGGGTTTGGCTGGCTCGGGAGGCTTGGGCTTCTGCATAGGCTTGGGCGCGATGGATTCGACCTGTTCCTCGGCTTTAGCTTCAGGCGGAGTCGGAGGAGTCGGCTCTGTCGTCGGCGGAGTCGGAGTCGGGGGAGCGGCAGGCTTCTGTTGCGGCTCCGGCGGTTTCGCAGCTTCTTCCGTTTTGCTTTGTATGCGCGTGTTCGTAATTTCTCCGATATCGACGATATCGATCGGAACTATCGGATGAATCATCCCAGGCGGCGGCTTAAATAAATCCGGCAACCCAAAATACAGCACCAGAAGCAAGGCGACGTGCAGCACAGCCGAAATAATAAGATTCCGGTTCAGGCTGTTGTCGAATACTTCTGATGCAGAAATCATCGCTTGTTGCGGGCCTTACTGGTTGATGCTGGTTCAGATTTTGGCATTTCCGCAACCAATGCGACTTTCTTAAACCCCGCAGCGCTTATGTTTCCCATCACTTCCATGATGCGGCCATAAGCTATGCTTTGATCTCCGCGAACAAAAATGCGTGCGTCAGGATTGCTCCCCGTTATGGATTTCAGCTTGTTGACCAGGCTTGGCATATCGACAAGATTCTCTTGCAGATATACCCGCGCTTTGGAGTCGATGCTTATAATCAGCGGCTCTTTGTCCTGGTTAACGGATTTTGCCTGGGTTTTGGGCAGATCAACCGGTACAGCGACAGTCAAAAGCGGCGCTGTAACCATGAACACAATCAGCAGCACCAGCATAACGTCAACCAGCGGCGTTACGTTGATGTCCGACATAGGGCGAAAGGAACGGCGGTATCCGCGGCGTCCCCCGCCTCCGGAAGGCATAAGCGCTCCGGCCATCTTATTGGTCTTCCAGATTGCGCGACAACGTCGCTATGAAGTCGTTCGCAAAATTCTCAAGCCGCGCTCCATAGCGGCCAATCTCGGTCGAGAGTTTGTTATATGCCGCTGTCGCAGGAATAGCCGCCACAAGCCCTACAGCGGTGGCTAGAAGCGCTTCGGCAATGCCGGGAGCGACAACTGCCAGGCTGGTGTTTCCTGCCTGCGCTATGCCGACAAAGCTGCGCATAATGCCCCACACCGTTCCGAACAGTCCTATGAACGGAGCAACCGAGCTTACAGAAGCCAAGAACGTCATCCACGTTTCAATCAGAGCCATTTCTCGGCCAATCGTTACTTGCAGCATGCGGTCAATTCGCGATTGCACGCTTACTCGGCCCTGGGAAGTCGATAGCATCCCTTTTTCCGTGGCGTTCCGCCACTCCTTCATCCCGGAGACAAATACTGCCTGCATGGGATCTGCCGGACGGCGGATTTTGTCGTAAAGTCCGTCCAACGATCCGCTCGACCAGAACCTTTCCTCAAAATAGGTGGCTCGGCTTTTTAGGCGCGATATCTTGTTCACTTTGTCAAAAATAATCCCCCATGTGAACACAGAGACTATTAGCAGTCCGATCATAACCGCTTTGCCGACCATGTCGGCGTGGCCAAATAAACCAAGAATGGATAAGTCCGTGGGGGCTACAGAGCCTGCCAGCTGCACTTGGTCGATAATTTGTGGTTCCATGGGTTAATTCAACTCCCTAACATTGATGGCTTTACCCTTACTTCAGACAATCGCTGAATATCTTACGCAAGGGATCTGGCAGGCGTAAAACCTGTCCGGATGGCGTGATGGTGACAAGTTTGGCTGTCGATAATGTCAAAATCTTGTCTTTGCGACGGATAACCTGCTTCATATCCAATGAGGCTCCGCCTATGGACGTTATGCTCGTGTCAACATGGATGAGATCATCAAGTCGCGCTGGGGCCTGATACTCTATGTTGAACAATTTTACAACAAACAGAAGCCTATGATCTTCCAGCAATTGTTGGTGATCGACCTTTAATTGGCGCAAAAGCTCCGTTCTGCCGCGTTCCGCAAATTTTAGATAATTCGCGTAATAGACGACTCCGCCTGCGTCGGTGTCTTCGTAATAAATGCGAATCGGTAGAGTCGCTGTGAATGCGTCGGGACATTCTTTGCTAGATATCTGTTTCCGTGTTTTCGTTTTCATTGCTTTCCATCCCGGTTCCCTGCGCCAGCCAGTCAAGCTGTCTGCCTTTCGGCGCACTTAACCCTATGTGATCGTATCCATTCTTGGTGAGCATTCTTCCTCTTGGCGTGCGCTGGAGAAGCCCTTGTTGAATCAGATAGGGTTCTATCACTTCTTCCAGCACATCTCGTTGTTCGGATAGCGCCGCTGCCAGAGTTTCCACTCCAACAGGACCTCCGCCATAATTTTCCGCAATCGTGGCAAGATAACGGCGGTCCATAGCGTCAAATCCAAGACTATCCACTTCCAGACGTAAAAGAGCTTCGTTTGCCGCCGCTGCGTCGATGGACTCGTGCCCCGATATCAGCGAAAAATCCCTTACCCGGCGCAGAAGTCTTCCGGCCACTCTTGGGGTGCCTCTCGCTCGGCGGGAGATCTCTGCTGCTCCCTCCTCCTTTAGAGGCATGCCGATCCTGCCTGCCAGGCGGAAGATTATCTGTTCCAGTTCCTCGGGAGAATAAAATTGCAGCCTTAGCGGTATTCCAAACCTTTCGCGCAAGGGCCGGGTTATTAGTCCGCTGCGCGTGGTCGCTCCGATTAGCGTGAATGGGGGCAGGTCTATTCTTACGGAACGCGCTGCGGGACCTTCTCCGATTATGAGGTCGAGCTGAAAGTCCTCCATCGCAGGATACAGAATTTCCTCGACCGCAGGATTTAGGCGGTGAATCTCATCGATGAAAAGCACGTCATGCGGTTGCAGGTTGGTCAAAAGCGCTGCTAGATCTCCAGCTCTGGCTATTACAGGGCCGGAGGTGGCTCGGAAGCCTACTCCGAGTTCGTGCGCGATTATTTGCGCTAACGTCGTTTTGCCAAGCCCCGGCGGGCCAAACAAAAGAACGTGATCCAGCGCCTGCCCGCGTTGTTTCGCGGCTTTGATAAATACTCCGAGATTGCTGCACAGAACGTCCTGTCCGATGAAGTCGTCGAGCCGTTGCGGGCGCAGCGCCGTATCCGGAGATTCTTCCGTAAGCTGTTCAGGCGTTATCAGGCGTTCGGGAGGAGGAGATTTCATGCCGTTATTATTATCCTTTTATGAATTGTGCGGAAACTGCGGAATTTGCAGCTCTTTAAGGCTGGCGCGAATGATGGTTTCCAGTTTTGCGTTCTCACCAAGTTTGCTTGTGGCTGTGGTGGCTGCGGCAAAAGCTTCCACTCGCTTATAGCCCAGGTTTACCAGAGCCGAGATCGCTTCCGCCATGTCTTTGGATGGAAGCGCTTCCCCCGATATTGCTACGCCCGTTCCAGGAGTCAGAAAATTTATCACCTTGTCTTTAAGTTCCGTCACTATTCGTAACGCAAGTTTAGGACCTACTCCTTCGGCTTTGGTGACGGTGGCTTTGTCTTGAGAAGCTATGGCCTGCGCAAGCTGAGACGGTTGTATCGAGCTTAGTATGTTCAGCGCTACTTTGGATCCTACGCCCTGCACAGTCGTCAGCAGGCGGAACCAGTCGCGTTCCAGCTCGTCGGCAAATCCAAACAGGTTTATGGCGTCTTCTCTTACTTGCGTTTCAATCAGGAGCGAAGTGGAGCTTCCGGCTCCTCCCGCGCTGCGCAGAGTGTTGGCAGACGCCATCACCACATATCCGACGCCCTGCACGTCGATTATGAGATGGTTCGTTGAAACGCTGTCAACTCTGCCTGTTAATTTTCCGATCATTTCGTGACCCCTCCGCTATGGTGGGCGTGGCATATCGCTATTGCAAGAGCATCTGCTGCATCCGCCGCCATTTTTCCCGTCCCAGGAAGCAGTAGGTTTACCATGGCCTGAATTTGCGTCTTATCCGCGTGCCCAAATCCCGTTACTGTCTGCTTAATCAGGTTAGCCGCGTATTCATCCAGATTCAGTCCTGCCTGAGCGGCGGTTACCATGGCGACTCCTCGGGCCTGGCCAAGTTTCAGCGCCGTACCTGCGTTGTTGTTGACGAATGTTTTTTCAATCGCGGCTTCTTTCGGCTTGTATTTCGATATCACTTCGGCAAGTCCTTCCGCTAAAAACCGGAGCCTTTCGGCCATCGGGAGTTTAGTCGGAGGGCTGATCCTGCCTGCCGCAATAAAGCCAAGCCGGTTGTCCTCTTGTTTTACTATGCCCCAGCCGGTGTGCTGTAGCCCCGGGTCAATGCCCAGTATATTTCGAATCACCTTCATGATTCGAAGTTAGATCATTTGAAGCCTATTTTATATTCTTAAACTTTTCTGTCGTTTCAATCAGGGCAGAGCATATTCCCGGCTCAAGAGATGTGTGCCCTGCATCCGGGACGATTACATATTCCGCTTCGGGCCAGCTTTTGTGTAATTCGTTCGCTGTAACTATCGGGCAGATCATGTCGTATCTTCCCTGCACGATAACTCCGGGGATGTGGCGCACTCGGTCTATGTTGTCCAACAACTGATTTTCCTTCAAAAATCCGCCGTTTATCATGTAGTGCGCTTCAAAGACTGGGATCGCAGCGCGCTCGCGGATGTTCAAAAATGTGAAGTCGGGGCCATCGCCAGGGTACATCGTTGAGCATGAAATCTCATAGGTCAGCCAGGTCCGAATGGCTTCTTTTTTATGGACCTCGTCCTTGCCGCTGAATATTCGATGATAGGCTTTTAAAAGATCGTGACGCTCGTCCGGGTGTATGAATTCAGCAAATTTTGTCCATGCCTCGGGAAATACGTTGCCAATCCCACGGAAAAACCAATCCATTTCCTTTTTGCGGAAAAGAAATACTCCGCGAAGCATAAGTCCCAGGCAATAATCAGGGTGTTTTTCCGCGTAAGCCAGGGCAAGCGTGCTTCCCCATGAGCCTCCAAATATGTGCCAGCGCTCTATTTTGAGGTGCTTGCGCAGCTTTTCCAGGTCGGAGATAAGAAAATTGGTGGTGTTATTTAGGGTTTCCTGGAACGGTTTAGAACGGCCAGATCCACGTTGGTCAAATAGTATGATCCTCCATGACGAAGGGTCAAAAAATCGTCTGTGTGTCGGGGATGATCCTCCTCCGGGGCCACCGTGTACGAAAACTACGGGTACTCCGTCCGGGTTGCCGCATTCCTCCCAATAGAGCGTATGGATTTTATCCACGCGCAATTGTCCATGGTTATATGGTTCTATTGGCGGAAAAAGTTCGCGTAATTTCATGCGGTTCGGGAGACTGGATGGCTAGGTGTCGGACACAACTTTTAATCCTTGTGGTCATATCTATGCAACCAACAATAGAA
>JAQUWX010000013.1:17881-41098 GCA_028692635.1 Alphaproteobacteria bacterium
CCATGGTTATATGGTTCTATTGGCGGAAAAAGTTCGCGTAATTTCATGCGGTTCGGGAGACTGGATGGCTAGGTGTCGGACACAACTTTTAATCCTTGTGGTCATATCTATGCAACCAACAATAGAAACTATTGTTAATGGTTGTTTCTAAGTGTGACAACATTGCATGCATTTTTTATGCAGGGGGATGGCTCTGTTGTTCTCAAGTGGTGGGTTGTGTTTTATGACTTATACGTCGCACGGACGTGCGACGCTGGATTCCCGCCTTCGCGGGAATGACTCGAGGGGGGTATTTATTACGTTCCTAGCTTCTTCATGAAGTTCTCTGATGACATCGTCAGGGTGCTGTTTTGGTCGTTCAGGATGCCAGCGTTGTCTCCGGCTTCTTGAGCCGCTTTTCTTGCCGCTTCTGTCGCTACCAGCAGGCGCTCCACGTTTTCGGTGACGGATTTTGTCGCTGCCGACATGTTTACTGCGCTGCTGGCTATTTCTTTGGTGGCGGTCGTCTGCTGTTGTAGCGAGCCAGTGATGTTAAGGATCACGTCGCTTATCTGGTTTATTACCTGCTGTATGGATTTCGTCTGCTCTTTTGTCGCAAGCGAAGCTTCGCGCAGGCTTTTTAATTGCTGCTCTATTTGCGTCGTGGATTGCGCTGTTTGATTGGCCAGGTTTTTTACTTCTCCCGCTACTACGGCAAATCCGGCGCCTCCCTCTCCGGCTCTTACCGCTTCGATAGAGGCGTTTAAGGCAAGTAGATTTGTGCGTTGGGCTATCGCTCCGATGAAGCTCACTATCGATACTATTTGTTCCGATTGTTCCGCCAGGTTGGTTACTACTTCATCTATGGCTTGGGCTGCGGCTACCGTTGTTTCCGCTATTTTAGATGCGTCTTTCGCTTGTCGGCCTATTTCTTCTATGGAGCTGTCAAGTTCTTCCGTCGCGCTGGCTATGACGGTTGAGGCTTCTGTCGCCTTCGCTGCTGCCGTTGCGCTTAGGGTGGCTATGCTCTGATTTTCGTTTACCTGTTTTATGACTTCGGATGTCTTTTCTCCCATCTCCAGAGATAGCTTCTTTTGTGACGAAAGAAGGATGGCTATCGTTTTGCGGAAGTCGCTGGCTATGTCGATGCGCTCATTTCGCGCGGCTTTCATGAACAGGTGGGAGAGCAGGTTGCTTATGATAAAACTTACAAATATAAGCGCGATAAAGCTGCTGTATATTCCGTATGACAGATATTGAAATTTTTTGTTTATTGCGCTGAATGCATCTTTGCTGGGAGAGCGGACAACTACGCTCCAGCCCAGGCCGGGAAAATCTTTGGCTCCGGCGCTGCGGGTGTATCCGCCTGCCATAGACTCGCCGTTAAGATCGTATCTTAATAGTCCAGAGGTTGATGATATCTGGCTCGACAACTTGTTGTCTTCCTCAGATGCTCCGGTGGCTGTGGTCGGGGGGGCGCTTGCTATCAGTTTGCGCTTGCTGTCATAGAGGCGGGATTGGACATTGCTGTAACCCTGCTCGGACATCAGGGCTATGCGGCGCGCCATGAATTTCTCAAGCAATCCAAAATTGGCGAAATTTGCCCATACTCCTATTGTGCGGCCTGTCCGGTCTTTGATCGGAGTCGAAAAAACCAGAATGTTGTCGTGATCTCGGTCGTTATATATTTCTTGAACGGCGGAAATCTTTATCGGGCCTGTTACCGCCACTCCCGTGGAGCCGTTTTTTCCTGCCAGATAGCGCTCTTCGATGGCGTCTTTAAACCAGGTTTCGTTGCTGAAGTTTTGTTTGAAAAGAGGGGCCGGGTCAATCGATGTTTTGCCGTTTTGCGATTTATTGTTCGTTGCAATCACATCTCCTCGGGCGTCGAGAAGAAGCATCATGCTGTACACTCCGTATGTCGAAGCGTGTCTGTTCATGGTGTCGGTCACATAGCTTTTAAAATCCGCTTGATTGGCGCGAAATGCCATCTCTCCAAGTATCGGATCGAGCGCGAAGGTTTTTGTGTTTCCGTAACGCTCGGATAAGGTTTCGTCTATGGCCTGCATTATGTTTTTGGAATTAGCTTCAAACTGATCTAGGCGGACCGACTCTTCCTCTCCTCTGCCGGACTGGAAAACCGTAAACAAAATGAGAATCGGCAGCACGCCAATTGCTATCAGGACAAGCGAAACTGCGTATTTTAGTTTTGTTGTGTTCATGAAAAACGTCCCAAGAAACGGCGAGAAAATACCGTCATTATTACTATAGTAATGTGGCGTTTTTTTCCACATATACTGCGCGTTACTTTCGTATGCTTGCGCTTTACATTGTTGTGTATGCGCTCTTGACTCTGGTGGTCCACAAGAGTCAGTTTGCTGGCTATGGGATTTTATGAACGCGCAGCTTGGGGGGTTATTGTCGGACTGGCTTTGATGCTGGTCGGCGGACTCGTCGTTTGGGCTTATGGATCTCGCAATAAGCGCTCTACTATAGACGTTCCCATGATATTCGGACCCGAGTCCGAGGCTACTCGCGTGTTCCACACCAAGCTTGTGCGCTGGTTCCTTTTCTATGGGTGCTCTGCTACCGCTGTGGGATTCGTAGTGCTGGTTTGCTCAGGGTTGGCGTTCAGCTAGACCCTGCCAAATAGAAAAAAGTATATGCACGCAAGGCTGGATATCATCATCATGAGAAATGCCAGCTGTGAGCCTATGAAACGCATGGCTCCCGCGTATTTTACCAGGTTGCTGCCGTAGGCGTGGGCTAGGCGCGAGGCTACAAGCATTATGCCGAGCGCGTGGACCATGAATGGCGCGGTTCCGACCAGCTCAATCAATATCAAAAGTATCAGCGACAAGGGAACGTATTCGACGAAGCTGTTTAGCACTCGTTCGGCTCGGCGCATGGCCAGGTCGCTCTCGCGGCCTGATCCGGTCACGCGGACCCAATGGTTCATTACGTTGAACGATAAAATAGTCAGAAGTAACCCCAGAATTCCTGCGTACAAAAGCGAGATTTTTATTATCATCGGATGGCCATGGAAAGTATGAGGCGGGAGGCCTTATGCTAAACCAAATGTATTTGGCGAGTATAGGGGTTAAATTATAGGGCTTTGGCTGCTTTTAGCAGGGCTGTGATTTTGGTTGGGCTTTTTATTCCTTTTTCGTCTTCAACGCCGGATGAGATGTCTATTATTTGCGCTCTCGTGATTTCAACGGCTTTTTGGATGTTGGATATATTTAATCCTCCGGCAAGCATCCATGGTAGCGAAAAGGTTTTATCTCTCAATATGTTCCAGTCAAAAGAAGTTCCGGTGCCTCCGGGTATATGCGTTTTGGCGTCGAAGAGCAGCAGGTCGGAGATTGGTTCGTAATATCTTGCGGCTGCAAGGTCTTCCGCGCTTGATATGCGGATGGCTTTTATTACCGGCTTTTTTGACCAGAGGCGGATGGCTTTTACTCGGGCAGGGCTTTCGTCGCCGTGGAGTTGGATTATGTCTATGGCGTTTTGCGCGGCTTTGATCTCATCGTCATGGGGATCAACGAACAGGCCCACTTTCTTTATCGATAAGGGCACCGTTGCTGCCAGTTTTGCTGCGGCTTCTGGGGCGATCGCTCGGGGAGAAGGCGGATAAAAGACAAAGCCTATGTAGTCCGCGCCGCCTTCTATTGCTGCTTGGAGCGCCGCTTCGGTTCTAATGCCGCATATTTTTACCGAAACGCTCAACCGGCAAGTTCCGCAAATATGCGCGCTGCCGCTCCTGCCGGATCGCCGGAGCTTGTTATCGGGCGGCCAATGACAAGATATGTTGCGCCCGATTTTATGGCATCGTGCGGGGTCGTTATGCGCTTCTGGTCGTTGCTTGCTGCCCACAATGGACGAATGCCGGGGACCATCAGGATAAAGTCAGGTCCAAGTTCTTTGCGCAGCATGGAGACTTCCGCAGGAGAACACACAACTCCGTCTATGCCGCTTTCTCTGGCTAGTTTGGCCAGGCGCAGGACTTGCTCGTTCATGTCCGTGTTTTGTCCTACCGATGCCAGGTCGTTCGTATCAAGGCTGGTCAGCACCGTTACTCCTAAAAGTTTAGGGCGATCTCCCTTTACTTCTTTTGCGGCTTCTGCGGCGGCCTTCATCATGGCTGCGCCGCCGGATGTGTGTACGGTTATGAAGCTGGGCTTCAGCGGAAGCAGAGATTTTACCGCTCCTGACACAGTGTTGGGAATGTCGTGCAGCTTTACGTCTAAAAATATAGGAATGCCTGTCGCAGCTACCTGATTGTAGCCGTCCATTCCATGCGCAAGGAAAAATTCAAGCCCCAGCTTAATCCCTCCTATGTGGTCTTTTACTTGAGCTGCTAACTGTATTGCGGTGGCGACGTTTCTTGTGTCTATGGCGCAGTAAACCGGATTATTCATTATTATCGTTTCCCTTTTTTATAAGTTCTTTTCTCAATCGACTGGCTTCTATGCGATAGCGCATAGTGCCTATCAGTGTAAATACCGCGCCAAAGATGATGCCTGCAAGTAAAGTGCAGAGAATTATCAGATACGATGGGACAACTATGCTGCCATCGAACGGCCAGAGGCTTAGCTCTATGTCCTGGCGGTTGGAAAACACAAAACTGGCGGTCAATAAAAGTATAGGAAGCGTAATCAGCCACGATATGTATTTCATGTGACAGTCCTTACGGAAGAAGGATGGAGCGTTTCTCTCCAGGTGTGCCTTACGAGTTCGGGATCTACTATGCGGCTTATGAATGCTTTTCCTATGCCGTGGGCCAGGATTAGAGTCAGAGTTCCGGCTTCGGCTTTTTTATCTTTGGTCATTAAGTTCATAAGAACGTCTATGTTGTATTCGAATTTCGGCGGGAATATCGGTAGGCCAACGGCAAGCATGTGCTCTTTTAGGACTTCGACGTCCGCCTGTGGGCACAGATTCATTCGAGCGGACAGGTTAAATGCCATCAGCATGCCTATCGCAACGGCTTCGCCATGGAGGATTTTGCCGCTTTCGTATCCAAGCACAGATTCAAGCGCGTGGCCGAATGTGTGGCCCAGGTTCAGCAATGCCCGTTCCCCGGATTCAAGCTCATCCTCTATCACGACTTGCGCTTTGTATTTACAGCATTCGCCTATGGCGTGAGAACGGGCTTCCATGTCTCCGTCTATAAGCTTGTTTCCGTTGTCCTCGCACCATTTGAAGAATTCTGCCGAGCGGATCAGGCCGTATTTTAAAAGCTCAGCATATCCGGCCAGCACTTCGCGTTTTGGCAGAGTGTTCAGCGTGAATGGATCGATAAGCACGAGTTTCGGTTGATAAAACGCTCCGACGGTGTTTTTCCCGTGTTGGCTGTTTATGCCGTTCTTTCCTCCGACCGAGCTGTCTATTTGAGATAAAAGAGTCGTCGGCACCTGAATAAGATCGAGGCCGCGTAGGGATAGAGCTGCGGCGCAACCGGCTAAGTCTCCTACTACTCCGCCTCCTAGCGCGATTATCAAGGTTCTTCGGTCGGCGTTGGCGGCTAGAATTTGCTCTATCGTGTTTTGTAAGGTTGGCCAGCTTTTGCTTTGCTCTCCGGCAGGGATCGTTATCGTAGATAAAAGCTCATGCTCGGATTTCTCGAGCGATGCCGCCAGGGCGTCGTGGTATAGCGGCTGCACATTCGTATCGGTGATGACGACGCAGCGCCTTTGCCCCAGGCGCTCGTATATAAAATCTCCTGCCAAAGCCAGAGAGCTTGCGCCTATGACTATGTCGTATGCGCGGGACTGGGCAGGCAGGTCGATGCGTATGATCGCGGCGTTCTCAGTGGTTTCCATGTTCTAGATGTTATGAGTTGCGGCTGTTTACTGCAAGAGGCCGTGTTTTACTTGAAAACCAGCTTTTTGGCTGTGAAAAAGTTGAAGAACATTCCGGCAAGCGAGCCTGCGGCAACGCCGATAACCGGATATTCGGCTACGAGCGGGGCGGATGCTATCAGCGCGGCGTACGTTCCATAGTTGAATACAAATCCTCCCGCGCTCGTTACTACGAATTTTGCCCACTGTACGCTAAAGTGGCCGCTTCCCTGGCCTTTGAAGGTGAAGTGGCGGTTGCATATCCAGGTCGTGCTGGCGGCTGCGATGAAAGAGATCACTCGGCCTGAATATGGGCCGAGGCCCAGTTCTTTTATGCAGAACATAAGGACTGCTGCATCGACTATAAATCCTATTACGCCTACTATTCCAAATTTGAAAAACTGCGTTGCTAGATTCCTCATCTTTGCTCAACGGCTCCGGGCGCGGGGATGTTCAGGTATCTCATGCGCTTCATCTCTCGCCTTCCACGCGTCACGGTGTCGAGCACCAAGCCAGAGGTCATGCTTAGGAAGCTGAAGATCATCATGCCCATGGATAAGATTGCCGTAGGCAGGCGGGGAACCAGGCCGGTGTTCAAATATTCGGTTACAATCGGCCATATCAGTATTATCGAAACTGTGGCCAAAAACGCCGCCAGAAGCGAGAAAAACTGCATCGGGCGCTCCTCTTTTACGAGGACTATGATCGTCCAGAGAATTTTAAAGCCGTCGCGGAAGGTGCTTAGTTTGCTTACCGATCCTATCGGGCGATCCTTGTACGGCGTCGGCATCTCAATGGTGGGCATGCGCAGCTCAAGCGCGTGGACTGTAAGCTCTGTTTCCGTTTCAAAGCCTGCCGATAGGGCAGGAAAGGATTTTACATAACGACGCGACATTACTCGGTATCCAGACAGCATGTCCGTAAAGCGATTGCCGAATATCCACGATACCATGCTGGTCAAAAGCCAGTTGCCAAAGCGGTGGCCGGGTCTGTATGCCTCCAGGATGTTCGTGACTCGCGCTCCGTTCACCATGTCGAGCGGTCCGTCCAGAAGCGCATGTATCATTTGAGGCGCAGACGGCGCGTCATACGTCGCGTCTCCGTCCACAAGCACATAAACGTCCGCTTCTATGTCGGCGAACATGCGGCGTACCACGTTGCCTTTGCCTTGAAGCTTTTCTATGCGCACAATCGCTCCGGCTGCCGCGGCTACTTCGACTGTGCGGTCCTTCGAGTTGTTGTCATAGACATAGACTATCGATGTGGGGAGGGCGTTGCGGAAGTCCTTTACTACCTGCTCAATCGCAGCTTCTTCGTTATAGCAGGGAACCAGGACGGCAATGCGCATGTTCTCAAACATAAAATCACCTTTCAGGGCATGACGATGTAACGCATACATCGCACAGATCTAACTTGTCGTACAAATGATCGTCAACAATTTGGCAAGTTTGCGGCATTAGTGTGAGATTAAAGTGATTGAGCGCGATATTTGCCATCTTGTGCTGCCATTTTGGGATCAGGAGCTTGAATTTTCCGCCTTTGGACACATGCGCGTTTATGCGCTCGCTCATCAGGCGGTTTATGCCTTTGTTCTCATCCGGGCTGGAGAAGTTGCTTTGTATGCGGACAAAAGAAACTTCAGGCGGAAATTCAGTTATGACGTGCGAGTAGGGATCGAAGCCCGCCATTATTATCATCAGGTTCGATGCATCTTTTATTTCGGGGCGGTCTATTTCAACCGTTTTGGCAAGCCAGGCTTGTTTGCGGCCCCAGTTTCCAGGTTGCAGGCTTGCTACGAGGGCGACCATCAGAAAAAGCGTCGCAAGACCTCTGGTTGTAATTCTTAGCGGCAGCATCCCGATCGTGAACGTTATCAAAAGAGGCGCCAACATTTCCAATGGAACGGCGTAGCGATATATCGAAAACATCGCTAGCCATACGGCGTAAGAAATTACCGCGGTCCACAACAGGTATCTGGCCGGATATGGCGCGGATATCATGGAGTGCTTCTCTACATTGCGGCCAAATATCAGCCTTAGGGCTATTGCAATCGGTAAGAGAGAATAGAGGACGGGAATGCGCAGATCTCGCCAGATAATCTCACCCACTCGCAGGGGGTGTTCGGCGAATATATACGGAAATAACAATGCATCGCCGATGGTTTGCGGGATGAACTGTATGTCTCGTGCGCTGGTTTGCGGGGCCAGGGGGGAGGTGAAAAAATTATTGAAATAGGGGAAAAGAGGGCTGTCAAAGTTGCTCTCTAAAAAATACATCCAGTGGCCTAGAGAAAGCGCTATTCCGGCAAGGACGCCTATGCCGAAAAGGAAGCTTATGGCAATGCGGCGCTTGAACGGACCCGCTGTCAGCATAAGCGCAGCGCAAAGACCAATGCAGAATATGACGCTCGGTAGTTTTAGCCCCATCATCAGGCCCGCAGGAAATCCCGCCGCAATCGATATGAGCGCGGCTTTTTGCCATTTGCCGTTTATAAGCGCGTCGAGATTCAGAATTACAACCAACGCAGAGGCGAAGATGCCTAGGCTGGTTATGTTGTCGTAAAATACTGTTCCAAGTTGGGCTATGCCTCCGGCTCCAAGCACTCCTATGCTTGCCATGAGCGAGCAGATTAGGACTTTGTTGCGTGGATTGGGGACTATCAGGCAGGTGTGGCTAAGCATGAACAGGAGGACGAAGTTAAGCCCCTGTATCGATGCCAGTATGAACGTCGCAACCCATGCCGGAAGATATGTTCCAAGCAGAAAAAACGGCACGTCCATCGTCGGATTGTAAAAATATGGAGTTTGCGACGGCAAAAGGTCCATCGCGTATCTGTCGTTCAAAAACGCGTAGGCGTTATACCAATGGTAATTGCGTAAGTCCCAGTTGGCGTCCTGTCCCAGCAAAAGAGCCAGGCCGCCGTAAAGTAGTGGAAATATGGCAAGAATGGCCACCGCCAGCTTTCTCGCTTTGTGTCCGCGAGGCGGCAATGGCGGCATTAAAGATAGCGCGGACGGAATCACCGGGTGATAAACTTGGCCAGATGCTGACGGATGGACTGATCCAGATTCTTATCTAAGTCGCCCATAAGTCCGTTTAGAAGATCGTTATATGCCTTGGCTTTCTCAACTTCGGTCGGATCTTCCGGCAATGTTACCGATCTCGCCGCATGGGCTGTCGCAAATGCGCTTGTGTACCCATCTCCTGAGCGGGCTTCGATATCGACCTCAACTTTGGCCGTGTATTTGCGCGACTGCTGGCGTCTGAACCAACTGTCCATGCCTGTCGCAAGCTGTAACGGTTGTTCCGTCACGCTCGCCTCTTTTATTACGAGCACTGCGCGTCCGGGTTTGCCCGTCGTTTTTAATCTGTCATCAGCCCATGTGTGCACGGCGTCCGATACCGACGGCTTGAACATATGCCCGATGTACGGTTTGTGAACCGGCGTTGAGGACGATCTATCCACTACGTTGAAATTCTGGACATCAAGATAGATGCTCCCCATTGAGCTGTAATCGAGCGTCATCGGAGGCGGCTTCGGTGCCGGTGTCGAGCAGGAAGCCAAAGATGCGCAGAGCGCCACTGTAAGGATGAGTTTTTTCATGGGCATAACCTAGAAAACTAAGCTCTTTTTGTAAAGGATTTATACCGATTAATATTAAGTTCTTATATATGAAAGGACGCTGCCTTGTTTGCCTATTAGGGCGGAGATCAGGCTTAAGGTTCCTGCGGTTAGTACTATGGCCGGGCCTGCCGGGATTTGGGCGTAGTAGGAGATTAGTAACCCTGCTGGAGAAGCTATCAGGGCGCAAGCTATGCTGAGCGGAATCGCTATGTCTATGTTGCGCGTCCAGAACCTTGCTGCGATGGCGGGCAGGATTATTAGCCCTAGCGCCATTAGCGTTCCTAAAGCTTGGAATGCGGCTAGCAGATTGATTACCAGAAGCATGAAGAAGATAATTCCAGTCCAGTTTTTCCCCGGGCGCGAGGCTTGTGAAAAATCGGGGTCGAAGCACTCAATCACCATGCCTCGGTAGAAAATCGCCAGCGTTAGCAGCGAGGCGCAAGATGCCGCGCTTACCAGGTAAAGCGAGGCGTCGTCTATTGCGAGTATGTTGCCGAACAACATATGCAGCAAATCAGAGCTGCTGCCTTTCATGGAAACTATCACTACGCCTACCGCTAACGATAAGAGATATATCATGGTCAGGCTGGCGTCTTCTTTTAGTTGGGTGAAACGTCCCAGAGCTACGACTAGAAGAGCGACAAAGACGCCTGCGACAAGGCCGCCTATCGTCATGTGCCATACCGATATGCCAAATAGCGCGAAGGCTAGCGCTACTCCGGGTAAAATTGCGTGCGACATGGCGTCGCCCATTAGCGTCATGCGCCGTAGAGTCATGAATACTCCAAGCGGAGTGCCTCCTATTGCAAGGGCTGTGCATGCGGCCAGCGCTCGCTTCATGAAGGCGTACTGCGTGAATGGCTCTATCAACAGTTCAATCATGGCGTTTGTGGCCTTCCGTTTCCGGGCCTGCGCAAAGCTCGGCCATGTCGAGGTCAAATGAGAGCAGTTTCTGCTCAAGCAGATTGTGCGTATGTCCGTGGCATAGACACTTGCCTGCCAGCACAAAAGAGTCCGGGAAGTATTTTTGTATTAAAAGAAGATCGTGCAGCACGCAGATTATGGTGTGGCCCTGTCTGTGCCAATCCAGCAAAATCTTTATGAGTTTTACTGTCGTTTCCGCGTCTATGGCTGCGAAAGGTTCGTCAAGAAGGACTATCGGGGCGTTCTCTATCATTACTCGCGCAAATAAAAGACGCTGGAACTGGCCGCCGGAAAGATCGGATATTTGTCTGTATTCCATTCCGTTAAGGCCCATTTCTGATAAAGCCGCCGCAGCTTTATCTTTCATTTGGGACGTTATTGATCCGCTGTTGCCAGAAGTGGACCAGAAGCCGCTGCATACCGCTTTTAATGCGGACATCGGGAAGTCGCGCCTCATCGAGGAGGCTTGGGACAAATAGGCAATTCGGTCGTTCGGGGAAATCGTTATCGATCCTGCCGCGGGCTTTATAATTCCGGCAATGGCTTTGAGGAGAGAGCTTTTTCCCGCTCCGTTAGGGCCTGCGATGGCTGTTAGCGAGCCTGCCTGAAACTCTCCCGAGATGTCGCGCAGCGCGACGTTGTGTCCGTATTTCACTGTCACGTTTTCAAGTTTTATGATCGCGGTCATTTATGCCATCGCCCACAAAGAGGTGATCCATATTAATGCGCAAAATATAAGCGCAATCGCAATCCGTTGTGGCAGTCCAAGGTAGAACATTGTCAATCCTTTGCGCGGCCAGGTTTCGATGTGCATGCGCGGCACACTCCGGTGATCTCTATCGTTTTATAATCTATTTGTTTTAGAAACTTATGCTTTATCTTTTTTATGGAGTTTATCACTCCTTCGTCGCGGATTTCGTCAACTTTACCGCAGGATTTGCAGATGGCAAACTGGCTTACGTCGCCGTGGTCCGCTCGTTGGTGGCAGGCTATGAATGAGTTTAACGACTCTATGCGGTGGATGTATCCGTTCTTTACCAGGTAATCCAATGCCCGGTAAACCGTTGGGGGAGAGCGGAAACCGTGCTCTCTCAGCGCGTCCAGGATCTCATATGCAGATAGCGGCTTTTCTTTTTGCAGGAGAAGCGCCAGCACTTTCTGGCAATGAAAGGTCAGGGGCGTTTGATCTGGTGGGTGTTGATGCATGGACGGCATGTTATAATTACTCGCGCTTTCCCGCCAGAGGAAAACTGACTTGACATTATGTTATAACATATCAAGATATCCTTCTAACGACGGCGACTGCCGTCGCGTCCGGTGTTTTAGGGAGAATAAACATGCATATTCCTGATGGGTTCGTTTCCGGGTCTATAAACGGCGCGGCTATGGTTATTTCGGCTGGCGCGGTCGCTTTTTCCGCTTGGCGCGTTAAGCGCGAGTTCAAGGATAGGCAGTTCGCGGTTCCGTTGCTTGCTACTATCTCGGCTTTTGTTTTTGCTGCGCAGATGCTCAATTTTCCTATAGGCGGCGGGACTAGCGGACATTTTCTTGGCGCTGTGACTGCTGCTGCTCTTCTTGGGCCGTGGAGCGCATGTATCGTTCTTTCTGTGGTTCTTGTTATTCAAGGGCTGATTTTTGGAGATGGCGGCATTTCCGCTTTGGGGAGCAATATTTTCAATATGGGCATTATTGGGGGAATCGCTTGCTATCCCGTAATGCGCGGAATTCGCAGTTTTCTTCCTGATGGGCGCAGGGGGTATCTGACTGCTGCTGCTATTGCTGGGTGGTTGAGCGTGGTGCTGGCTTCAAGCGCTTGTGCGCTCGAGTTGGCGGCTTCAGGGACCAGTCCTCTTATGGTTGCGCTTCCCGCTATGGCTGGGACTCATGCAATTATAGGTATCGGTGAAGCCATGATAACGGTGGCTGTGCTTAGCGCTGTTGCAAGCGCTCGGCCCGATATCGTTCCTCTTTGGGCCAGGGTGTCCGGTGGTCGGAGCGTTGGGGAGAAAGGTTCTGCAAAATTAGTTCTTGCAGGGTTGGCTCTGGCTTTCGCTCTGGCTGTTTTTGGCAGTCCGTTCGCTTCAAGCTCTCCCGATGGGCTTGAGAAAGTTGCCGAGGATAAGGGGTTTATGCAGGCGGCGTCGGAGGATAAGGTGGTCTGGAATGGCTCTTTGTTTCCAGACTATAAGGTTGAAGCTATACAATCTGAAGGCGTATCAACAAGTTTAGCCGGATTGATCGGGACTATGATGGTATTCGGGTTAGGGTTCTGCTCTATAAGGATAATGGTGCGAGCTAAAGGAACAAAGGTATAGTGGGTCGATTTATCATGTGACTGTGAATGGAGAATAAAGATGCATATTCCCGATGGGTTCGTTTCGTGGATTATAAATGCCATAGCCATGATCTTATCGGTAGGTGTTCTGGGTTTCTCCGTTTGGCACGTTAAGCGTGAGTTTCAGGATCGGTTGTTCGCCGTACCTTTGCTGGCAACTGTTGCGGCGTTCGTTTTTGCGGCGCAGCTGGTCAGTTTTCCTATCGGTGAGGGAACTAGCGGGCATTTCCTTGGCGCCGTGACTGCTGCCGCGCTTTTGGGGCCTTGGGGCGCATGCATTGTTATTTCCGTGGTTCTGGTCGCTCAGGGATTGATTTTCGGAGATGGCGGTATATCCGCTCTGGGGAGCAACATTCTAAACATGGGAATTATAGGCGGTGTTGTCACTTATCCTATAATGCGCTGGCTTCGTGGGCTTCTTCCCGACGGTCGTCGAGGGTATTTAATTTCCGTTGCGGTTGCTGGATGGTTGAGCGTGGTGCTTACTTCAAGCGCTTGCGCTTTGGAATTGGCCGCTTCCGGGACTAGTCCGCTTATGGTTGTTTTTCCTGCCATGGTCGGGATTCATGCGATCATCGGTATCGGTGAGGCAATCATAACGGTGGCTGTGCTTAGCTCTATTGTAAGCGCACGGCCTGATATTATTCCGCTTTGGTCCAAGGTGAGCGACAACGGTAAGATTGCGTACAGAAGTCCTTTGAAACTGATTTATGTCGGATTGGTTTTGGCTTTGGCTCTGGCCATGTTTGGCAGTCCTTTTGAATCAAAGTATCCCGATGGGCTTGAAAAGGTCGCAGTGGATAATGGATTTATACAAGCTGCAACCGACGATGGTCCTGAAGCTGTGCCCGACGAGGACTTGGTGTGGGATGGGGCTTTGTTGCCGGACTATAAGGTGGACGCTATAAAATCCGAGAAGATATCCGCAAGTCTGGGAGGGCTGATCGGGACTATAATCGTTTTTGGATTCGGATTCAGCGCGATAAGGATAATGGTTGGGAAAAAAGTCTAGGATAAAACAAAATTTATGGAACATGGGTTTATCGATAGGCATAGCTGTATAAGTTCTCCCGTTCATCGGATCGATGCGCGGGTGAAGATTGTTGTCGCTTTGGCGTTCATTATCATCGTTGTGACTACGCCTCCGCAGCGGCTTGGGGCTTTTGTGGTTTATGCCGGGTTGTTGTCGTGGGTTGTCGCTTTGTCGCGTGTTCCGCTGTCATTCGTCGTTACTCGGTCTTTGATGGTGCTTCCTTTCTCAGCTCTGGTGGCTTTGGGGTTGCCTTTCCTCGATGGGTCGGAAACAGTCGTTTTTCTTGGGGTGAATCTTTCCGTTAAAGGGCTTTGGGTTTTGGCCGGGGCGGCTATGAAATCCGTTCTCGGCGTGGCGGCTCTTCTTATGCTGGTTTCTACCACTCCGTTTAATTCTCTTATGGCCGGGTTGAGATCTTTGGGGGCGCCGGATTTGTTCATCGATATTTTGTCTTTGACTTATCGGTATATGTTCGTTCTCATCGACGAGAGCATGCGGCTTAAACGGGCGGCGTTTGCCAGAGGGTATTCTCCCAGGTGGTTGCCTCAGGCTGTCATCATTGGGCAGCAGATCGGCAATCTTTTCGTTCGCAGCTATAATCGGGCCGAGACTATATATGGGGCTATGCGCTTGAGAGGATATGACGGGAGCATGCCGTCAAAAAATACGGCGAGTTTCGGTTTGTCCGATGTGGCCGTTCTGGCTGTGGTTGTGCCTTCTATAATTGCTGTGAGGTTATTTGTAAGATGAAGGAATTGCTTCACGCAGTGCGTATATCCGGGCTTGGATATCGATACCATGATGGGACGGAGGCTCTGCGCGGGCTGGATCTCGTTGTGCATGCGGGGGAGAAAGTTTGTCTGGCTGGGCCTAATGGAGCCGGGAAGAGCACGCTTCTTTTGCACATGACCGGGATAATAAAGGGCGAGGGGGATGTGCTTGTAGGAGGCGATGTTCCTAAAGGAGCTCCATCCGTTTTCGGGTTGGTGTTCCAGGACCCGGAGGATCAGCTTTTTTGTCCTACCGTTGGGGACGATGTGGCTTTCGGGCCTCGTAATATGAAATTGCCGGAGATAGAGGTCGATAGAAGAGTAGCAAGCGCTTTGCTCGCGGTTGGGCTTGAGGGATTTCAGTCTCGTAGCGCTCATCATCTTTCAGGCGGAGAGAAAAAGCGTGCGGCTATTGCTGCGGTGCTGGCTTGCGAGCCGGAGATATTGGCTCTCGATGAGCCGTGGGCTAATTTGGATGTCCGGTCATCTCGCGCAGTAACGGATATTTTGCGCGGGCATAAGGGTACGTTCATTGTCGCAAGCCAGGATCTTCATCGCGCTGCCGAGGTTTGTGAGCGATTGGTTATAATCGATGGCGGAGCGATTGTCGCTGACGGTCCGATGAAAGAGCTTCTCGCTGATGAGGAGCTTTTGGAGGCGCATGGGCTTGAGTTCAGAAAAAAATGCGCAAAATGTGAAGCAACCAAGGGAGATAAAAAAGCATGCGCTTGATCCGTTTCATTCTTATTCCGATGCTTGTGGTTTT
Organism: Alphaproteobacteria bacterium; assembly: GCA_028692635.1. Classification (GTDB taxonomy): domain Bacteria; phylum Pseudomonadota; class Alphaproteobacteria; order UBA9219; family UBA9219; genus JAQUWX01. Next base: position 33,157 of record JAQUWX010000013.1, read on the forward strand.
TTCTTCTCCTGCTTTTGCTGCGGAAAAGCTTAATGTCGTTGCCAGCTTTAGCGTTATTGGAGATATGGTAAAGCAGATAGGCAGGGATGACGTCGTCGTGAAGACTCTGGTTGGGCCGAATATGGATGCTCACACATATCAGCCCACTCCCGCCGATGCGCGGATGCTGGCGGATGCCGATCTGGTGTTTGTGAACGGGCTTGGGTTTGAGGGTTGGATCGATAGGATGGTTCAGGCTTCCGGGTATAAAGGGAAGGTGGTCGTGCTTAGTGAGGGAATTGCTCCGCGCATGATCGACAAAAATGAAATCGATCCGCATGCATGGCAGAATCTTCTGAATGGGAAAATTTATGTGGCTAATATCGCTAAGGCGCTTAAGGCGGCTCTGCCGGAAAAGGCAGGGCAGATAGATTATCGCGCTGCGGTGTATAGCGCGGAGATGGAGCGCCTTAATCAGCTTATTGTGGACGATTTTGCGGCTATCCCGGCAGCTAGAAGAAAGATAATCACGAATCATGAGGCTTTCGGATATTTCGGAGATGCTTATGGAATCGTTTTTGTTTCTCCTATCGGCATGAACACTGAGGCCGAGCCTTCCGCTTCCGATGTGGCCAAGCTGATAAATCAGATTAAATCTGAGGGGGTTAAGCTGGTGTTTATCGAAAATATGAGCAATCCCAAACTGATAAAACAGATAGCTAAAGATGCCGGAGCCGAAATGGGGGGCGAGCTGTTCTCGGATTCTTTATCTCTTCCGGGTGGACCGGCCTCCACTTATTTGGATATGTTTCAAAGCAATGTGGATAAAATGAAGGGCGCTCTGATAGGCAAATAGTCTTATTCTTGCATCATTTGGCTTAACGGCTTATCCATGACCATCTGTATCTTTTCATGGAGCTACAATGGTCGAGCGCGTTTCTTTTTTCTTACGCAAGTCCCTGCCTTTTTACATCATGAAGTTTCTTTTCCGGCTGGCTTTCCGCGTGGAAGTCAGGGGAATGGAAAACTTTAAGGCCGCCGGAGAGCGCGTTCTTATAATTTCCAACCATGTTTCCAATATCGATGCCGCTCTTATTGCCGCGTTTCTGCCTAAGCCCGTTTTGTTCGCTATAAACTCGCACATGGCTAAGCACTGGTTGTTCAGGCCGTATTGGGGATCGAGAAATGTTCAGGTTCTGGATCAGGTCAATCCTCTGACTGCTAAGATGCTTATCGACGCTATCAAGCAAAATCAGAGATGCATGATTTTCCCAGAAGGTCGAATCACGGCTACCGGCGCTTTGATGAAAATTTTCGAAGGCCCCGGAATGATTGCCGATAAATCCGGCGCGAATGTTCTTCCTATTCGTATCGAGGGCGCTCAGTATTCTTTGTTCTCGGACTTAAAAGGCAAGGTGCGTATCCGGCTTTTCCCGAAGATAACTCTTACTATTATGCCACCCAAGAAACTTGAGTTGCCGGAGAGCGTTAAGGGACGTCGGCGCAGAAATATGTCCGTCGCCTGGCTTTATGACCAGATGGAGCAGATGATGCTCTATAGCGGTCCGCTGGAAACTACTTTGATAAAAAGCCTTATGAACGCTCGGCGCATTCATGGAGCGCGACATTTGATAATCGAGGATAAGCAGCGTAAGCCGCTTAGCTATAATTCTTTCATATTTAAAATTTTTGTTCTCTCACAGAGAATAAAAAAGACGATAGGCGAAGAAGAAAAAGGCATTGGGCTTATGATGCCTAACGCGGTCGCTACGGTTATGGCCTTTTTTGCAATTCAGGTTGCCGGTCGAATTACCGCCATGCTGAATTTCTCGTCCGGCTCCGCTCGCATAGTCGGCGCGTGCAAGCTTTCCGAGTTTAAGACTGTTATAACGCTGCGCGGATTTGTCGATGCTTTCGGGCTTTCCCCCGTTGTGGACGCTTTGAAAGATGCCGGGGTTAAGGTTATTTATTTTGAGGACCTTATGGCCGCTCCGGATTTCTCCGATAAATTGATCGGGGCTTTGGCGGCGTTTATGCCTTTCTCGTCCTTGCTTATGACTCCTCGGGCCGAGGCCAACGATCCTGCCGTGATGTTGTTTACCTCTGGTTCGGAAGGAAATCCTAAGGGCGTTCTGCTTAGCCATCGCAATGTCATCGCTAATAGCATGCAGATGACTATTCGCACCGGGTTCGTTCCCAGCGATACCATGTTCTGTTGTTTGCCCATGTTCCATTCTTTCGGGCTTACGGTCGGAATCCTTTTGCCGCTCTTTAACGGCATAAAGCTATTCGTTTATCCTTCTCCTTTGCATTATCACGTCATTCCAGAGCTTGTTTATGAGACTAACTCTACGATACTTCTTGGAACCGATACTTTCCTTTCAGGATATGTTCGCAACGCCTCGCCTTACGATTTCTATGCTTTGCGATATGCTATCGCCGGAGCCGAAAAGCTTAAGCCGGAAACTCGCCGTGCGTGGGCCGATAAATTCGGAATCCGCATCATGGAGGGGTATGGAACGACCGAGACTACTCCTGTGGTTACTGTCAATTCGCCTATGTATTTTAAGGCAGGCAGCATCGGTCGGGTTCTGTGCGGAATTCAGGTGAAGCTCGATCCTGTTCCCGGTATCGAAAACGGATACGAGCTTATCGTTAAAGGACCTAACATCATGTTGGGTTATATGAAGGAAGATGCTCCTGGCGTTCTTCAGCCTCCGAAAGACGGATGGTATGACACCGGCGATGTCGTTTCTATGGATGAGGATGGATTCGTTACCATTCTTGGCAGGACTAAGCGGTTCGCCAAGATAGGCGGAGAGATGGTTTCTCTCGGCGCCGTCGAGGCTTTGATCTATTCTTTGTGGCCTGAAAATAAGCATGCCGTCGTTAGCGTTCCTCATCCGCGAAAAGGCGAGATGGTGGTTCTTATTACCGATAATCGAGAAATCGAGACAGACGCCATGATGGAGCCGTTCCGCGTTAACGGATTGACCGAGCTTTCTTTGCCTCGCCGCGTGATAAAGGTCAGCCAGTTTCCTTTGTTGGGGTCTGGAAAGACGGATTACATAAAGGCTCGCTCTATCGCTCTGGATGAAATCGGAGCGGCGGAGTGATTTAATCCGGCTTCGGCGGAGCTATGTTGGGCGCGGTGGGGACCGCAACGGGGCCTGGAGGCGCTGCTGCTGGAGCTGTAGATGGCGCTGGTGGGGCGCTTGGGGTTGCCGCGCTAGGAGCGGCGGCGCTTTGAGCTACTCCGCCCTCCGCAACCGGGATCGCTTTGCGTAACAGCACTATGCTTATGCGGCGATTCTTGGGGTCTTTTGGATCTTCCGGCACCATCGGATCGCGCTCCGCCATGCCGACAACTCGCGCAATTCTGTTTTCGGCTACTCCGGCTTTCACAAGTTCGGCGCGGCTTACGTTGGCGCGATCGGTCGATAGACTCCAGTTATCGCGCCGCGAGCCTATTGGAAACGGCGAGCTGTCCGTATGCCCTGTGATCGAGATATCGTTCGATAGCCATGATATCACTTTGCCCACTGTGCGCATTAGTTCTCGCGCACGCTCATATGGGGTGGCGCTGCCGGAGGGGAACATTGAATATTTATCCTGATCGACAATTTGAATGCGCAGACCTTCCGGCGTGCGGTCGATTAGAAGCTGTTTCGAAAATTCTTGTAGCGCGGGGCTTTCGTCTATCGCTTTTTTCAGGATTTCTTCGGCTTTTTTGAACCTTGCTTCTTCGCGCTGGACTGCGCCCTCTATGTTTTTTACGGCTGCACCTAAGTCTCCGATGTTTTCTCCCTTGCCGTCTCCAAGCCTGTCGCCTTCGGCGCTCGTTCCAGATGCTTGGTCTCCGGCTTTTTGCTTGCCTGCAGAACGTTCTCCTTCAGGCGCGTTGCCAGCGGCGGACTTTTCGCTTTTACCCGGGACATCTTCCTCCCCAACATCTCCTTTTCCTGCTGTCGGAGTGGGGGCTTCTTCCTCCTGGCCGGGAGGGGATTTGTCGGATATTTGCGCTCCGCTCGAAGTTATGGTTTGTCCTCCCATCGCTCCTCCTGAGCCGGACGGAGACAGTGAAATGCTCGCAGGCGCAAAGTAATCCGCTAGGCCCCTTCTTTGCGCGTCGGTCGTGACGTTCAACAACCACATAAGCAGAAAGAACGACATCATGGCCGTCACAAAATCGGCATACGCAACTTTCCACGCGCCTCCGTGGTGTCCTCCATGATCTCCGCCCTTCTTCTTGCGGATCATTATTATGGGTTGTTGTGGTTGTTGTCCCGCCATGTTTTATCCCTATCCGGGAGCAGGTAACGATTGCGTGGCTTCTTCAACTTCCGTAAAGCTCGGGCGTACGTTAGTAAGTAACGTTTTTCTTGCGTATTCAACTGACACCGATGGGGCGCATCCCTGTAAATGCGCCAAAAGACCGACTTTCATGCACTGAAAGTATCTGGATTCCGCTCCTAAAATCTGGTTGAGAGAACTGGCCACGGGGCCTACATATCCATAGGAAAGCCACACGCCCATAAATGTTCCCACCAGCGCTCCGCCGACCATGCGCCCCAATATCTCAGGAGGCTCCGTTATCGCGCCCATGGCTTTGATGATGCCGAGAACGGCCGCGACGATACCAATGGCCGGCAACCCGTCGGCCATAGTCGATACAGAGGTAACAACGGCGGCCATTTCAGAATGATGCACTTCTATTTCTTCGTCCATTAATGCTTCAATTTCATAGGGCTTGTCCGATCCAAGCGTTACTAACCTTAGATAATCGGTAAAGAAGTCAACAACGTGATGGTCGCTTAAAAATGTGGGAAATGGACTGAATAGCGAGCTGTCGTGCGGGTTGTCGATGTGATGCTCCAGCGTCAACATGCCCTTCGTTTTGGCCAGTTTGAACACCTGGTACATCATGGACAAAAGCTCAATGTAATCGTTTTTGCCGTATTTCTGTTTCTTGAACAGCTTTTTCATGCTGCTTAGCGTGCGCAGGATAACCGTGTTCGGGTTGGCTATGACAAAGGCTCCGATAATGGTTCCCAAGATTATGACCAGCTCTGCCGGAGCTGCTTCTGCCAGCACCTCCATGCGTCCGCCCTCTAGGGCGTATGTTCCCAGTGTGCAGACAATCGCGGTAAGGGTGCCAATTATAAAATTCATGAAATCACTAGGGTCGGCCTGAATGCGGGGGTGAAATTACTACAGCCATGATCGCAGCTGCCCCTCACTTTAACAATTATGCGAGCTTTAGGGAAGACAGACCCTCACCTTCCTCACAATAAAATCAATTACGGCTTGGTTTTGCCTTGTCATTTATCTATAACGTGACCTAGCATTCCTTGTATTGAGTCGTTTTGTTAAGGTTTCCTTTCCGGAGTTTCTCCTATGTCTGTCATTTTTCGTAGTTTTGCTCTCGTTTTTGTTCTGGCTTTAGTAGGGGGAGCTTCATGTCCTGCTCAAGCCGCTCAAAACACCGATCCTATCCAGTTTATTCAAAATCTGGGCGATCAGGCAGTGAGTATTCTTGCCGATAAAAGCATTACCGTAGAACAGCGTAATGAAAAATTCCGCGGCATGCTTCGTGATTCATTCGATCTGCTTACTATCGGTCGCTTCGTCATCGGTAGGGCTTGGAATTCTGCCACTCCAGATCAGCAGAAAGAATATGTGAGCCTTTTCGAAAGTTTGGTCATAAAGACCTATTCCGATCGCTTTTCCCTTTATACGGGGGAGGGATTTAAGGCTCGGCTGTCTCGCTCCGAGGGCGATAAGGATTTTATCGTAAGTAGCGATATTACTCATCCCGATGGCTCTCCTCCGACTACGGTCGATTGGCGCGTCCGTCTTAAAAACGGTAAGCTCGGCATTCTCGACGTCGTCGTAGAGGGCGTGAGCATGAGCGTTACTCAACGTCAGGAGTACTCGTCTATCATTCAGCGTAATGGCGGAGATATCGAGGGCTTGCTGGTCGAAATGCGTAATCGCGTCAATGCTCCTTCTAAGAAATAGAGTTCCTGATAGAAAATTGGGGATGGGAAGCCTTTGTTACCGCAGAGGGGTAACTACTTACCAAATTTAGGTAAGTTAACGCTTTGTAAACCATTGATTTTTCAAATACTTTCGCCTTTTCGGGGTAGAATAACTGTGTATTCAAGGTGAATTTTCGATCCCTTAGGGGGTGTTTTTTTGGAGGAAATCATGTTGGCGCAGATGGCTTTGGCCCCGTATTTCACCGCAAAACCCATAATCAATTTTTTGAGCGGGATCGTTTGTGAGGTCTCCGATCTGCTGCCTGTGCGACTTTCTGGCTCGGCGTATCATAGCAATCCGCGTGAGGCTGAGCACAGAATTTTTACCGTTCTGAGAGGCAGAAAAGAAGAGGAGTACCTCGTTTGTGTCAACGACACTTTTAAAAACGGCAGGGTCATAAAAAGCGAGATTATGCTCGGTGACGCAAAAAGAATTTTGGCGCGACCAAAAAATAAGTTCAATAAACCTACTTGCTATATAAAAGAGATGCTGTTGAGCGACGACATTCCGCCTGACGTTATGGATGCCTTGTCGGCTGCCATAAGGTGGGGGTATAGGCCGCGAGATGGATATGAAGTGGAGTTTAGGTAGTCTTCATATCTGGCGGAGTTCCTTCGCTTACCAATAGAGATATTGCTTTGTCGAGCGGGAGGATTTCCTGGGCTTCGCCTCCAAAGCGGCGGAGAGCGACGGTTCCTTGCTCGGCTTCTTTTCTTCCTACTACCAGTATGGTCGGGACCTTTTGCAGGCTGTGGTCGCGGATCTTTGCGTTGATCTTTTCGTTGCGTATGTCGATCTGCGCTCGCACTCCCGCTTTTATCAGGGCTTTATATACCTTCTCGGCATATGGCTCGGCGTCGCTGGTGATGGTGCAGACTACTGTTTGCACAGGGGCCATCCACATCGGGAATTTGCCTGCGCTGTGCTCGACCAATATGCCGATAAAACGGTGCAGCGATCCAAGAATGGCGCGGTGGAGCATGACGGGGCGGTGTTTCTGGCCATCCTCTCCGATGTAATTCGCGTCCAGTCTTTCGGGCAACACAAAATCGACTTGCAGCGTTCCGCATTGCCATTCGCGGCCTATGGCGTCCCTTAGATAGAATTCTATCTTCGGGCCGTAGAACGCTCCGTCTCCGGTATTCATGTCGTATTCGATACCGGCGGATTTCAGAGCGGAATGCAAAGCGTTCTCCGCTTTGTCCCATATCTCGTCATTTCCGGCGCGGATTGCCGGTCTGTCGGCAAGGCGGACTCGCGCAACTGCGAAGCCAAGATCGGCGTATATCGAGCGCAGCAGTTCGCAGAAGGCGACGCTTTCGCTTTGTATCTGATCTTCGGTGCAGAAAATATGCGCGTCGTCCTGGACCATTTGCCGCACGCGCACCAGGCCATGGAGCGCTCCATGCGCTTCGTTGCGGTGTACGTTGCCAAATTCAGCCATGCGTAGCGGAAGATCGCGGTAACTTTTTACGCCCTGCTTGAAAATCTGGATGTGTCCAGGGCAGTTCATCGGCTTGAGGCCCAGCATGCGGACTTCTCCGTCCTCGCCGGTTTCGGTTCCTCGGGCGGCCAGTTTGAACATGTTGTCGCCGTACATGTCCCAATGTCCCGACGCTTTAAATAGCGAGCTGTCGAACAGTTGCGGCGTGTGCACTTCCGTATAGCCTTCGGAATCTATGCGTCGGCGCACATAGTTCTCGAGGGCGCGGTACAGCGTCCAGCCTTTCGCGTGCCAGAATACGCTTCCTGCGGCCTCGTCCTGGAAATGGTATAGGTCCATTTCTTTGCCGAGCTTTCTGTGGTCGCGTTTTTCGGCCTCCTCGATCATCGTTAGATAATCTTTAAGCTCCTTTTCGTCGCGCCATGCCGTTCCATAGATGCGTTGAAGCACGGCGTTCTTTTGATCGCCTCTCCAATA
>JAQUWX010000068.1:0-4142 GCA_028692635.1 Alphaproteobacteria bacterium
AAGAAATTAGAAACCTCCATCCGCATAGTATCGGGATTAAACTTAGAGCCAACTGGATTTTGCATCCAAGCGTTAGCGATCAGAATAAACAGAGCCGAAAGATTAGTCCCCAAAGCCAAAAGCCAGGTACAAAGCAGATGCTGCGCACGCGACAACCTGTTCCATCCGAAGAAGAACATGCCAATGAAAGTAGCCTCAAGAAAGAACGCGACCATTCCCTCTATAGCCAAAGGAGCGCCGAAAATATCCCCGACGTAATGCGAGTAATACGCCCAGTTAGTACCGAACTGAAATTCCATAGTTATCCCGGTTGCCACGCCCATAGCAAAATTTATCCCGAGCAGAGTCCCCCAGAATTTAGTCATATCCCGCCAAACGAAGCGCCCGGTCATGACCCAAACGCTTTCCATGATAGCGACTATAATAGCCAGCCCCATAGTAAGCGGCACGAACAGAAAATGATAAAGAGCGGTCATAGCGAACTGCAAGCGAGACAAATCGACGACATCCATATTCATTGCTTACCTCGTTAAATGATCTGCCATTACGCCCGCATCCACATGCAGTCGCTGAGATGCTCCGAAAACAAAGCACCCGGCGAGAATTATAATGATTATTTTCAGACTTACGGAAGCGAGAAGATCGCGCCGCAATTTATGGTCTGCGCACAAAGCAATAGGCCCTTGATTGGTTACACCTTCGGAAAGACTACTTGCCAATCGCGGCCATGGCAATCAAAGCTTCAAAGCCCCGCGCCCAGCCTCATTCCAAAGCACTTTGTCTATTGGCTTCAGAATATCAATACCTTCATAATTTAAGCGCTTCTCAACATGACCAAAGCTTCTTAATCTTGGAATAAGCTTATGTCTTACATATCCGAGAATGTTTTCGATGCTTGGATTATTGACCGGCAGCTCTCTGATCTTAGGCAGTTGTTTATTATCCAATCCAAGAACGATTCTACTTTGCTCCAAACTTGACTCAAGAACCTTGCGACATCTTTTCAGAGCCATCACAGCTTTTTCATCGACGCAACCTGATGGATTATAAATTGGGTAATCATATCCCCTGCTGCCTTTTGTTATATCCACGGTTTTTGCCAGCACATCCTCAAAGGAATGCATTAATTTTGATTCTGGATTTTCTATCCTGTACGCGATCCGCTCAAACTCGATCATAGATTTTTGTTCCGAAGTTAATTTATCGGTGATCTCTTTAGCAGCATCCCTAAAAGCTGCCCCACCGCCCATATCTCGAACAAAACCCAAAAAACCGCAGATTAAATCCTCGACATCCTTTACGTCTTGCACAACGAAATCAGAACTCGCCTTCATTATCTTCATGGCTCAAATACTTCCCTTTAAAATACGCGATCAAGCCATTCTAAATTGCGATTTTGAAAGTAATAAGCTGAATATATCGGCCCAAATTAATCAATAGCGCTCAAAAAAGCGGCGTATTATACATTTATACCCGCAACCTTAGCCCCCACACATCCTCATGCACGAAACAATTCAGCAGCTTACCACATGGCTATTGACCCAGCTTAACCTATGGGTAGTCATCGGATTTTTTGGCCAGTCCTTATTTATGATGCGCTTTATCTTCCAGTGGATACACAGCGAGCGAGCGAAGCAAAGCGTAGTCCCGGAGATTTTCTGGTACTTCAGCCTGTTTGGAGGATTAATAGTGCTTGCATACGCGATCCACAAACAGGACATAGTGTTCATAGTAAGCCAAGGACTGGGGAGTCTCATCTACATGCGCAACATCCAGCTAATCTGGCAGAACAAAAGAAAAGAAGTGATAGCATAATGTTTTCGCATATAATTACGCCAGACAAGCGAAATTTGAACTGGAGAGCATATGCAGTTTTAGTCGCGCTCTGTTTCCTATTCTTCCTCCCAGGAATATCGAGCATCCCGCCGATAGACCGAGACGAACCGCTCTTTGCCCAGTCATCGAAGCAAATGATCGAAAGCGGCAATTACCTTGATATAAAATTCCAGAATGATCCGCGTTATAAAAAACCGATTGGAATATACTGGCTGCAAGCGGCAAGCGTAAATCTTCTCAGCCCGGACAAACTGAATGAGATATGGGCATACCGCATCCCCTCATTGCTCGGAGCGACAATAACGGTATCCATGACGGCAGCGATAGGTAGCTTTCTATTTGGCCCAATGGCAGGATTTTTAGCCGCCCTAATGATGGCGAGTTGCGTTATTTTAAACGTCGAAGCGAGACTTGCCAAAACCGATGCAGCTATGCTCGCCTGCATAATGGTAGCGCAATACACGCTTGCCCGAGCATATTTTGGAAAGCCTGGAAAAATTAATGCCGCGATATTTTGGATAGCGCAAAGCGCAGGATTTTTAATCAAAGGCCCAATCCCGCTTTTAATAAGCCTCTCGACAATACTGGCTATGTGGATCAAAGACCGAGACAGAGGCCAAAACCGACAATGTCTCGACTGGCTAAAATCGCTTTATCCGATTTACGGCATAGCCGCAGCGGCATTGCTAACGGCCCCATGGTTTATAAGCATAAACCTTGCTACGGACGGAAACTTTACCGAGCAATCGGCGGGACGTGATTTTCTAGCCAAAATGTGGCAAAGCCAAAACCGAGGAGCGCTACCGCCTCTAACCCACCTCTTGGCATTGCCCATAGTATTTTTTCCGGCGTCATTGATGGTATTGTCCGCTCTCCCGGATATGTGGAAAAACCGAGGCGATAGCAAAGTGCGCTTTTGCCTGGGATGGATAATTCCCCTATGGATAGTCCTTGAAATATCTCTAACCAAACTTCCTCATTATGTCATGCCCGCATATCCGGCATTGGCGATCTTGGCGGCAAAATTCATGCTCGATGGTTTTCCAACGCTTAAACGCATGTGGAAAATAGCGATAAATTGCATATGGCTTCTAATAGGCAGCCTCTTAGTAGCCGCGCTAATAATGCTTCCTTATATATTCGATCAACCCACAGACTGGTTTATAATGATCGCTGGCTTTATTTTTATAAGCGCACAAACAACAAGCCGAGCGCTACTGCCACACAAAAAAGCGTTATCTCTGACGATATTGACCATAGGAACGCTCACGCTATTTGCGACTACGTTCGGAGAACTTTTTCCAAGAACCAAAGATGCATGGCTAATACAAAAAGTGGTGCAAAAAGCAAACGAAATTAAACCATGCGATAAACTGCAAATTGTCTCTTATCACTTTAACGAACCAAGCCTAATCTTTCTTGCCGGAACCGACACGATCGCAAGAAACAAAGCGCGTCACACGATGGAAGACCTATCAAAGAACCGCTGTCTGGTGGCCGCTGTAAACAACGACAGACTGGATGAATTTCTAGCAAAAGCATCGGAATATTATCCCCAACCAACGGCAGTCGCTCATTTAAACGGCTATAATTTTGGCAAAGGCAAACACAACGAAATAACCTTGTACGTTGGCCCGCAATATGAATAATAACCGCATGAAAACAGAGCATTATAAAATAGCCCTACTCACCGCAGCCTTCATAATCACCGAAGCCCTGCTGATTGGATACGTTGACGTCCCATTATCGCAATATATGCGGACCAACATAGGCGCAAACCAAACCATGATGGATTTTTACCGCGCTTACTCTGACATAGGGCTAGGCGTATGGTACCAACTCCCATCCGGGATATGCATGATAACGTGCATTCTTCTATGCCGCCGCCCAGGGCTTTCTCCGAAGCATAAGGAAAAAGCCGAAATCTGGAAATCCATGTCGATATTCTTTTTCACAAGCGTCACCGCTGCCGGAATTGCATGCACTATAATCAAAAAACTTATTGGCCGCTCACGCCCAAAACTGCTGGATCAGCAGGGAATTTTTGATTTTAACATCATGTCGTTTGGACACGATTGGAACTCATTTCCGTCAGGACATACGACGAACATATTTGCAGCAGCAATGGCGATAGGAATTCTTTTCCCTCGCACAAGACCATGGCTATTCCCATTTGCGGCCACGGTTGGCCTGAGTCGAGTAATAATCAACGCCCATTATTTAAGCGACGTAGTAGCCGGAGCCTTCCTCGGAGTACTTATGGTTATCGCCGCGCACAAATGGTTAATGAAACATAAGTGGATATA
>JAQUWX010000068.1:4242-8712 GCA_028692635.1 Alphaproteobacteria bacterium
ATTAACCGCAAATAACATGCGCAATAGCGTATTTTGGCGCAGTTTTATTTCCAAACGGAAAAAATCCCCGCCATTTATTCAACACAATTTGAAAGTATTTTAATGGTTGTAGTTAATAATACCCAGAAGGCAAACTGGTCACAGTAATACATCTACGCACGAAACATTACCCAAGGGATATTGATGAACAAAAATCATCCAACGCCCCCTATGTACCAGGATGATATTCCGACGGTAATAATAGCTGACGATGTTTTCATAAAAGACATCCATGGTGCCCAATTTATAAAAGACGTCCGTGGTGCCAAAAAAAGTAGATATAATCTATATAAAGAAATCGAAAAAACTTTAAAAGTCCGTTGTTTTGAAACAAATTTTTACGAAAGCATCCTTGATAAAGGACCGCAAGATTTCTCCTTTGCCTTTAAAGGAAAGATAAACGGTCAAAACGTACGTATTCTTCTTACAAGCAGCACTTCTATTGCCACTGATTTTCTGAGAAAGGGATCCAAGCATTACGTAAAAAACCTTGCAGCAGCATTCTTGGATTGGGAATTTGCAGGCTATAAAACGGATGAGAACGGTGATTTAGTCAAAGACAGCAACAGCAATCCAATAGAAAATGGATCAAACCGAGGGGCTGGCATTGATTTAGCCGAAAGAAGCCTTGTGCATGAAGCTTCTCCCTATATTTATTGCATATCCGAAAACGGCGCTAAGGACATGAGAGATAAAGTGCTTAATCGTTTCTCAGAAGGAAAAGATTTCAAGCGCGAACTCTTCGAAGACAGAATATTTGCTTTTACAGTTGCCCCTCCAACAGAAGACGGGGTCTCTCCCACAGGGGGATATGGCGCACATAAAAATGGGGCAAAAATAGCAACTGAAGCAGTGGCTTGTCTCACGAGACATATTGAAGCTTCTTACACCCCTCCCAACAGGCCAGAAGAAAAAATTAACATAGCGGCAACCGCTCAACTTCAAGAAGCCAACCACACCTAAATCAAGCGCTCCCCTTTTGTTCGCAACCGCAACAAATTCCATTATAAGGGATTATTCCCACATAATTTTGCGATTGTTCGCCGAAACTAATGAACGAAGCATTGACAGATAAAACCCACATTTGATATCCATACGCCATGGCAAAAACTGGAAAATCACACACGACGCCTCATTGGCTCAAAAATCTCCGCGAGCTAATGACTGTGCGCGGCTTTAATCCGCGCAGCCTGTCTCTCAATGCCGGATTAAATCCCACTGCTGTCCGGGACATGCTCGATGGACGCACGAACTTTCCCCGCTATGACACGGCGCAAGCGCTGGCGCAGGCGCTGGGAACAACCCCGGCCCAACTAATGGGAGACAACGCAAGCGTCCTGGGAACAAGCGACGGCAACCAATCTTTCGATGACAATCTAGATTTATTGGTCGAGATCATCGCCAGGCTGCAAGAAATCACCCTGGCCCAGAACCGAAAGGTTTCGCCACGCGATTTTGCGACTATGGCCGCCACGATCTACAAGCAAATGCAAAATGACGGAACATCGGGCAAGAAGATGATAAAATCCGTCCAGCCCAAAATCCATGATCTACTAGAATACGAAACCCTCCGCCAACGCGCCGCCCGATAAAGCATTCCTTGTATTAGACCTCTTGCACACCCCCATACCCCCGAGTCATTCCCGCGTAGGCGGGAATCCAGCGTCGTGCGTCCGCACGACGTATAACTCTACAAAATCCAAGCAAAAGCTCATATTTCATACCTCATACTGCCCGCAGCCCATCGCGCCGAAGTGCATGGAGAAAACGTGGATTAATGAATGCTAAACGACTTTCCAATAGCGTCGAAAACCAACAATTCATCCGATTTATCTTTCCCTCTCAAAACAAGGAGAAAATAACGATGAGCAACAACGAAAAACACCCCACACAAAGCGCCACCCCCAATAAAGGCAACGGATGCGGAGCAAATTGCCCCCATTGCAAGAGCGGCACCTGCCTATACCATACAGACACATCGCCAGTTTACCATGTCTGCGGAAACAATGACTGCAAGAAGCATTGGGTAAAATAACCCTCCCCTCCCTGAAATCTGTCACACCACAATCTCTCGACAAAGCGGACCCGTCGCGCCATAGCCCCTTGGCGGAGACGGGTGAGTTTTGCCTTTTTTTAGCAAGTTTGATTATTTAGTTTCAAAAATTAGTGATATATTTTCTGAATACAGAGGGATGTTTTTGATATTTTGAATTTTTATACAGCAAAGGGCGCAACCATCATGGATGATCGTGGTGAAAAGATAGTAAGCCTTGCACGAACAATGCTGCATTCCGGTTATGAGGAAACAATCGATTCGTCAGCCCACAATAAAAACGCGACATTCAAAGCCTTCTGTTTAACCGCAATTATTGCAGCCTTTGGCTCCAGCGCGATGACTTCTTGGGCGAGTGAAATTTACCGCCCGATCACTTATTATGAGAAAATTGAACTTGATGCGCTTCTGTTCTACGCAGCCAGGCAAAACCCCAAAAATGAGATACGGTTAAAAGAAGAACTTAAAGCAAAGCTCGAACTCCATAGCCCGGACGAAATGACGGCTAACGACTATATGCGAGCCCGCGCATGGCTGCACAGCATGATAAAATAGGCTATGTGGTTTATTTCCCACATATTCCATGTGGAACATTTTTCGCTTGATGTGGGATTTTTCCTATAGTATATATCTGCATACATTATATGCAGATATATATTTTTGGAGCATATGCATGAGGGCCTCGCGTAAAATATTACCGCCAAACTTCACAATATGCATAACCCCTCGCCATCCCCCCGTCTCGATTGACGATCTCGTCAAAATGCTGACCATCGACCTCATCCTCAAAAGGCAGGACGACTTTTCCACTCGACTGGAACGCGCCCTCGCCTCAGCCTACGAACAAGGCTTAGCCACTTATAAAAAACAACAATCGTTAGCCCAATCCATACGCACCCACTTCTGATTTTTGATACGAATTTTTATCTCTACTTATAAGAATGTTTGGATACGGATTTTTATATCCCTGTATATAGGTGTTTGGATCTGGATATGAATAAGCCGTCCTAATCCCCTTGGACATTATTTGTTCGCGTTCAAGAAAAGGATAGTTGACCGCATTCGCAATTTTTTCAATTGCCAGATAGTCAATCACTTGCTCCGCAATTTGTTGAGCAACCCAGAATGAAGACTCTTGAGTGGTTCCGCCCTGATGCGCGGTAAAATTTACTTTGCCATCCCCAAAAGCTAAAAGAGGATTATCTTTCCATAAATCAGGATTATCATTACTTGGCTCTACAGGAAGCACGTCCAGTGCAGCGCTGTTGACTCTTCCCTTCATTATAGCTCTGGAAAGATCTTCAGGCACGACCATCGCTCCGCGTGCGCAGTTGATTATGTACACGCCTTTTTTGCACTTCTTGAGATTTTCATAATTTATAATATTCCTTGTGTCCGAATTAAGCGTCGGATGCAGCGTTATAAAATCCGAAGCTTTAAATAAGTTATCAAGCGTCGCTCTGGTTGCTCCAAGGCTTGTTATATTTATATCCGGAATATATGGATCATATACTATTACATTCATACCCGCAGCTCTTGCCATCATGGCTACGCGAGAACCTATGCGACCGCACCCTATGATCCCCAACGTTTTATTCATCAAAGTATGATGTTGCTTTGGAGTATCTCTATCCCAGATGCCATTTAGAACTTTTCCAGAAGCGACTGACATTCCCCTTGCCAATCCTGTAATATGCCCCATTGTAAGCTCCGCAGTTGACGGCGCATTGCCATCGGGCGCGTTCATTACCATGATGCCTTTATTTGTCGCCGCCTCCAGATCGATGTTGTCATATCCAGTTCCGGCGCGACCTATTATTAAAAGGTTCTTTGCGTTTTTGAAAATTTCCTTGTCCTTGATTTTTCGAGAACGCACGATAAGAACGTTATAATCTTCAATAATGTCAATAATGCCTTGTGTTGTTAGGCTTCTATTCTGAGTAACTTCCATACCGCATATTTTAAACATTTGAGCGGCAACAGGATCTACATCCTCGGCTATCAGAATACGATATGAGTTCGTTGCGGGCATAAGTCAGCTCCAATTTTATTGGGGGAAAAATAATTTCAATGATATGGATGGCGCGTGTGTATGAGGTCCCTTAGGGACCCGAGCACGAACCGCAACCGCAAGAAGAACTACGCCAGCTTGACAGCATGGCGCTTAAGCCGCCCGAGACTTGGCGGATGCAGCAGGTTGCCGCAGAGGCTATGTGTACACGATCAAACATTATTTGACGTTTACGCCCAAAATTAGTCTCAAAAACGATTGCACAAAACAACCGAACGCTATCATGCTAATTGATTCCGTGAAGTTATGTCAAGCTCAATACTAGGAAAAAATTGCCACCTGTAGCTCTTGATAAACAGGATAGTCC
>JAQUWX010000069.1 GCA_028692635.1 Alphaproteobacteria bacterium
GGCAAAAGAGTTTTCATTTCGGGGCCGTGGTCTATTCCGGTAAGGGCTAGTCTTAATCCCATGAACAGGTCTTTGCCTTTGCGGCCAGTTTTTAGTTTTATGGCATCTGTCCATTGTTTCCATGTTTCCTGATCCCATGGTTCCGCTGGCAACAAATTTAATGCTTCGTCGATAAATGCGCGGTCCTGGATATCTGGTTTTATGTTTCCATGCGCGATTTGCCATAACTGGCTTGCGTCTTCAATGGTCATAAGGTTAGAGCGCACTGCGTTCCAGAAGGCTTCGTTCTCTGGATTGTTTCCGATTATATCGTTTAACCTGGTCTGGACGCTTTCAAACGGAGTTTGGTGAAGTATCTTTGCGTTCAGGTGTTTTAATTCCTCTAAATCGAATTTTGGCGTCGCGTGTGAAATCTTATCAAGCGAGAATTCATTTGCCAGTTTGTCCAGATCAAGTTGCGGCGTGATCGGTGACGATGTTCCAAGCCTTGCCAGCAGAGAATTTATCGCCATCGCTTCTATTTTAAGATCGTCTCTAATTCCCTTTATGCTTAGCGTGCCGAGGCGCTTGCTCATCTCTGCGCCGGTTGAGCTTACCAATAGGGGAAAGTGCGCGAACGAAGGCGGGGGCAGTTGCGTGATGGCTTCCCATATCTGAATTTGCGCGGCGGTATTGGTGACGTGATCCTCTCCGCGTATGATGTGGGTGATTTTAAAGTCGATGTCGTCAACGACAGAACAGAATGTGTACAAGGGAACGCCGTCCTCGCGCACAAGCACCGGATCGGAAACGGACGATCCAGCAAGGCTTTTTTGTCCTTGCACTCCGTCGTTCCAGACTACGTTCTTATGATCCAGCATAAAGCGCCAGTGCGGTTTGTGTCCCGAAGCCAGCAGCCTTTCGCGGTCGCTACCGCTTAGTTTGAGGGCAGAGCGGTCATACACCGGAGGAAGGCCGCGCCCCAATTGGGTTTTGCGCTTAAGGTCAAGCTCCGCTTGCGTTTCAAAACATGGGTAGGCTCGGCCAGATGCTTTTAGCTGCTCCATCGCTTCTGCATAACGGTCCATGCGCTCGGACTGGCGGGCGAACCTGTCCCACTTATAGCCAAGCCAGGAGAGATCGCGCTTTATACCGTCAGAAAACTCTTGCGTAGAGCGCTCCTGGTCGGTGTCGTCCATGCGCAGCATGAAGCTGCCTCCGTTGCTTTTCGCAAACAGATAGTTAAAAAGCGCCGCTCGGATATTGCCTATATGCAATAATCCTGTAGGCGAGGGGGCAAATCTTACAGCTATGCTCATTTTTTTATTCTGGTTAGGTTTGTTAAATTACAATACAACAGAGGAAAGACAAATAACACGGTAAATTACAAACCATGACGTTTCCTATATTCGCCGATGTGGCCAGACCGGAGTTTAGACCGGATGCCGGGCGCAAGTTCGTTTTAAAGTCCGACTTTAAACCTGCCGGAGATCAGCCGGAGGCTATAGCGGCTCTGACTGAAGGGCTTTTGCGTGGCGAGCGCGATCAGGTTCTGCTGGGCGTGACGGGATCGGGAAAAACTTTTACCGCAGCCAGCATAATCAACAGACTGCAACGCCCTACGCTTATTCTTGCGCACAATAAAACTCTGGCGGCGCAGCTTTATGGCGAGATGAAGAGCTTCTTTCCCGATAACGCCGTCGAATATTTCGTGAGCTATTACGACTATTACCAGCCAGAGGCTTACGTTCCTCGCACCGACACTTATATAGAAAAAGAGTCGATGATAAACGAGCAGATAGATCGTATGCGGCATTCCGCTACGCGCTCTCTTCTGGAGCGGGACGACGTGATTATCGTGGCTTCTGTTTCCTGCCTATATGGCATAGGTTCGGTTGAGACCTACCAGAATATGGTCGTGGCTCTGTCCAAGGGAATGAAAGTTTCGCAGCAGAGCATTCTGGCTTCTTTCGTCGAGCTGCAATACAAGCGCAACGACATAGGTTTTGGGCGCGGCGATTTCAGAGTGCGCGGAGATACCATAGAAATATTTCCCGCGCATTTAGAAGACAGGGCTTGGCGCTTCTCTCTGTTCGGGGACGAGATCGAGAAAATATCGGAGTTCGATCCTTTGACTGGAGAAAAGGGCGCAGCTCTTAATGTGGTGAAAATATACGCGAATAGCCATTATGTGACGCCGAAGCCTACGTTAGAGCAGGCGGTAAAGCAGATAAAAATCGATCTTAAAGAGCAGTTGGCTAAACTGCTGGCCGAAGGAAAATTGCTTGAGGAACAGCGACTGCGTGAGCGAGTGCAATTCGATGTTGAAATGATGCTGGCGACTGGAAGCTGCTCTGGCATCGAAAATTATTCGCGGTATTTGACGGGAAGGGCTCCGGGAGAGCCTCCGCCTACGCTGTTCGAATATCTGCCCGACAACGCTTTGCTTTTCGTCGATGAGAGCCATGCTATGGTTCCTCAACTTAATGCTATGTATCGTGGGGATTTTTCTCGCAAGTCAACTCTCTCTAATTTCGGATTCAGGCTCCCTTCGTGCGTGGATAATCGTCCCCTTAAGTTTGAAGAATGGGACAAGATGAGGCCGCAGACGATATTTGTTTCCGCTACTCCGGGGCCGTGGGAGCTTGAATGCACAGGAGGAGCCTTCGTCGAGCAATTGGTTCGGCCAACGGGGCTTATCGATCCTCCCATCATTATCCGTCCCACTGAAAAGCAGGTGGACGATCTTTTGTATGAAGTTCGAGAGGTGGTTAAAAAAGGCATGCGCGTGCTGGTCACGACGCTGACCAAGAAGATGGCCGAGGCGTTGACTGAATACATGACGGAAGCCGGAGTGAAAGTTCGATATATCCATTCCGACGTGGATACTCTGGAGCGCATAGAGATTATCCGAGATTTGCGCCTTGGCGTTTATGACGTTCTTGTGGGCATAAATCTTTTGCGCGAGGGGCTTGATATTCCAGAGTGCGGGTTGGTTGCTATTCTGGATGCGGACAAAGAGGGATTTTTAAGGTCGCGCACATCGCTTATTCAGACGATAGGCCGGGCTGCCAGAAATGTTGACGGCAAGGCCATTCTTTATGCCGACAAGATGACCGACAGCATAAACTTTGCCATAAGCGAGACTGAACGCCGTAGGGAGAAACAAAAAGCATATAATGCCGCTAATGGCATTACTCCGGAAAGCATCAAAAAAGACATCGACGATATTTTGGGATCGGTTTACGAGAAGGACCACCTTACGGTTCCCGTTACCGATGCGGATGGTTTGTCTTTGAGCGGCAAGAGCTTGCAGAACCACATTGCGGATTTGGACAGGCGCATGAAACTTGCTGCCGAAAATCTTGAATTCGAAGAGGCCGCTCGTCTTCGCGATGAGATAAAAAGGATCGAGAACAGGGAGCTTGAGATATCGGTTTCTCCCAGCAAATCCAGCAGAAATACCAAAAAACGTAGAAAATGACTGGTTTTGGCAAAGCGTTAAATTAACCATGCCGGGCTTTTAAAGAGATTTTAATTGGAAAATATAATTCCGATACTTTAGATTTTTACATATTCAAGTTTTTAAAATTAACGGAGAAATTAAATGTATCCGAGCTCAATTCCCGCCAATATTTCCGATGCCTATGCAAAAACAAAACCGCAAAGCTGGATCGACGTCGCGGATTTTGCTTCGAAAGAATTTGAGAAAGAAGCGGAGTGTGAAATAAATCCATCGAATGGAGCATTTAAATTTTATGATCCGTCCGAATATATAGGTGCTCCGGTTGATGCTTTTGACGCAGACAAGAGGGAGATAATGGACGGGCTTTTTGCTATCCGAACCGGGGCACTGTTTATGGATTTTGTTGGCCATTGTTTTGAAAATGAGTCCCGTTTTCCCGTCTCGCATTTGATAAAATCGGCGGCTGTTGGAACAGCCATGTTGGGCACGCTTTTAGATTTTGGTATGTGGTGTGGCTCTGTCGGAGGGGGCGATCCCAAGCTATATGGATTTACTTCGCATCTTAAGGAACTGGTTTCAGAAGCAAACGCTTCAAATTTGATCGATTTTTTCAAATTGGGCGTGCCAATGTCTCCTGATACAAGGAAAAGCATGGAGTCATTTTTGATCGATTCCTTTGGAGCTAGCTTAAGCGGAGTGGGTAGGGAAGTTAAAATAGGGCTAGGACTCAACTAACTCAACCATGCGGAGCTTTAGGTTTTTAAATTAACGGATAGATTAAATGTATACAGTCATGATTTCGGATGATGTTATCGATGCTTATAAAAAAGCAAACCCGAAAGATTGGGTGGGGGTCGCATGTTTTGCTTTGGAAGAAATCGAAAAAGAGATGAATAGTAAAAAGCATTCTCTAGGCAACTGGGACGATCTGTCCGAGCGTTTTACGAGTTTCGATAAAATTGCAGATATTACCGACGTTCTTAGCGTCGAAGATACGGATATTATAATTCTTGATGCGGACAGCGCAGATAAAATCGATTGTTTCGATGTCATGCAGTATGGGGCAAGGTTCATGAATTTCATGAAGATCCCTTTTGTGAAAAGCGCACAACATGATGATGTGCTGCCTCTGGTGCAATCAATCGAAGCTGGGGATGCTATATTAGGCGTGCAAGTGGCGTTAGATGAGAAATATCTATTTGGCGGAGTTTTGGGCGGAGACAGAGATCATTCGGAAGTTTTTTTGCGGCTTAAAAAGCTGTTTCCGAAAGTAACTGTTTCAAATCTGATCGATTTTCTTTATCCAAATACTTTGACGCGGCCTTCTATAATCCAAGACATACAGTTCTTTTTGGCTAATTCTTTAGATGTTGCCTCAAGGGCTATCCCAAACGGTGGCGTTGGAGCCAAGATTCTACACTTTCCTCAAGGGCCGGGGCTTCACTAATCTTTATTTCAACTAACATCTTGAAAGATTGTTTTTTCTCTGTAAAGTGCACCCGGCCATGAGATTGCATGGCTGTGTTTAAGATGAGCGCGGGTGTAGCTCAATGGTAGAGCTCCAGCCTTCCAAGCTGGTCACGTGGGTTCGATTCCCATCACCCGCTCCACCGGCGGGCCGCCGGGGGCATTCGGCGAGCTGCCGAGGTGAACTATAGAAAAACTGATATTTATGCCCTTTATGTGAAAGGAGATATTGTCTTGTTGCGGCTATTGGAAATTCTTAAATTGGAGGGCGGTGCCGGAGAAAGCCTGCCATTGTTGAAAAAATACAAAGATGTGCCATCAGGCGGATCAATCCCAGATACAGCAATAACTTATGTGGCTTTAGGCTACGCCGAAATGTTTCGGAAAAATGGTCGTAAGATTAGGGCTAGAGAATCTCTGGATTGCTCCAAGAATTATAAAATTTGTCTAACTCCGGCGGGAGATGTTCTTGCCGCTGCTTTGCCGCCCTTGCTAATTGGCGAGGATTTTTCTTGGAATGCCAATTTCTGGATGGGGTATAGTACAACGCTAAGGTTGGCGCCTACATTGGTTTCGTTGGTGGACCAGGGTAATTATCCTGCTTTAATGACAAGCTTCCCTGTAAGGGTTAAGTGCGCATTGGCAGAATATGCGGCTGCCAATCTGATAGGTGTTTATCCTAATAATAAATTTCGGAAGAATTCTCCGATTATTGTCACTGAGGCAGGGCGAGAGTTTAGCAAAGCCATCGTTAAGGCAGAACAACTGGCTTTTAAAGGGCACCCGGTGCGTGCCTGGTTTGGGAGAAGATCTCTAGCAAAATTAGAGAACTGAAGCCCATTTAATGGGTCCCATTTAAACTATAACCCGATTGACGACTGTCCCTAAGTCATCTATAAAGCTTCCATCCCCCACAAGTTGTTATACTTAGTCCGACGTGAACCGCCGGACGGGGGATTGTGAGGTTCTTGTGGCGTCGTTCGTCACAAGTAGCGCATTAGGAGTGTAGCTCAATTGGTAGAGCGTCGGTCTCCAAAACCGAAGGCTGCGGGTTCGAGCCCCTCCACTCCTGCCATTTATGGCGGCGCTTGTTTGTTTGGTGCGGTAAAGTTGAAAAGGTGACGAATGGCAAAGATAAATTTGGTCAATTTCTTTAATGAAACCAGGCAGGAAGTTGCCAAGGTTACATGGCCTACGCGCAAAGAAACCGGAATGACTACGGTGATGATTGTGATTATGGCTCTTGTCGCGGGCGTGTTTTTCCTGATCGTCGATTCAGGAGTTGGCTTCGTTATCGGTAAAATTCTGGGAATGCGTTCTTAAAAAAGCAGTTTTGAAAACTAAGGAGATCTGGTGCTATGGCACATCGTTGGTATGTTGTTCACGTTTACTCGGGATTTGAGAAAAAGGTCGCTCAGACTATTCGTGAGACAGCGATTAAGAAGGGGCTGGAGGATTATTTCTCTGAAATTCTTGTGCCTACGGAAGAAGTGGTCGAAGTGCGTCGCGGCTCTAAAGTCAACGCCGAACGCAAGTTTTTCCCCGGCTATGTCCTGATTAAAATGGATCTAATCGACGAGAGCTGGCACTTGGTTAAAAATACCGCCAAGGTGACTGGATTCCTCGGCGGCGGCGGGAAGCCTGCTCCTATTTCCGAGGGCGAGGCTCAGCGCATTCTTAACCAGGTCAAAGAAGGCGTGGAGCATCCCAAGCCCTCCGTTACCTTCGAAATTGGCGAGCAGGTGCGCGTGGCCGATGGTCCGTTTGCCTCGTTTAACGGCATTGTTGAGGATGTGGATGAAGGTAAATCTCGCCTCAAAGTGGCGGTTTCGATCTTTGGTCGCGCTACCCCGGTTGAGCTGGAGTACAGTCAGGTGGAAAAGGTTTAATTTACTTTCTTATAGACTCTAACCGGAAGTCTGATCTATAAACCGGCGCTAGTGATTGATGTGGGAGGGCATTCCCTTAATTTTGCCTTGGGAGTCCGGACCACGTCGCCGCTTTTTACCGCAAGGTGAAAGGTCGGTTTAGAGGGGCTATACCCTTCATATTATAAAGTTGTTTCGAATTCTTGAGGCGTTGCTTCGAGGGTTCGTGTTTGTTGTGTTCTAAAACTTTAAACGTCCGGCTTTGCTCCGGGGGAGAGAAAAATGGCAAAGGAAATTGTAGGCTATATCAAACTACAGGTCCCAGCAGGGGCTGCTAATCCGTCGCCGCCTATTGGTCCGGCTTTGGGTCAACGCGGTTTGAACATCATGGAATTCTGCAAGCAGTTTAATGCGAAGACGCAAGGCTTGGAAAAGGGCATGCCCATTCCGGTCGTCATCACCGCGTTTTCCGATCGCAGCTTTACGTTCATCACCAAGCAACCGCCTAATACTTATTTCATTAAGAAGGCTATCAAGCTTGAGAGCGGATCTAAAACTCCGGGAACCAACACTGTCGGAAAGATCACGATGGATCAGGTGCGCGAGATCGCCAAGCTTAAGATGATCGATATGAACGCAAACGATGTAGAAGCCGCCAGCAAGATGATTGCCGGTTCAGCCCGTTCAATGGGCATTCAGGTAGTGGAGTAATTCGATGGCTCATGGAAAAAAATTCCGCAAGGTTATTGCAAACGTAAATCGCAAGCAGGCGTACGCTCTTGATGAGGCTATTAAGCTGATAAAGGCGAATTCCTCGCAGGCTCAACGCAAGTTCGATGAGACTATCGAAATCGCTATGAACCTCGGCGTCGATACCAAACTTTCCGATCAGGCCGTTCGCGGCATGGTTCAGCTTCCTCACGGAACGGGAAAGAGCATTCGCGTCGCAGTGTTCGCAAAAGGCGAAAAGGCCGATGCGGCTCAGAAAGCTGGCGCCGATATCGTTGGCGCTGACGATTTGGCTGAAAAGATCATGGCTGGTTTCCAGGATTTCGATCGCGTTATCGCTTCTCCCGATATGATGGGCGTTGTCGGTAAGCTTGGAAAAATCCTCGGGCCGCGTGGACTGATGCCTAATCCGAAGCTTGGAACCGTCACTCCGAACGTCGCCGAAGCCGTTAAGTCCGCTAAGGCCGGTTCGATCGAGTTCCGCGCTGAAAAGGCTGGCATCGTGCACGCCGGTATCGGCAAGGTCAGCTTTTCCGAAAGCGCCATCGTCGATAACGCTCGCGCATTTATAAGCGCAATCGCCAAGGCTCGTCCTACGGGCATCAAGGGAACCTACATCAATCGCGTCACGCTGTCCTCGACCATGGGGCCGGGCGTGAAGGTTGATCTGGCCACCATCGGTGAGGCTGCGCATTAAGGTTTAAA
>JAQUWX010000070.1 GCA_028692635.1 Alphaproteobacteria bacterium
TGCCGGGAATGAAGGATGCTACGCGTATGCCGGCGTGTTACACCTACTTTAGCGATGAATCCGCGACAATGATGACTATTACGGAAAGCGGACTTCAAATTCACCGTGGCACAGCTTCTGTGGTGCGGGCTAAAACCGAACGCCTATCGCGGGAGCTTGGTGAAAATGTTCCTGTAATGGAGTTGACTCCTGAGGTCATAGAAAAACTGATCCCGGTTCCATGGTACTCGCTGTCGTTATTTGAGGATCGCGCTCGCCGCGTGCTCGCCGCTTTGTCTGTGTTTGCGGCTCTCGGGGTGGTTTTGATATCTGTGCTGATATGGTTTTTCGCTGCCATGGCGATGATAAGCACACATGCTGAGATTGCTCAAATAAAGGAGCGATCCCAGAACAAGTCCATGCAATTGATGCAGAACGTGCAGAATTTGCGAGCCAGCCCTATGCGGGAGCAGGTAGCTAAATTTGCTGATTTAAACGATGGACTGCTGACGCTGAACGGATTTTTGGAAGTTTATCAGATCAGCGGAGGCAAATTGCTATGGCGGGCGATTATTCCTGCTAACGTAACCTCCAATAGGATTAGCGAAATAGGCGGCCAAACGCTGGATACGGGTCCACAAGGAGTGGTAATCGGAAATAGCCGCGAAGCCCTATCAGTAAAGCGGAGCAGATGATGATAAATTTCAATCTAAACAATATGCTTAAGCTTTTGGCTCCAAAGCTCCTTATAAAGGCTTTTCGGGCATTTGATCGAGCGACCATGGTAGTCGTGGCCACATGTTGGTCGGCGGCCTTGATAACGATGTTATTCGCTCTTTATTCTCTATGGATGGTTGGCACAGCCAAAAGTCAGGTGGCGGCAGCTGTGGCGACAGAACCCAGTCTGCCCAAAATGGTAACGCGCCAGCTTAGCAAGGGGGAGGCCGATCCTCTTATGGACAGGCTTCAAAAAAGGTTCGTTGAGCTTGGTTTTTCTATGTCTGGAGAGCAGGCATTTGTTATCACAGGGGTCGATGGAAGCAGATTTCGCTCATGGCTTACGGCTTTGAGCTATATTGACACCATATCGCCGCAGTACAGGTGGTCTATTAAGGAATTCTGCGTTGGCATGAAGTGCAGCAACAGTGATTTGCCTATGCGAGCGGTGCTAACGGCAGAGAAAATATCGTTCTCAGCTCCTACGGAATAGTCATATCTGGTGCGATGCAATAAATTTTAGTGGCATTAATTCTAAAGCAGCCGCAAGCCTGCGTGAGTGTATTATGCTTGTAACAATAGAGGGGGTAAAAGCCAGTTTTTGCCGCTTTTGTTTGCCCATGGGTTGACTTTTATAAAAGGTAATTCTACTGTGCAGGCCTTGCAGCTTTTCTGCGATTCGGCTCATCCGTGTGTGTTCTTGTTCATGGATTTAATATTTGTTTTAGGAGACTGGAATGATTGGCAGGCATGAAGAAGGATTTGAGAATGGTCTTGCTAGTGAAGCTGGCATAGCTATCGGTCCTATACTTTTTGTTATAGCTGTTCTCGGTATTCTCGCTTCTGCAATCGCTGCGGGTAGTGGATCTTTTACGGCAGGCTCTGCGGCGGAAAACAATCGCACTAAAGCTTCTGCTATGATCGAAATCGGCCAGAACCTGAAAATCGGCTGGGAGCGCATAACCGGAAGCGCTGGAATCGATTTTGATTCGGTCGTTATCGATCCTAATATGACTGCTAACGCCAATGATCTTTTTTCTCCCCTTGGCGGCGGAATTTCCGTGCCATCGGTTACAATGGCTGAGGACCCGATTAACGATAAATGGTACTATGTAAAGGGCAATATGCCTGGGTTGGGATCTCGCACCGCTCCTAATATGATTGCGGTATTAAAGGTTGCTTCTGGGGTTTGCTCGGAAATCAACAACAAGGCCAATGGATTTTTGGCTACGGCTGTTCCGCCATCCGCCGATGTTGGCGATTTCCACGCTACAACCGACATTCCGGATTCCAACATTCTCAACAATTGGCCTACGGCGCTGGCAAGCAAGCCGACGGGATGCATAAATAATACAAATGGAACGCCGGGTGGGTACTATTTCTACCAAGTTATAGGACTCCGTTGAAATTTGTAGTTTAAAGACGTTATGGAAGATGTTGAGTGGGCATGATAATAAGGTCAGCCATGCCTTTTTTCCCCGTGTTCTCAGGTGCACTTAAACCACGTTATCCAAAGCCATCTTTGGATGCGTGCTTGGTTGGGCGCAGAGTTGTGTTACGCGTAGGTGACGTTACTGATTGGCGTTCATGGCAGTCCATTCGTGAAGTAAGCCGCAGCTTTCTTACGCCCTGGGAGCCAAGCTGGTCCTTGAACGCGTTGACCTACAGTCACTTTGGCAATCAACTACGCAGACAATGGCGTGAGTGGCGAGAGGGCAAAGGATACGCTTTTCAGATATGCCTGCGGATGCGAGGAAATGACGGCCCGGAAAACTACGCTTTATTGCCAGTTGTTGGGGGCATAGCCCTTAGCGATGTAGTTCGTGGTATCAGCCAAAAAGGAACGCTGGGATATTGGATAGGGGAACCCTATGCCGGGCAGGGTTATATGACAGAAGCGGCAGGATTAGTGTGTGACTTTGCCTTTAAGGAGCTAAAACTGCACCGCCTTGAAGCAAGCTGCCTTCCTGAAAACGAGCCAAGCAGCCGACTGCTTAGAAAGCTTGGCTTTAACGAGGAAGGTCTCGCCAGATCATACCTAAAGATCAACAACAAATGGTCCGACCACCTGCTGTGGGGTAAGGTAGAATAGCTGCCTCTGCCTATGGGTTATGAGATGCGTTGTTTCCTTCCAAGCCAGGACCTTGTTTCTTCATTTTCATTTTCGCCGCTGCGTCAGCCCCTGCCTTGGCCATGCCGTCAAAAGCGCCCGGCAGCTTACCAAGCCCCTTGTCGGCAATATATCCAGCAGAAGCGGTCATAACGGTCTGGAAGGTGCTTTGATCGCCAAGATCCTTTGTGCTCGGGCCTCTCGCATTCATCCAGTTAAGGGCGTGATCCGGGAAGTGGCTTATGGCTTTAAAGCAAGTGTTGGCGCAAATATATGCCAATACCATATACATGATGGAAAAAAGAAATTTTGCAAGAGTGCCAAATCCGCCAAGAGATGCCCCAGTGCCGATTGTGGCTATATAAAACATCTTATTTAAGAACGTGATGGATATAAAGAATAGCAATAGTCCGGCAACTAATCCGAAAACCATCAACACCGGTCGTAGCAGAATAGAGAATATGAAAAAGTAACCCTGTCTTGCCATATCTCCCGGCAAACCCTCGCCATTAGGATTCAGGTGCGCCAGTGCAAACAGAGGCATCGACACAACGGCTTCAAACAAAACTATCAACCACGTCATAATATTAAAGAAAAAGCGTACAAAAGGCACCATTGGAAGTACGAAGCCAATCATGACTCCAGTAAAGATAAAAATGAAGCCGAATGTTATAATTAGTCCTGCAACTGCTTGGAGTCCGGCGCCTATCAATGCTCCACCCACAGCGAACACAGCTGTCCCTAAGCCTGGCTCAACCGCAGTCCCACCAATGAATCCAGCAACAAGTCCGGCAACTAGGCCAGCAGTTTTTGTTATCATTCCGTAAAAGAGTAGCTCAAATCCAAGTCTGAGATTGTTATGTCCTATCCAGGTAAGCTCAGCTAGTGGATTAGCAGTTTTAAGGGGCCACAGAACGCAGTTTTGAGTATTTGCTTCCGCTCCGGTGCTTGTTGCTGAAGCATCTCCGTTCATGCAGTTGGCTTGCGTGTCGGGCCAAACGCCGAAAAGTCTTCCTGCCCAATCTAGGAATGTCAGAAAACCGTTAATAACACTAGATCCAGCTCCTGATGAGGGCTCGGCATCGGGATCAAATCCTGCGCTTGCCGCAGATGCCGCCGACCCTTTCTGTGCAAGAATCCCATCTTCCGATAATTCCATGGCAGGGCCGGATCTTAATGCGTTCAAGTACAGATTAAGAGCTTTTTTTACGGTTGATAAATAGCCGGTTTTATGCGCGACGTTGTCCAGAGTGGTTGCGGTGCCATTATTTAATTCGGAATTGCTATCCAAGGGGGAGAGAGTTTTGGGCAAAGAACCTTCAACTACTTCCGCTAGGTTCATTTGCAAGCGCGATATAGTGTTAAACCATGATCCGGCTGAAACCCAGCCGTCTTTCGTTGAATACTCTACTACTTTATCAAAACTCTTATCATTATCCATTGCACTTTGTGCTGCATCCATTGCCTCCTTGAGGCGCGCTCTATAATAGTCAGTAGCAGTTTTTAGATCCTCCTTGCTGGGGAAAACTTCCGTATTACTGCTGTTTATTGCATTGACGCCGAGTGTGTAAATTATAACTTTCTTTGCGGCAACATTGAATGGATTGCTGTCCCCTTCATCTTTTGCTATTCCGTCTATGATATTCCAGTTAGCCTCATAAAGGCCATTTGCATAAGAAGGCTGATACTGGATTTTCTTGCCCATGGGCACGGAGAAAGAGCCGCACATAGCCCTGGTTGGATTTCCAAATTTTCCTACACGGTCACTATTTTCTTCACCACTGGAATATCCAACTCTATACCTATCCCACAATGTATATAGGGTAAAGACAGTAGCCGCGACCACTAGCCCAATGAGCAAAGGGGGAAATGCCGCCATTACGAGTCCAGCAATAAGCCACCCTCCTGTAACAGCAACTGCGCCCACGGTTGCAATGTTTCCACTTGTAGAAAGTAAGTTATTATACGCATAGGTGCATGCCTTCATAACCAGCAAATCCTCGACGACTTTTTCAACCAGAGGGAGTTTAGGTTCTTTCGTTTCCCTCATTTTATCCTTTGCTGTATTCAGAAATACAGACCAAGTATTGCTGGCGAGTCCAGAACCCCATTTGGCGGTTTGAATCATTATTGATTGGCCAACATTCAGTTGCCCAGACATCGGCACCAGAAGCGCGATAGCGACTACGAGGCGTATAGGAGCCCATACTTGGCTGGCACGGCGACCAAGAGGAACTCCGCTATGTGCTGTTTCTGCTACCATAGCAAGTAGATGATACATCAAAATAATACTGCCCATGACGAGTATAGCATTGCTGTAAATGGCAAGGGCGACACGCAATGCCTCCGCTATAGTTTGCGATTGTTGTATCTTATCTCCAGCAAATGTTATTGTTCCCCCCTTAAATAGATAGTCAATCCATTGCAGAGCAAGATCGGTTTCAGGTGAGGGGGCTTGGAAAATGCCACCAGATGAGGATGCCCCAGGTTCAGCGGCATAAGCGGTTCCTGTAAATGCCAAAAGTAGCGCGGTTATTATGGCCAGCGCTGAAAATACCAAACAGCCAACGACAGCGAAGAATAGAATTGCTTTTGGCATTCCTTCGCGCGTGAAGTTTATCCCCTTATATGATGTGGAGATTATTTCTCCCATTGTGAGTCGGGCGCCGGGTTCGTTCATTAAAGCGGGATGATTACGTGGAAATAGGCCGTTTGAAGCGAAAATAAGTCCGATGGTGCGGACGAACATGCTTATGCTTTCGCCAATAGGCTTTATGTCTTTTCCAATTTCTGGATTAAACATGAAACCCATAACCGAGCTGCCTTTAGGGGCCTGGGCTTCTTTTTGCTCTTTGCTACGGCGTGAAAACAGCATGTCTATAACCCTGCCGGAATAAAATTAAGATTCTAAATGTTATACACAATTCATACGTAAAACAGACCAATAAAATATAAAAATCCGAACCTCACATCCAGTTAACATCACAATGGTTAACGAGCGCTGAATTTCCGAGCAATAAATGATGGGATATTGATCATTATAACCCTGCAAAAACAGGGGAAAAACAAGCCCATTCCTTTAACCATAAGGTAGAAAGAATGAGCCTGCGTTTCGCGGTTCCAGATTTTTATTCCTCTATGGCTTCAGGAGCAGTGTCCGGGCCATCCATCATGGCATCTGCCACCAATCCCGCATTGCTCCGAATTTTAGCCTCAATAGAGGCTGCCATTTCCGGGTTGTCGCGCAGGAACTGCTTGGCATTTTCCCGGCCCTGGCCGATGCGTTGCCCGTCATAGGCAAACCAGGCGCCAGATTTTTCTACAACTCCGGCTTGTGAGCCAAGATCGATCAATTCTCCGACTTTGGATATTCCTTCGCCGTACATGATGTCAAATTCGACTACGCGGAAGGGAGGGGCCATCTTGTTTTTCACGACCTTAACTCTGGTTTGGTTTCCGACAACGGTTTCGCGGTCCTTGATAGCGCCGATGCGGCGGATATCCAGCCTTACGGAAGCATAGAATTTAAGCGCATTCCCGCCGGTCGTGGTTTCTGGATTGCCAAACATAACGCCTATTTTGAGGCGTATCTGATTTATGAAGATAACCATGCATTTTGATTTTGATATAGATCCGGTCAATTTGCGCAAAGCCTGGCTCATCAAGCGCGCCTGTAATCCGACGTGGCTGTCGCCCATTTCGCCTTCAAGTTCGGCGCGGGGAACCAATGCTGCCACGGAATCCACCACCAGCACGTCAATTGCGCCGGAGCGAACGAGAGTATCGGCAATTTCTAAGGCCTGCTCCCCTGCGTCAGGTTGTGATATCAACAGATCATCGACTTTGACGCCTAATTTACGAGCGTATCCAGGGTCGAGAGCATGTTCCGCATCAATAAAGGCGCAAGTTCCGCCGATCTTCTGCGCCTGCGCTATTGCGTGCAGGGCCAGAGTGGTCTTTCCAGAGCTTTCTGGTCCATAGATTTCGATAATTCTCCCCTTTGGAAGTCCGCCTATGCCAAGAGCAATATCGAGGCCCAGCGATCCCGTAGAAAGCACATCTATTTCGCCGACATTCTCATGTGTGCCGAGGCGCATAACCGAGCCTTTGCCAAAAGCGCGTTCAATCTGGCTCAGCGCGGCATCTAGCGCTTTTTGACGCTCAGGGTCTTTAGGAGAGGTGCCGGCGTTACTGGTCTTTTCCTTATCTTTGCCGACTACATGAAGGGTACTGTTACGACTCTGAGCGCTCATATTTTATCTCCTTGGATTGGGCTGACAGATTGTAGCTAGATTCTGGAAAAAGCAAGATGGTGTTTATGATTTGTTCTCATACAACATTAACAATACCCTTTGCAAGTTCTATTTTTGTTCTTTTTTATTTTTTTCTTGTCATGAACGCCCAAGGGGTAGGTCCGACTCGGCCTTCCCAGGTGGCAATCATACCGTCCATATGCTCAATATATTGATATTCACCGAAAATTTCGTGCAAAGGGAAAGCCTTGGGGCGATTTTTAACTATTTCAATATTATGCGTGGCGGAAAATCGTTCAGTAATTATTTTTGATATATTAGGCGCGATGCAATCGTGCAGCTCGATCAAGACATCCATACCCTTCAGTGCCGGATATAATTCTGGGTTTAACAATTCTGTCTCAGCTCCCTCGATGTCCATGAGAACCAGAGTTTCTGATCCTGCATATTTTGCAAAATCCTCGCCGGGGAAAAGGCCGTTGATAACGACTTGATCGGTTACTCCGTTTACAGATGCCATCTTAAGGCACTTTTCGCGGGCAGATGGGTCTATGTCGAACGAATATATTTTTGTATTGGGCATTCTGAGGGCCAGCCCGATAGAATAATACCCAAACGAGCACCCTATATTCAAAATTTGCTTATAAGGAGTGGCGATTATGCGCTCAACGATTTCATGCAGTTCATGTTCATATGTGCCAAGCAAAGACGGAGCATAGAGATTATTCATCGCTTCCGGGATAAGAGTCATCCCTTTAAAGGGACCTCCGTAAACTTTATTTCCGATACGCGCTCTTATTAATCCGCTTAAAAGCACTCCCTGTGTATAGTTCAATGACAGGCACAGGTTATAAAGGCGCAAATGTTCCGGTAGGTCGGACTCCCAAATAGGTTTTGTAATTTTTAGGATGTCTTCTCCGTATTCTTTTGGAAAGATCATTGTGCACCCTTTTGTTTCATCGAATATAAACAGC
>JAQUWX010000071.1 GCA_028692635.1 Alphaproteobacteria bacterium
CCTCAGCCTATGATTTAAAATCTTTAAAAGACGACAGGGTTCAATCCTTCAAATTACCATCAGGGGACGAACGTTTTCTCATGATCGGAGGGCCAAATTACTTTTTGGATTTGTGCCCGAAACATGGCTGCATCGCAGTTGAATTTGCGCGTGACGGCAAAGTCGCGCATGCCTATCCCTATCTTCCGGAAGAAATTGCCAAAGCGAAAAAGATCGTGGATCTGCCCTATGAATCGGCGTTCTTTGATTTTGCAAAACAGGCCCGCGTCCACGGAGTCCAAAGATTTTCAAATGGAGATCTATTGGTAACCTTTGAATTCCTAGGAACCTTTCCCGGAGCCGGAGGCATTGCGCGAATTAGTCCGGATGGAAATCCCCTATGGGTGCGAGGCGACTATGGCCACCATTGGCCCGCGCTTGTCGATGACGACGAAATTATCGGACCCAGCATGAAAATTACCGCAAGTCAGCAATCGATAAAAATTTATAAAGATCTTCGTTTCGTTCTGAAATGCGGTCCCATGGGAATGCTCAGCGAAACAATTAACATCGTCAACGGAAGCGGTAAAACTATCGATCAGATCGATCTTTTGAATGCCTTTATAAACTCGCCATATCGCGGCCTGTTGTATCAGTCTCCTAATCCCTGCCTTCCGCTGCATCTTAATTCTGTCAAAAGAGCGCCAGCAGACATGGCTTCTGCTCTTCAAGGAGTCGAAACTGGAGATTTCATAGTCTCTCTGCGCGACATAAACGCCATAGGCATCATAGGCAAGGACAGCAAAAAATTTAAAAGACTGTTCCGAGGAACATGGATGCGCCAGCATTCGGTTCAGCCGCTTGAAGGATCTAAAATCCTTATGTTCGATAACCTGGGAAGCGATTACGACGGCGGCCCATCGCGTCTCCTACAGGTTGATTTAGCGACAGGAGAAGAGCGCACCATCTTCCCGCGCAAAGGCCAGCCGGTATTGTTTTCGCATCTAAGCGGCTATGTTGATATATCGGCAGATC
This sequence comes from Alphaproteobacteria bacterium, assembly GCA_028692635.1. Taxonomy (GTDB): domain Bacteria; phylum Pseudomonadota; class Alphaproteobacteria; order UBA9219; family UBA9219; genus JAQUWX01. The sequence goes on from JAQUWX010000071.1 coordinate 1,015, forward strand.
GTCAACGAGCGCTAGTTTCGTTTTCCGATGAAGGCTTGGCCTATGAGGTCCGTTTAAGCGACAGCTCAATTTTGGCCAAGATAACCAGCCTTCACGATCTCCACGCAGCCCCAGCCTATGCCTCAGACACGAAGTTTCAGTCGAAAGCGGCGCTGTTTCGAAATTACGGAGTTCTTTATGTGCAAAAACCGAGTTTTTCCGCTAATGTCGTAAAATGATAAAGAAAAAACAAATACGCTTTGCAATTTTAACAGCAGCGATCATAGCCGTTGGAATGCTGCCATCTTCTGCGCAAGCCTATATGGGCCCAGGAGCGGGATTGTCTGCCATAGGATCGGTCATTGCGCTTGGTTCTACGGTTCTCATAAGCATCGTCGGCATTATCTGGTACCCCATAAAAAAGTTGATAGATCTAAAATTCCGAAAAGACAAAGATGACTGATTTTAATGTCGATTATACCGCGCTTGATCGACTGCTTCACGAAGCGGCCTTTGCCGCTCCCGGAATTCAGCGCGCCGTTGCCGATATAGAGGATGCTCTATTTTCCAAACGCATTCGCAATGTAAACATAAGCAAGCCTGTTTTCATTGCTTCTCTGCCACGCGCCGGAACTACATTGCTTTTAGAAACGCTATCGGAGCTTCCTGAATTTGCTTCGCATACATATCGCGACATGCCGTTTCTTTTGTGCCCGATGTGGTGGGACAAAATTTCCGCGAAATTCAGAAAAACTGCGCATCTTCGCGAACGCGCACATGAAGATGGAATAAAGATTGGGTATGACAGCCCCGAAGCTTTCGAAGAAATTCTATGGCGAGCCTTCTGGCCGAAAAGATACAAATCAAAATCGTTTTCAGTCTGGCCGCAGGAGGATGACAATCGCGCTTTTGAATCGTTTTTTCGCAATCACATAAGAAAAATCATAGCTCTCCGTCGCCCAAACAATAATTCGGCGCGTTACATATCGAAAAACAACGCTAATATTATCAGGATAAAAACGCTGGCGAAAATGTTCCCGGATGGGACAATATTCGTCCCGTTCCGTCAGCCTTTTGCGCACGCAGACTCTTTACAACGCATGCATGTTCGCTTTGAGCAATTGCATAAAGAGCAGCCCTTTTCCCAGCGTTACATGGAGCATCTAGGCCATTACGAATTTGGCAAAACGCTGCGACCGATTAATTTCGATGGCTGGTTAGACGCGTCGCCTTTTTCGCCGAACACAGCTAATTTTTGGTTATCTTACTGGATCGCCGCCTTTCGGCATTTACTGGAAAACAAACAGAAAAACATGTTTTTCTTTTCTTATGAAAAGTGCTGCGCCGATCCAAAGCGAGAGCTTGAAAAGCTCGCAGATATTTTGATGATTTCGCAAACTGAAAAACTTCTCAGCCAGGCTGAAAAATATCGCGCACCGAGACAATTTGAATTACCGAACTATTCCGCGCCGCTAAAAGAAGAGGCCATGGGCATCTACCGAGCGTTATTGGATAACTCCATCACCTAAACATTTAAGCATCGCCTTCATCTCCTTGTTTTCATGAGATTCCTTTTTTATCGTATTTTGCATTTTTGGCTCAACAACCTTGTGTTTATACACATTTGCCATTAACTTTTCTTTGTTTCTCAACCGCAAAATCAAATTAAGACAATGATCGCAAACAATCTCTTTGGCCCCGATAAGCCGCCACGCAGCGCGATAATGTCGTACCTTGACCGTTTAGAATCCGAAAGCATCTTCATCTTACGAGAAGCGGTGGCTGGCGCAGAAAACCCTGTAATGCTTTATTCCGGCGGCAAAGACAGCTCTGTCATGCTGCATCTGGCGCGCAAAGCATTTTTTCCATCGCTCCCGCCGTTTCCTCTGCTTCATGTGGATACGCGCTGGAAATTCCAGGAAATGTATCTTTTCCGAGATTACATGGTTCAAAAAATCGGGATGGAACTTTTGGTGCATATCAATCCTGACGCCATAAAGAAGAACATAAACCCGTTTGATCACGGCTCTGCCCTGCATACAGATATTACAAAAACCGAGGGCCTAAAGCAGGCCATTGATAAAGGAGGCTTCGACGTTATTTTTGGAGGCGCTCGGCGCGACGAAGAAAAGTCGAGAGCCAAAGAGCGCATCTTTTCTCTTCGCTCTGCCACACACAGGTGGGACCCTAAAAACCAAAGGCCAGAACTTTGGAATACATACAATACCACTAAACGGAAAGGAGAAACTCTTCGCGTCTTTCCGCTTTCCAATTGGACAGAGCTTGATGTATGGCAATATATATATCGTGAAAATATACCGGTTGTGCCACTGTACTTTACCAAAGAAAGACCCGTTGTCATAAGAGATGGCCTGATCCTGATGATTGACGACGATCGAATGCGTCTCCTGCCCCATGAACAAATTGAGCGCCGCAAAGTGCGTTTCCGCACGCTGGGCTGCTATCCTTTAACCGGAGCCATTGAATCCGAAGCAAAAACAGTTGCCGACATAATAGCAGAATTGCTTGCCTCGCGGTTTTCCGAACGGCAAGGCCGAGCAATAGACATGGACACATCCGGTTCCATGGAGAAAAAGAAGCAAGAGGGCTATTTCTAATGCATTCTTTGCAAGAATATCTCGATCGGCAACAGAGCGTAGATTTACTGCGCTTTATAACTTGCGGCAGCGTTGACGACGGAAAAAGCACTCTCATTGGGCGGCTGCTATGGGAATCCCAACAAATTCTTGACGATCAGCTAAATGCGCTACGCCAGGATTCTCTCAAGCATGGCACGCAACAAAAAGAAATTGATTTTGCCCTTTTGGTTGACGGGCTGATGGCCGAGAGAGAGCAAAAAATCACGATTGACGTCGCGCATCGTTTTTTCGCTACGGCGCGGCGCCGTTTCATCGTCTTAGACACGCCGGGGCATGAACAATACACGCGCAACATGGTCACGGGCGCATCAATAGCCGACGTTGCAGTAATTTTAGTTGACGCAAGCAAAGGCATAACCGTCCAAACGCGCAGACACGCCTATCTGGCATCTCTGATGGGCATCCGGCACATAGCGTTGGCTGTAAATAAAATGGATCTCGTTTGCTATAACGAGAAAACATTTTCACTCATCTGCGAAGCTTTTAAAAAATATGCGCAAAACCTAAATTTTGAAAGCATCGCGACGATACCTTTATCTGCGCTAAAAGGAGAAAACATAACGCAGCCATCGGAGAGCATGCCCTGGCACAAGGGCCCTACCCTGATGGATTATCTGGAAACGGTAAAAATAACTCCATCTCGATCCAATAGCTTTATCTTCCCGATACAAAGCGTTTGTCGCCCGGACGCGAACTTCCGAGGATTTGCAGGCACAATAGCCGAAGGGAAAATCAAAGTCGGCGATGAAATATGCGTAGCTCTCTCCGGCCAAAAAGCAAAAATAGCGAGAATAGTCACGATGGACGGCGACAGACCGGATGCCGAAGAAGGCAAGGCCGTCACCTTAACGTTAGATCGAGAAATAGACGCGTCTCGCGGCGATGTTTTCAGTCTATCCGAGCAGCCCTTAAATACGACAACTCAATTTAAAGCGACTCTTATCTGGATGAACGAAGAAGCCGGAGTGGCAGGTCGCTCCTACGATCTCAAGATAGCCTCGCAGGAAACTACAGCGTCGATCACATCGATAAAACACAAGCTTGATATAGACAACCTATCTCAAAAAGCAGCGACATCGTTAGAGCTTAACGACATAGCAACCTGTAAACTTGCGGTAAGCAAACCGATAGCATTCGACGCATTTGAAAACTCAAAGACTCTAGGCTCTTTTATTCTTATAGATCGATTTTCTCGAGCCACAGTTGCGGCAGGACTTATTTGCTACAGTTTGTATCGTTCTGAAAATCTACACAGTCAAAATTTTTCCATTGATCGATCAAAACGCGAACGGCTCAACGGACACAAAAGCAAAGTGATCTGGTTCACCGGTCTTTCTGGTTCGGGCAAATCGGCTATCGCGAATGCGTTGGAAATAGCCTTACACTCCGAAGGATATCGCACCTATATTTTAGATGGAGATAATATCCGCCAGGGACTAAACAAGGATTTAGGATTTACCGTTGCCGATCGCGTCGAGAATATCAGGCGCGTTTCCGAAGTAGCCAAATTGATGTTCGATGCCGGCCTTATCGTGATTACAGCCTTCATCTCCCCGTTTTGCCAGGAACGAGAAGCCGCCCTAGAACTGATAGGCTCTGAAAACTTTATTGAGATCTATGTCAGCACTCCGCTGGAAGAATGTGAAAAGCGCGACGTAAAGGGGCTTTACAAAAAAGCGCGAGCGGGAAATCTACCTAATATGTCCGGCGTAAACAGTCCTTATGAACCGCCGCCGCACCCTGCCCTGTCCGTTGATCCAAGCAAGGAAACATTGAGCGAGATTGTGGACAGAATTCTGTCCTATCTAGCCCGATAACGCTCCAATAACGAGCTATCGAACAAAGTCGCCCGCCAGCAAAAGAAATGTTGTTCCTCTTCTGTCAAAGGAGACCATGCTAAATTATATCCTTCTGTCGCAGGCAATTGAGCAATAATCTCTGCTGAACATGGCCGACCGTTAGTCGCAGGATCGGCTTTTATTCCCTGATTAATCGCCATAAGACTGAACACGCGCAAAGTCGGATTACTAAAGGCATAAGAGCGATAATGCGGACGTATTTCACAATATGGGGTTTGCAATAATTGCTGATATTTCGGCCACATTATTTTTGCCACAACATTTTTCTCCGGCGCATAAGAATTGCCATATGCTATTTGATCGTCGGCAAAGCTGCTGGTAACAAGATAGCGCCCGTCTTTCAGAGCAGGAGAATGAGCGGAACAAAAAATAGGAGAAAATCCTCGTCCAACCAATGTCACCAAATCTTCAGCGATTGCGTATTTTTGTTTTTCCCCCATCATCTTCATCAAAGCAATTCGCGTATCGTCCTTAAAGTCATGCAAAATTTGCAGAGTATCCCAACCCACCGGCACAAGAGAGAAAAACAAAACGGCAGGAACGACGGACGAAACCGCCCGCCCCCATCGTCCACACTTACCGGCCAGGACCAATGAAGCTTGCTTCAAACTATATCCCACAAAATAAGCCATGGGGACCAGAAGAGGTAAAGTCATACGCCCATAATCCGGCCAGTTCCTATATGGCGAAACAGAGATCATCGTAAAATAAAAAATAAAATAGACAGTCAGAAAGCGTTGCAAAGGCAACAACTGCCGCCATTTAAAAATCAACAAAGCCAAACCTGCCGCTGCAAGAAAGCAAAACAGGAACCCCAAATCCGGGATAAAGCTGTGATCGATATAGAAATCAAACGAATGATAAACCGAATGAGGATAACCGTTAGTAGCGCTCCAGAAAGCAAATTCCTGATCTCTAATCACAGCGTCCAGATTAAAGAACGCAGGAAAATTGATAAAAGCAAAAACGATTGCCGCCACGCCCAAAACAGGAACAAGCAACTTCAGCAGTTTTCCTTTAGGACATTCTTTCTGACACAATACGGTAATGGCATAAATCAGAACCAGAACGATACCGACAAGTTTACTTGCCGCAACAAAACCGACAGCCACGCCAGCCAACAGAACAGCGCGCCAACCTCTATCATTAAACAGTCGGCAAAGAGCAATAGACGCAAGAGCGCAAAACCCAAACAACGCAGCGTCTTCTTTGATATAGTGTGCATGTATTGCGAGCAAAGGCGACGCCGCCACAGTCAAAGCGATCAGAGCAGAAATAAAAGAACCCAAAGATTTTTTAGACATAATAAAAACAGCGGCGACGCCGACCGCGCCCATCAGAGCCGATATCAATCGCCCATAGAAAGCCACGCTATATTCGGAAGCTGACTGAGTCAGTAAAACAAAGATGCGCATCGCACGCGGCAAAAACAAAGGATGCGCGAAGTAGTAGTTCCCGCTAATAGCCTCTATAATTTTAGGTTTTTCATCGACATGGAATCCTATTCTAAATTCGTTCTGATATATGAACAAAAGAGATGCGGCGCCAAATATCAAGCAAGCGACTAAAGCATCCTGCAAAAACAGCTTATTTTTTACTGATGCAGGAAGCTCTGCCACGATTAATGCTCGCTTACGGTTAGAGATTGTTTTGCGCCATTCAAGGATTTATCATGCGATACGGATAGGCGCAATCACAGCAATAATTATCAGAGATACGATGAAAAGAATCCTTAAATGGAAATTTACGCTTATCGCAGCAGTTATCACTGTAAGCTTTGCTTTTTATTTCTATGAGTCAGAAAAGTTGAAAGCCTGGTTTTATAAAGGCAATCACACTCAAGATGGATGCCCCCTTGTTTTCGGCAGCCAGACTTTTACCCATGATGGAATTTTTGTCCCGCCCGAAGGAACCTCTTCTAATTGTCCTTTATTAGTCAGAGTTCTTATTGTCGGCGGAGGCGAACCAGGAACCGCCTGCGATGGCGAATCAGGAGAGATCGTCACAGCCCAAACCTCCGTTGTTTCTTCTGTGCCGGTTACAGTGGGCAATTCTGGCGAACCCTCAAAATTTGGCGATATAACCGCTCGAGGAAACCGCAGCGACAGCGAACCTGCGCCACCTAGCATATTTTCCCGAAATGGCCCTTATGGTCCCGATATAATTGAAGGAATTCCCTTCAACGCTATAGACATTAACCGGGAAAAACAAAAACCAGCGCACCCTAATTGTGCGAATAAAAACGCAGCAGGAGTTCTTCTTAACGATATGGGCCCAATAAAGAATCGCCGCTCCGGCTTTGGAGCGGGAGGAAGCCCCTACAGCCAAGGCATGCCGGGGGTCGTATTCCTTG
>JAQUWX010000014.1 GCA_028692635.1 Alphaproteobacteria bacterium
TGCCTGTGGTTCTTGTGCTTCTGGCCAGAATCGGGGCGGTTTCAGCCGCTCAGCTGTCTAAATTCCGCCGCTATGCCATTGTTATAATTTTTATAGTCGCCGCCGTTCTTACCCCTCCAGACGTCATAAGCCAGATAAGCCTGGCCCTGCCGTTGATGCTGCTTTACGAATTTTCGGTGCTGGCGGCAAAATGGATGGAAGATAGCGGCAAGAAAGATGGACCAATAACGTAAAAGAGTGTTATTTTAGGGCCTTCTTTGTTTGTTTCAGGAATCTGCCATGCACGACCTACGTTTTATCCGCGAATGCCCGGAAGCTTTCGATAACGCTTTGAAGCGCAGGGGACTGCCTCCTGCCGCCTCGGCTTTAATCTCGCTGGACGGAGAGCGTCGCTTTACCCAGACGGCTATGCAGGAAATTCAGGCTAAGCGTAACGATCTGTCTAAACAGATAGGCGAGGCTAAACGCAAAGGCGATAATGTTGACGCTATTATGAAAGAAGTCGCGTCCATGAAAGACAACCTGGCCGCTCTTGAGGAAAAGGAGCGGGAGCTTGGATCAAAACTGGACGATCAACTCTCAAGACTGCCCAATATGCCCGGACCCGATGTTCCAGACGGCAAGGACGAAAATGACAATAAAGAAGTCCGCCGCATAGGTGAGCCTAAGAAAATCGATAATCCCAAACAGCATTTTGAATTAGGAGAAGCTCTGGGACTTATGGATATTCCGACGGCTGCAAAACTGTCCGGCGCAAGGTTCACTTTGCTGCGCGGACCGCTGGCGAGGCTGGAGCGCGCTTTGGGCGACTTCATGCTGAATCTGCACACGACGGAATTCGGCTATACGGAAATTTCTCCGCCGCTTATGGTGCGCGATGAAATTGCTTATGGCACTGGAAATCTGCCTAAGTTCGCTGAAGATTTATTTCAGACTACCGTTGGATTGTGGCTTATTCCGACCGCAGAGGTGCCTTTGACCAATATGGTGAACGGCATGATCCTTAACCGGGATGAGCTGCCTATTCGCGTCACGGCAAGGACTCCTTGCTTTAGGTCAGAGGCAGGATCCGCCGGAAAAGATACTCGCGGAATGTTGCGCCAGCATCAGTTCTATAAGGTGGAGCTGGTCAGCATCGTGGCCCCGGATAAATCGCTCGAGGAGCACGAGCGTATGACTTCCTGCGCTGAGACTGTCCTCAAGCGGTTGGAGCTTCCGTTCCGCACAATCACTCTTTGCGCAGGAGATATGGGTTTTTCCGCTCGAAAGACTTATGACATCGAAGTCTTCCTGCCTGGGCAGAATATGTATCGGGAAATCTCCAGCTGCTCTAACTGCTGGGATTTCCAGGCCCGGCGCATGCAGGCTCGTTGCCGTGCGGCAGGAGAGAAAAATACGGAGTTCGTGCACACTCTCAATGGCTCCGGCATAGCGATAGGTCGCGCTTTGATAGCGGTCATGGAAAATTATCAGAACCCGGATGGATCGATCTCTATTCCGGCAGCTTTGCGTCCTTATATGGGCGGCTTGGAAAAAATAGAAGCGCAGGCAAAGTAACTTGAACGGAAAGAAAATGGATCACAGATTTAATAATATTGCAGTCATAGTAGCATTGCTTTTTCTGACTTCATGCACTTTCTGGCGCCAACCCGAAGGGGGAATGGTCGATAAGAACACTCTTATGGCCGGAGAGGAAATTACTATCGAGCAGGGCGATAATGTCTATTCGCTGGCTCGCAAACATAGCGTGTCCATGCGCGATCTTATCGCTATGAACGATCTAAAATCTCCTTATACCCTTCCTGTCGGAGGACGGTTGACTCTTCCTTTGAAAAGAGGTGGCGCTCCTAAGGTTCCTTCGGCTGCTCCTCTTGGCTCGATTGAGACGGTTCCTCTGGAACCTATATCGAGCAAGCCTGTTTCTTCCGCTCCGCTATCGCAGGCGACTCCGCCTTCGCTTGCGCCGGAACCTCTGAAGCCTCAGCCTTTGACGACTACGGTTGCTAAAAGCAAGAGCGCAGCTGTCGCTGCGTTAAAGTCCACCGAGAAAGCTACGGGGAATGAGGTTCTTGCCGCATCCTCTTTCGTGGCTACCCCTCCTGTGCAGGGACCTATCGTTTCGAGTTTTGGATCTAAAAGCGACGGGTTGAGCAACGATGGTATAAATATCGGCGCTCCTAAAGGAGCTTCTGTCGTGGCTGCTGCGGGAGGCATCGTCGTATATTCAGGAAACGACATGAAGGGATTCGGAAATCTCATTCTCATCAGGCATGAGGGCGGCTGGGTCACAGCATATACTCATCTTGATCGCATGCTTGTAAGCCGTGACGCTGTGGTCGCCGGTGGAGATATGATCGGAACAGTCGGCACCAGCGGAGGAGTCGCTTCTCCGCAACTTCACTTTGAAACTCGTCTAAATGGAAAACCGGTCGATCCGCAGACTCTGCTGAAGCAGACAGAATAGTTTTTTATGCGGAAACGGCGTGGTTAAACTCGGGGACCAGGTCGGACAGTCTGGATATTGCCGCAGTTTCCGCTATGCCAGCCTGCAACTGAATTGCGAAGTTGTTTAGCGATTGCTGTAACTGGTCCAGCTCTACCGTCTTTGATTTTGCCAGACGAACGCCATCCGCATCGGATGGCATAAGCTCCTCTTCCGAAGAGAACAGCTCCTCATGCAATTTTTCTCCGGGGCGCAGACCTGTGTAGGATATTTGGATATCGTCTCCGGGGCGCAATCCGGCAAGGCGGATCATTTGACGCGCAAGGTCGGCGATTTTTACCGGTTGGCCCATGTCAAGCACCAGCACTTTGCCGCGCTGATCTCCCGGGCGAATTCCCAAAGCAGACGCCTGCATCACAAGCTCTACAGCTTCGCGAATAGTCATGAAATAGCGAGTTATATCCGGGTGAGTAACGGTTATAGGACCACCCTTTGCCATTTGCTCCTGAAAACGAGGAACCACAGATCCTGTCGATCCAAGCACATTACCGAAGCGCACGGTTATGAATCTGGATTGCTGGGAAACAAGATCGAGCGCCTGACAGTACATCTCAGCAAGCCGCTTGGTAGCGCCCATCACGTTGCATGGATGAACGGCTTTATCGGTCGATATCTGCACCATAGCGATCACGCCGGACTTTGCGGCGCAGTCGGCCACAACCCGAGTTCCGATCACATTGGTCAAAATAGCTTCACGCGCATTGTTCTCGGCAATAGGAACGTGCTTGATCGCGGCGGCGTGGAAGACCAGATCCGGCTTGTTCTCGCGGAATATCTGCGCCATGCGAGGAGCGTCTCTCACGTCGGCGATCACTGCGCAGACGGGTATGTACGGGACGGTTTCAGTTACCTCAAGTTCAATACGGTACAGATTGAATTCGCTTATTTCCAAAAGCGTAATGTGGCTTGGAGAAAGCGCCGCAATTTGACGCACAATTTCAGAACCGATACTCCCGCCAGCCCCTGTAACCAGAATACGGCGTCCTGTTACAAGCTTGGATATCTCGTCTCGATTAAGAACAATTTCAGGACGGCCTAGTAAATCTTCAAGCGCTATAGGTTGATCGTGCACTGCCGATTTATTAGCCACATCGTCGCGCAATTCCGTCAACGCAGGCAGACGGGAAAGGCTTAGACCCAGGGCAGGGGCCTGTTCCAGCAATTGCTCCACCAGCTTGCCGTTCAATCTCGCCAAAGAGCGCGTTAGTATAAGACGGCTTGGTCCGCGATCGCGTTCCTTCAGCTTTTCTATAATGGAAGGAAGATCGTCAACGACGCCGAGCACTTCCACTCCATGAATGGAACGGCCAACTCTTCTGTCGTTTTCTCCGATGACGCCAACTACACGATAGGGCGCTTGCGGATTGCTGCTAACCGCACGGATGAAAATATCGGTTTCGTCTCCGGCTCCGACCACAAGAACATTGACGCGCCCGCCTCCCGATCTCTCCCACAACGCGCTTAGGCGGCGTTCCCGGAATAAACGGAAAGCCATGCGCGAGCCTCCCAGACCAGCCAACAGAATAAACCATGCGATAAAAGGAACAGTGCGCGGAACGCCTTCAAGCCTTGTAAACAAAAATCCGATCAGCAAATAAAGGATCGTGGCAATAGTAGTCGCACGAAGAATCTCGGTTAAATCGCGCACAGAAGCGAAAGCCCATACTCCGCGATAAAGTCCACTGGCAAGAAAAACAGCGGCGCATGTAGCCGCAAACAGCACCACAGACACCATCATCACATCCAGAGGGATGACCGTGATAATGTTGTTTCCAAGCCTTAGGTAAAGAGCCAGAACAAACGAAAACGCCGCCATAATCACGTCGTGCGTGAAGGCGAAAGAGCGGCTTCCCATTTTTGGCAAATGCAGTTTCATGTTCTAATTTGGTCGATCTCTAATCCGCTAACCTTATGCATCTTTCCTATTAATATAGCAACGATGATAACCGCAAGAAATATCCCTGGCCATGGATCGTTGATAGATATCATTGCCGTTCCTATAAGAGCCGCATTTGCCAGTCCTATCAGCTTGACGGTCTTGTCATGCTCCTTAAAATACTGCGTGGCCCGCTGGTAGAAATGCTGGCGGTGAGCTTGCCAGATTTTCTCCTTGCGCAATAAACGCAGCGCAATGGTTATGCCGCTGTCCGCAAGATAATATAGAGGAAGAATAAGCGCCGCCATCAAGTGATATTGCATGCCGGTTTTCAGTAAAAGATATCCAGTCAGAAATCCAAGCGGAATGCTTCCTACATCGCCCATAAATATTCTGGCCGGATGCCAGTTGAAGACCAGGAAGCCAATGCATGCTCCTGTAATCACAGATATCAGGGTGTAATCAAACATGTCGCCAAATCCCAGGAAATAAAGCACCGCTCCGACTCCGATAGCGATCGATATGCTCTCCACTCCGGTTATTCCGTCGATGCCGTCCATGAAATTATACAAATTCAGAAACCATGCCCATGCCAATACGGCAATCGCCCGATCGAGCCAGAAGGGTATCATTCCATTGAATATGGTTGCATCCATGGGTAGAGCCATGCTTCCGATTCCGGCTGCAAGTATATGAACTCCTAGACGAAGCTCCACGCGCACGTCCTTGCGGTCATCAAGCCACGATATCGCTATAAGCATCAGAGTCGCCACTATGAGCCAGACATGGCCTCCAACGTTCATTGCTAAAGCCATTCCCGATATAATGACCGCCATGATAGCCAAACCTCCGCCTCTCGGAACGGGGTCTTGGTGCATGCTGCGCTCATTCGGAATATCGAGCAGGGAGTTATTTATAAGCGTTCGGCGTATCAGCCATGTAAGCAGACAGCATAACATCGCAGAAGCGACAGCAATCACAGCATACGCCATTATCTTACCTCCACAAGCCGCTGTAGATAGGCGGCATAAGATGTTTTTCCGCTTTCTTCCGCAATTTTTAAAACCTGTTCCGCCCCTATATAGCCAAGAGCGTACGCTATTTCCTCAGGACAGCCGATTTTTACTTCCTGCCTTTGCTCAATAATGCGGACAAACTCGCCCGCGCTGGCCAGAGATTCATGCGTGCCCGTATCAAGCCAGGCAAAGCCTCGGCCCATTCTTACTACATCCATTTTTCCGGATTTGAGATAAACTTTGTTTATGTCGGTTATTTCAATCTCCCCGCGAGCGGAGGGAGCCAACCCCTTAGCTATTTTAACGACGTCATTGTCGTAAAAATACATTCCCGTCACAGCCCAACTGGATGGAGGCACTGCCGGTTTCTCGACAACATCCGTAGGATTGCCCTTGTTGTCATATGCGACGACCCCATAGCGCTCTGGAGAGGCGACGCGATAACCAAAAACCGTCGCTCCCTTATCTTTATAAGCAGCTTTAAGCAGAAGATCTCGCAATCCCTGGCCGTAATAAAGATTGTCGCCAAGTATCATGGCGACGTTATCTTTCCCGATAAAAGATTCTCCAATGATAAACGCTTCGGCGAGTCCTCGCGGCTGATCCTGTACGGCATAGGAAAGATTTAAACCCCACTGCGAGCCGTCTCCGAGCAGCACTTCAAATAACGGCAGATCGCGTGGAGTGCTTATAATCAGAAAATCCCTTATCCCAGACAGCATCATGGTGCTTAACGGATAATAGATCATCGGCTTGTCATAAACCGGCATCAGCTGTTTGCTGATCGCACGAGTGGCAGGGTATAATCTTGTGCCGCTGCCGCCTGCGAGAATAATAGCTTTTTTCGTGCTCATAGCGCTCTGTCCGCTTTCCGTTGCCGCATAAGGCAATCTATTGCCCTGTTAAGGCCGTCCTTCCACGAGGATTGGTCTATATTATAGACCTCCTTGATTTTAGCGCAATCCAGAGCCGAGTATGCTGGACGGGCGGCAAAACCGGGAAAATCAGAGCTTAGCGCCGGAATAAGTTCCGGCAGCTTCGGAGCATATGGAGCATACGCCGCCATCACGGCTTCTACAAATTCATATCTGGGCACAGGCGGAGCGCCACAGAAATGGAAAACTCCAAAACCATCGGCTTTCCCCGCCATCACTTCTTTTGAGATAGAGACTATGGCGGCAGCTACATCGCTTGCGTAAGTCGGGCAATTATACTGGTCCGTAACTATTTTGATTTTATCGTGCGAGTCTATGAGCTTTAGCGTATTCGTCAGAAGATTATTGCTGAATTCGCTGAAGACCCACGAAATGCGCAGAATTACATGCCATGCAAGCTCATTTCTCACGGCTTCTTCGCCCAGCATCTTGGTTTGCCCGTATATATTAATCGGGTGCATTTGATCGTCTGGCAGATAGGGGCGGGAGCTTTCTCCATCAAACACAAAATCCGTAGATAAATGTATCAACGGAATGTCTCGTGCAGAACATATTGCGGCCAGATTTGCTACGGCATGAAAGTTTATGGCAATCGCGGCGCTTTCATCTTTTTCCGCTTTATCCACGTTCGTCATTGCGGCGGGATTTATTATAATATCAGGCTCTATATCGCCAATGACGGCTCTAACCGCTCTGTGGTTCGTTATGTCCAAACCGGAATGGTCATAGCACATCAGCTGCCAGTCATTCGGCAATTCCTGATGTTGAATAGCCTGACCTACCTGACCTTTGGCTCCGAGTAACATTACGCGTTTCATTTGATTTGTCCTAGCCTCTCGCCGCTGTATTTTATCTTTTCGCACCAGCTGCGATTGTTTATGTACCACTGCACCGTCTTTTCAAGACCGGTTGATATGTTCGTTTTAGGCTCCCAGCCCAACTCGTTCTTCAATTTGCTGAAGTCCATGGAATAGCGCTCATCGTGGCCGGGACGATCGCTCACAAAAGTTATAAGCTTGCTGTGAGGACAATGCGGAGACTCTGGCAATAAACGATCTAGAACAGCGCACATGTCGTTTATAAGATCGATATTTCTGCGCTCGGACGCTCCGCCGATGTTATATTTCTCTCCAAGTCTGCCGCGCAGCAGGACCAGGAATAATGCCTCGGCATGATCGTCAACAAACAGCCAGTCTCTTACGTTGATCCCCTGGCCGTATATTGGAATTTTTTCTCCGTTAAGAGCTTTCATAACGCTTAAAGGAATCAGCTTTTCCGGAAATTGGAACGGACCGTAATTGTTTGAGCAATTACTTATGACAACAGGCACTCCGAAAGTTTTGTACCAGGCGCGGGCTAGATGATCGGCTCCGGCCTTGCTTGCAGCGTAGGGAGAGTTGGGAGAATATTGCGTGTCTTCGGTAAAACTTCCTGTTTCTCCAAGAGATCCATAGACCTCATCCGTGGAAACATGCAGAAAACGAAAGCCCTCGCGCTTTTCTTTGGAAGTAGAAGCCAGATATTTGCGGGTCGCTTCCAAAAGAGAAAAGGTTCCGACTATGTTGTTCTGGATAAAGTCGTAAGGGCTGTCTATCGAGCGATCGACGTGCGTTTCCGCAGCGAGGTGCATGATACCATCGGGCTGCGCAGCCTTGATTATCTCATCCATTTTGCCGGAGTCGCATATATCGACTTCGACAAGCTGAAAATTTTTGTCGTCAGATAGACAGTCGAGAGACTCGCGGCTCGACGCATAGGACATTTTGTCTATGCCTATAACTCGCGCATGGTCAAAGGCGCGCAAAAAGCGACACAGGGCTGAACCGATAAAACCAGCAGCGCCCGTAACCAGCAATGTGCGCATATTATTCACCAGACCAATGGAGAGACATCTTTTAGCAACGGCAATTTTTCGTCCTTACCCGACAATATCGCATCATTTTTATCGACAGGCCACTGTATGCCAAGGGCAGGATCGTTCCAGTAAATTCCGCCCTCGCTCGACGGAGCATATAGAGAAGACATCTTATAAAGCACCACAGTATCGTCTGTCAGGGTGCAAAAACCGTGCGCAAAACCTACGGGGATATACATTTGCACGACTTCTTCGTCGGACAAGATTGCGTTCGTGTGCTTGCCGTAATTCGGAGAATCGGGTCGCATATCTACTGCGACATCGAATATTTTACCGCGAAGCACGCGAATAAGTTTCGCTTGAGCGTTCGCGCCTTTTTGAAAATGCAGGCCGCGAACCGTTCCCTTTTTACGCGAGTATGTTTGGTTCTCCTGGACAAAACCAACGAAAATACCAGCTTCTGCAAGCTGTTTGTCGTGGGCAATCTCGGTTACATACCCGCGATCGTCGTGATATAACTTTGGACGCAACAATTTAACTTCACTCAAAGCCAGAGGTTCACATACTATCATTTTACTGCTATCCATCTCATGGGAGAAACACTCCCTAGTTTTTAGATCAATAGACAAGGACAGAGCAAGGTGGTTTTGCCAATGGAAACCCTAACTTCCGTTATCAGCGTCACTTATCACACCGGACCGGTTCTCGATAAGTTAATAGCTTCCGTACTCGCTTCCACAGTCCCTGTGGAGCTGGTGCTGGTTAACAACGGAAATCCCCCCGAAATTGAGGCTAAGCTTAAGGCGCTCGCGGATTCTACCCCGCAGATGAAATTCATTACCGGCCACGGAAACGTAGGCTTCGCTAAGGGCTGCAACCTTGGAGCCAAAGCCGCGAAAGGTAATTTCCTGCTTTTCCTCAATCCCGACAGCATGCTGCCTCCTGACGGTGTTGAGAAATTATACGCGGAAGAGGCCAAGCTGAAGCCTCCGTTCATGCTAGGAGCGCGCTTGCTGGATGGAAACGGCAAGGATCAGAGAGGATGCAGAAGGGCTTTGCTTACCCCTAAAACCGCCTTCATAGAGGCATTGCACCTCTATAAGTTTTTCCCAAAAATCAGGCTCAATCTGCACGAGGAGCCTTTGCCTGAAACCACCGTTCCTATGCCCGCCATAAGCGGAGCGTTCATGTTCCTGTCCACAAAGAGCTTTTGGAACATCAACGGATTCAACGAAAAGCACTTCCTACATGTCGAGGATCTCGATTTTTGCTACAGATTCCGCCAATCCGGGGGCGAAATTTACTTTGTGCCCAGCCTCGTCGTCACTCATATCGGCGGCACCAGCAGCACTACGAATGAGTTCCTGGAAAAACAGAAGGCGAGGGGGTTCATTCGCTATTTTCATGAAAATTTTAATCATGAATATCCCCAACCGATCCTGTGGGCTTTGGATTTAGCTATCCTGGCGCGCATGTGCGTTAAGATAGGGATTCCTAAGCTTATGAAGAAACTTGGCTTTGCAAAATAAGCGGTAACATAATACCACACATATTTTTGTGGCTGTTTCCCTTATTTATATTGACACAAGCCCGCCCAAACTCGTAATAACCCGTACCCCGATTTTCGGGATAAAAATATATCAAGGTGTAACTATGGCTGGAAAAATTCGACTGACTAAGCGTAGCGTGCAGACTAAAAGTTTCGCGCTCAAAACCGGCGAGCAAAAGAAAAAATGGTTCGTGATCGACGCTGATGGCGTGATCCTTGGCCGTTTGGCTGCCGTTGTCTCGCAGATACTGCGCGGCAAACATCGCCCGACTTTCACTCCCTCCGTCGATTGCGGAGACTTCGTCATTATCGTCAATGCGGAAAAAATCCGCCTGACCGGTAAGAAAATGACGGATAAGGAGTTCAACTATCATACCGGATATGTCGGCGGAATTAAGACGCGCACTCCTGCGCAAATCCTCGCCGGTCATTTCCCGGAACGCGTGGTCGAAAAGGCCGTCGAACGCATGATGCCCCGCGGACCTCTTGGCCGCCACCAAATGGGCAATCTGAAGGTTTATAAGGGAGCCTCGCATCCTCATGCCGCGCAGTCTCCCGAGGCTATTGATATAGCCGCACGCAATCCTAAGAACAAAAGGGTGAAGTGATATGGCAACGACGAAAACTACTACTACGACCGTGAAGACAACTACTAAGCGTAAGTCGCTGTCGAGCATTAAGGCCGCCGTAAAGGAAGCTCAACAGGAAGCTCCGGCTCCTGTCGCGGAAACCGCCGCGCCTGCCGTTGTTGCTGCCAATACAAGCGACATGCCCGTGAAGCATGAGCGTAAGGTCGATGACCGTGGTCGCGCATATGCTACCGGAAAACGTAAGAACGCGATCGCTCGCGTTTGGATCAAGCCCGGTAAAGGTAAGATCACCGTCAATGGCCGCGACGTTAAAGTGTATTTCGCTCGCCCCGTGTTGCAGATGATCGTAAACCAGCCGTTCTCGGTTGCCGATCGCGCCAACCAGTTCGACGTGGAGTGCCTTGTAAACGGTGGCGGTCTTTCTGGACAAGCTGGCGCTGTTAAGCACGGCATATCCAAGGCTCTGACCTATTTCGAGCCGGATCTTCGCAAGCCTCTTAAAACGGCTCTGTTCCTGCGTCGCGACTCTCGTATCGTTGAACGTAAGAAGTATGGCCGCGCTAAGGCTCGCCGTCGCTTCCAGTTTAGCAAGCGTTAATAGACAAGCATCAAATATCCGCCCATGCGAAAGCATGCGGCGGATATTTTTTTGCCTTTTTTCTTATTTTATAACGCCCGTACCTTCACATAGCTTCCGGGAGCGTCTTCTATTACTTCGCCGTTCGAGCCAGGTTGAAGGGCGGGGACCATTTCTCCGGAATAGGTTTTCAGCCAGTTGATCCATTCCGGCCACCATGAACCATCGTGCGAAGTAGCCGTCTTCACCCACTCCTCAGGATCGGCAGGACACGTCGAGTTGGTCCAATAGCCATATTTGTTAGCCGCAGGAGGATTAATGACTCCAGCAATATGTCCAGATTTAGAGAGAATAAACGTCACCGGACCTTGGTATATTTGAGTCCCAGAATACACCGCTTTCCATGGAGTTATGTGATCTTCTCTCGTTCCAAGGATAAAGCTTGGAATGGAAATCTGGTGTATGTCGATTGGCACGCCTTTCATGCTTAAGGCATTCGGCTTTATAAGATTGTTATCCATATACATGTTCCGCAGATAAAAGCTCTGCATGGTGGCAGGCAAGTTCGTCGTGTCGGAATTCCATGTAAGCAGATCGAATGGGAACGGATCGCGTCCCAGAAGATAGTTATTCACCACAAACGACCAGATAAGATCATTAGCGCGGAGAAGGTTGAATGTCAGGTTGAGCGTCGGAGCGCCCAAGAAGCCCTGTTTCTCCATGCGAGCTTCCAGAGCCATTATCTGGTTTTCGTCGATAAATACCCCTATTTCTCCGGGTTCGGCAAAATCGACAAGCGTGACCAGGTATGTGGCGCTGGCGATCTCAGGGATATTGCGGGGGCGCTTATCTCCTAAAGCTTTTAGATACGCCAATGCGCATGAAAGCAGGGTGCCTCCGATGCAGTATCCTATGGTATTCACTTTAGGTTCGCCCGTTATGCGACCTATGACCTTAAGAGACTCCAGAATTCCAAGTTCCATATAGTCGTCAAAATTTATATGAGAAAGTTCGGAATCCGGGTTCACCCAGGAAACGCAGAATACTGTGTATCCCTGCAATACCAGATAACGGATATAGGAATTCTTCTCTTTAAGATCGAGGATGTAATACTTGTTTATCCACGGCGGAATTATAAGAAGCGGAACCTGATGCACTTCCTCCGTCATCGGAGAGTATTGGATAAGCTGCATCAATTCGTTCTGATAAACGATCTTGCCGGGAGTGGTCGCGATATTCTCTCCGAAACGGAAGAATTTGTTGTTGCTCATCGTGATGGCAAGCTCTCCGCCGCCGCGCTCAAGATCCTTTAGGAGGTGATCCAGCCCTACGACCAGATTGTCTCCGCCCGTTTCATAAGTAGCGCGCAGAACCTCCGGGTTGGTCATCCAGAAATTGCTCGGTGACATGGCGTCCACGATCTGACGAGTGTAAAACTCCAGCTTTTGCACAACCTTGGGATCAAGCCCATCGGTTTTATCAACCATGGACTGGGCATACTTCGATGATAGCAGGTATGATTGCTTCAGAAAATCGAAGAACCAGACTTCTCTCCACGCATCGTCCTTAAAGCGCTTGTCGTTTGCCTCCGGCTTAAAGACCTGCTCTATAACCTCTGTCTTGCCGGAAAGCTTATCAAGCGAAGCTCGGCACAGCTTTATGTAGTCCTTCCAGAAATCAATCTGGAAATCCAAGAGCTTTTCCGGGGACTGGTTTACCCTTTCAATAAATTCCGAAAAGGCTTCGGTAAGCCTGGCTGGGTCAGAGGGCGGTAAAAAGCCCGCTATGGTTTGGTTGCGATCGCGCTCAAGAAACTCCTGTATAAGCTTCTGGGAGCGCTCGGCGACGCTAACCATGATCTCGGACCATTTTCCATGGACGCTTTCCGTATCTGTGGCATTAGCCGCTCCCTTATCGTCGGAAGCGGAAAACTTGGGTTTTTTTGCGGGGTCTGTTATGGTCATGTTTCAACTTCGCTGATATAAAAATGAAACAGAAGAGATATAATCTGGAAGAGATTGTTAAATAGCATGATTGCTTATCCAAAATCATCTCCTTTTCGACACTGTGCGTTCGTTTTGCTGCTTGGCACAATAACTCTCGCGCTTACGTCATGCGCGGATACTAAATGGCCGACCTTCCTAACCGGAGAACCTGACGATAGCGTGCTATTGGCCCCACGGGTTGTAGGAGAACCTCCAAGCCGATATGGCGAAGACTGGCCTTTGCTGGGTAATGTGCCGGATGCGCCTAAAGATTTTACCTCTCAGAAAGACTGGAAAAAAATAAAAAAGAAGCTCAAAACAAGTAAAAAGAAGTCCCTGGCGGCAAAACGTCGTATAGACGCCACGGCTCCTGTCGTAGAACCTATGGAGACTCCCGAAATCTTGCCATCAGATTCAGAATAAACAAAAACACACCCTACGGAGAAAACTATGCGTATTGAACACGTCTATATGGATCGCAACATCGCTATGGAAATGGTGAGAGTGACCGAAGCCGCAGCTTTAGCCGCTGCCACGCTCATCGGCCTCGGCGATGAAAAGGCCGCCGATCAGGTCGCCGTCAACGCTTTGCGCGACGCTATAAATGCTGTCGATATAGACGGAACTGTCGTGATCGGCGAGGGTGAGCGCGATGAAGCTCCCATGCTGTACATCGGCGAAAAAGTCGGAACCGGAACCGGTCCTAAGGTCGATATCGCTTTGGATCCGCTTGAAGGAACCACTCTTACGGCTCATGGCGGCAACAATGCGCTGACTGTTATCGCTATCGCGGAAGCCGGGGGATTTCTCCATGCTCCCGACGTTTATATGGACAAAATTGCTGTCGGCGTAGGACTGCCAGATCATATAGTCGATCTTGATGCTTCCCCCGCGGAAAATCTTAAAAATCTCGCTAAAGCGAAAAAGATGGATGTCTCGGATTTGATGGTTTGCATCCTCAATCGTCCTCGCCATATTGATTTGATCGCCAAGGTACGCGAAGCCGGCGCTCGTATAACGCTTATCCCGGACGGAGACGTTTCTGGAATCATCGCCACTTCCACTCCGGACAGCGGTATAGATCTATATGTTGGCTCTGGCGGCGCTCCTGAGGGCGTGCTGGCCGCTGCCGCTTTGCAGTGCATCGGAGGACAAATGCAGGGACGGCTTTTGTTCCGCAACGATAACGAAAAAGGTCGCGCCGCTAAGGCCGGAATTACCGATTTGAACCGTAAGTATAGCAAGGATGATTTAGCTCATGGCGACGTCATGTTCGCTGCGACGGGCGTGACTAACGGCTCTATGCTGAAAGGCGTGCGCATAATTCCGGGCGGCGCCATCACTCATTCGATAGTCATGCGCGCTAAAAGCGGCACGGTTCGTCGCATCGAAGCTATTCACGATTTTAAGCGGAAGACGACTCCGTACAGCAGATAAACGGTAACTCATGAGCCAGGCTTTCCTCGGCGTAGAAAAATCTTTTACCAATCGCCGTTGGATCGCCCGCGCTTATGATGAGCGCATGACTCTGGCTTTGGCTCAGAGGTATGAGCTGCCGGATTGTCTTGCCAGAAGTTTAAGCGCTCGCGGAATAGATCTCGATACTGCGGCTAGCTTTCTCGATCCTAAGTTGCGCGATCTTCTTCCCGACCCAAGCCGCTTTGTCGATATGGATAAGGCGGCGACCCGTCTAATAAATGCCCTGCAAAGCAACGAAAAGATCGCTGTTTTCGGAGATTATGACGTAGATGGAGCCACTTCCTCGGCTTTGCTCATCCGTTTTCTTAGGAGTTTGGGAGTTGATTCTCGCCTCTATATACCCGACAGATTGAAAGAAGGTTATGGACCGAACTCGATGGCTATGAAAAAGCTGGCTGGTGAGGGAATTAAACTTGTCATATGCGTGGACTGTGGAACTACTGCGCATGAACCTTTAAAGACGGCTGGAGATGAAGGGCTGGATGTGATCGTCATAGATCATCATGCGGCGGAACCGTCTCTTCCAACTGCATGCGCGATCGTTAATCCCAATCGTATTGATGAAAAAATGACTCCCGACTTTGGCATGCTCGCAGCCGTCGGGGTTACTTATCTTTTCGTTATCGCGGTTAATAGAAAACTGCGGGAATTAAAGTGGTTTTCTTCCGAACGTCCAGAACCGGATTTGCGGCAGTGGCTTGATCTTGTGGCTCTTGGAACTATCTGCGACGTTGTAAAACTTACAGGGCTTAACCGGGCTTTTGTCGCTCAGGGACTTAATATAATGGGGCGAAGGCAAAATGCCGGCATTGCCGCTCTGGCAAAAATCGCTTCAGTGAAAGACGTTTTAGATTCCTATGCCGCAGGATTTATTCTCGGCCCTAGAATAAATGCTGGGGGCAGGGTGGGTAGCTCTGATCTTGGAGCAAGACTTCTTGCTTGCGACGACATGTCCGCAGCCACGCTCATAGCGGAGCAGTTGAATAAATATAATACGGACAGGCGCGAGATAGAGGCTCAAGTTCTTGCAGAAGCCGAAGCCATGACATTCGATGAGGCTTCTCCCATCACATTTGTGGCTTCCGAAAACTGGCATGCCGGAGTCATCGGAATTGTCGCGGCTCGGTTGAAGGAAAAATTTCATCGTCCTGCTTTGGTCATTGGGATCGAGGGAGATGTGGGAAAAGGCTCTGGGCGCTCTATTGGAAATATAGATCTGGGCGCAGCTATAATCGCTGCAAGGCAGGCAGGGCTTATCGTAAACGGTGGAGGCCATAAAATGGCTGCCGGATTCACTGTTGTTAAAAATAAAATTGAGGATTTAAAAAAATTCCTGTCCGAAAGAATAGGAAGGCAACTTGAGGCGGAACCGTTTGAACCTTCTCTCAGCATAGACGGACTTGCCGCTACCAACGGACTTAACGAGGAGTTCGTTGAGAAGCTCTCCGCACTAAGTCCTTTCGGAGCTGGCAATCCAGAGCCGCGTTTCGCTTTGGCAGATTGCCGGATAATTCGCGCAAGCATCGTAGGCGAAAAACATGTAAGCCTTATAATAGCTCAGGGCGGATCACGCCTTCGCGCTATAGCTTTCCGCGCTATGGAGAACGGTCTTGGCATCGCTCTTATGAGCATAGGCGCATCAAGCCCTTGTCATCTCGCAGGACATATCCGCGCCGACAATTGGAAAGGTGACGGATCGGCGCAACTGCTGGTGGACGATGGCGCTTCAGCGTGAATAAGCCACTTTCATAGTTAAAGTTAATATTCGCAAAATCAGCCCCTCTATGGCATGGAGCTAACCTCTTGACAAATCTGGCAACTTATAGCTGATATAGGGCCACGCGGAGTTATCCGCTACCATATCACTGCAAGAGAGCGATTTTCGCGCTCGGCATTCTTTTAGAGCCGGGCGTTTTTATTTGTGCAATAAAGCATCGCTTCTTTGTTTGTTGTATGGCGACCGTAGCTCAGTTGGTAGAGTCCTCGATTGTGATTCGAGTTGTCGCGGGTTCAAGTCCCGTCGGTCGCCCCAACAAATTTTCTCTGTCATTCGATGAGGCATAAACATTGTCCATCATAAAAAATTCTCCCGATCTATGGATGCCGGTTTTTCCTTCGCTTGAGCGCGACGGAAATAAATATACTCGCGGGTCCGCTCTCATATATGGCGGGGAGCACATGACCGGAGCAGCCAGACTTGCGGCAAGAGCCGCTCAACGTATAGGCGCTGGCATTGTTTCTATTGCTACGCCCGCATCATCCGTGCCGATTTATGCGCATGCTTTGGAAAGCGTTATAATAAAAAAAACGGACTCTCTTGCTGAGTGGCACGAACATATATATCAGGAAAAACTGAGCGCGATACTTATCGGACCGGGGGCAGGGGTTAGTCAAAATACCTGCGAGTTCGTTTTGTCTGCTTTAAAAACTTCAAAACCCTGCGTGCTGGATGCTGACGCTTTGACAAGCTTCTCCAATATGCCAGAGGCGTTATTCTCTTCTTTGCACTCTAACTGTGTGATGACTCCCCATGAGGGAGAGTTCGCAAAACTGTTTGGCCACCACGTCAATCCAACAGACGGCAAAGCTCTTCGCGCTCAGAAAGCTGCCGTGCTGGCGGGATGTACTGTGCTGCTTAAAGGGGCCGATACCATAATTGCAGGCAGCAATGGTCAGACCATAATGAACAATAATGCTCCGCCCTGGTTGGCCACCGCTGGGGCTGGAGATGTCCTGGCTGGTATCATTTTGGGGCTGGTGACACAAAATATGCCCGTATTTATGGCTGCGGCTTCCTCCGCCTGGATACATGGAGATATAGCTAAAACCCTGGGCCCTGGCCTTATAGCGGAAGACTTGGTTAACGGTATTCCCAGCTTTTTAAGCCACTTGCCTTGAAATAACAAAAATAGCATAGTGATTACGTTCCGCCTAAGCAACGGTGCTTGT
The DNA here is from genome assembly GCA_028692635.1 of Alphaproteobacteria bacterium. Taxonomy (GTDB): domain Bacteria; phylum Pseudomonadota; class Alphaproteobacteria; order UBA9219; family UBA9219; genus JAQUWX01. Next base: position 17,315 of record JAQUWX010000014.1, read on the forward strand.
GGCGTATGGGAAATCAGTGCAGATGATTTTAGGTGCCTTAACCAGTCATCACTATGCAACGGTCGAGGAGGGGATGACCTTTCAAAGGACCGGAGCCGGAGCTTTCACTGAAATTGCCCGCGTTCTTGAAGTTACTCAGGACAGAATGGGTATCCCTCATGTTCGGTTTCAACTACAGGTTTCACGCGGCGCGGTGAAACCGACTGTGGAGTGTCGCACTCTTGCCCTGGAAACCTTCTATGCGCGGTACAAAAAGGCGCTTTGAGCTTCCTCATCAAACTAAGTTTGATCTTAGCGACATTTCTCTATAAAACAGCGACCTTGTATGTACTAAAAGAGTATTTTGCTGCGGGCGTGGCGGAATTGGTAGACGCGCAGGATTTAGGTTCCTGTAACTTAGGTTGTGGGGGTTCAAGTCCCTTCGCCCGCACCATAAGGTTTTCTTATTCGCGCAGCGAATTAGAAAACCTTATGCCACGCCGTAGCTTGCGCAGCAAGCGAAGGCGGGCAAAGGCCAAATATTATTTTATTAAAAGGAACAGAGAGCACCATGATGAACGTCAAGGAAGTCAGCAGCAAGGGTTTGAAGCGCGAATTCTTAATTACGGTTCCACGTGACGAAGTGGAAAAAAGTCTGACGCAGCGACTTGAGAAAGTCGGCAAGACTGCGAAAATACAAGGCTTTCGTCCGGGAAAGGCTCCTATCGGGATTATAATGCAGCGCTATGGCGACAGCATTCGCGCAGAGGTGATAGAGGAAACCGTCTCTGAAAGCACTCATAAAACTTTGAGCGAGCGTAAGCTGCGCCCCGCCATGCAGCCCAAAATCGAAGTGACGGAATATAGCCAGGATAAGGACCTGGAGTTCAAACTTATGCTCGAGGTTTTGCCCGAGATAACGCTTACCGATTTCAGCAAATTCAAATTTGAGCGTCATGTTGTCGAAGTCGATGAAGCTTCGGTAATCGAGGCCATTACGCGAACCGCCAAGCAAATGCATGAGCCGGAATTGATTGCCGAACCTCGCGCAGCGAAGATGGGCGATGTTGCCGTTATCGATTTTGACGGTTCTGTCGATGGCGAAAAACAACCTGGGATGAAGGCTGACGGATACAAGCTGGAGCTTGGATCGAAGTCGTTCATAGACACTTTCGAAGAACAGATCGTCGGCATGAAAGCCGGAAGCAGCAAAGATATAAAAGTTAAGTTCCCCGCTGATTACCAAGCTAAAAACCTGGCGGGAAAAACGGCTGTGTTCGAAGTTAAGCTCAATGAATTGCGCGCACAGAAAGAAGTCGTTCTTAATGACGAGCTTGCCAAGGAGCTTGGTTTTGACACTCTGGATGCTCTTAAGAAGAGAGTGTCCGACGATATCGGAGCTAATTATGTGAAATCGGCTCGCTCGGTGCTGAAGCGCAGCTTGCTGGATAAGCTTTCAGAGACTCATAAGTTTGAAGTTCCATCCAGTCTGCTTGAAGGTGAGTTCGAGAGCATCTGGCAACAAGTGCAGCAAAACAAAAAACGCGGCAATCTGTCCGAAGACGAGATGAAGAAAAGCGACGATGATTTGACCAAAGAATACCGCAAGATCGCAGAACGCCGCATTAAGCTGGGGCTTTTGCTTGCGGAAGTCGGAAATCAGCAGAAAATCGTCGTTTCAAACATCGAGTTGCGCGATGCCATGATGAATGCGGCTCGCAGCTTCCCTGGACAGGAAAAAGCGGTTTTCGACTATTACACCAAGACGGAAGGGGCTTTAGAGCGTCTTCGTGCCCCCATCTTGGAGGAAAAGACTGTGGATTATATCTTGTCTAAGGCCACGCTGACCGACAAGAAGATATCCGCAGACGATCTGCTTAAATTGCAGGACGATGAAGATTAAATCGATTGATATCCTCTGATAATCCGCTAATTTGAGATAGCTTGTTCTAGCGTCTTGTCATATGTCGCGTATGGCATTACTTTCTTTGTGTCCCGCCCGCTTTTAATCAGGAGTATGTTCATCCATGTCTAGCCCCGATCGTGATCCGGTAGAAACTCTGTCGCAGCTTGTGCCGATCGTTATTGAACAAACTTCTCGCGGCGAACGCTCATTCGATATTTATTCAAGACTGCTGAAAGAGCGCATCATCTTTCTGGTCGGTTCTGTGGACGATCATATCTCGAGCCTAGTTTGCGCCCAGTTGCTTTTCCTTGAATCGGAAAATCCAAGCAAAGAAATCTCGTTCTATATCAATTCCCCCGGCGGCGTCGTTTCTGCCGGTATGGCCATGTACGACACCATGCAGTACATAAAATCTCCGGTTTCTACGGTCTGCATCGGTCAGGCTTGCTCTATGGGCTCGCTTTTGCTCTGCGGCGGCGAAAAGGGTAAGCGCTTCGCTCTGCCAAACAGCCGCATAATGATCCATCAGCCTTCCGGCGGCGCTCAAGGGCAGGCCACCGATATCGAAATTCAGGCCCGCGAGATCATCAAATTGCGCGAGAGATTGAATCAGATTTACGTCACTCATACCGGGCAGAACCTGGATACTATCGCTGCCGCCGTTGAGCGCGATAATTTCATGTCCGCCGAGGAGGCTAAGACATTCGGCCTTATCGACGAAGTTGTTTATAAACGGGTGGAAAAAGCGGAAACGGAAAACAAAACCTCGTAATTCGCAATTTTCGCAGTTTTCTGGCTCCATCAAGTTAATAATCCGGTAACTAAAGTCCGGTTAGGGTGGAGCTAGAATAAGATTAGTGCAGGCAAAACCAAACGCTATATAGAGTAAAGTTGAAATGACCAAATCCAGCAGCGATATAAAAAACACCCTCTACTGCTCTTTCTGCGGAAAGAGCCAGCACGAGGTGCGCAAACTTATCGCTGGCCCGACAGTGTTCATTTGTGACGAATGCGTCGAGCTTTGCATGGATATCATCCGGGAGGAGAGCAAGACTACTCTTGTTAAATCCCGCGACGGCGTGCCTACGCCCAGAGATATCACTGCGGTGCTCGACGATTATGTTATCGGCCAAGCGCACGCAAAGCGCGTTCTGTCGGTCGCGGTGCATAATCACTATAAGCGTCTAGCTCATAGCGCTCGCAGCTCTGATGTTGAGCTGGCTAAATCAAATATTCTGCTCGTTGGGCCTACCGGTTGCGGTAAGACGCTTCTTGCTCAGACTTTGGCTCGCATCATCGACGTTCCTTTCACTATGGCCGACGCTACAACGCTTACCGAAGCCGGTTATGTCGGTGAAGACGTTGAGAATATCATTCTCAAATTGCTTCAATCCGCCGATTACAATGTGGAACGCGCTCAGCGCGGTATCGTTTATATCGACGAGATCGATAAGATTAGTCGCAAATCCGATAATCCATCTATAACTCGTGACGTTTCGGGCGAGGGCGTGCAGCAGGCTCTTTTGAAAATCATGGAAGGCACGGTTGCCTCCGTTCCTCCGCAAGGCGGAAGAAAACATCCTCAGCAGGAATTCTTGCAGGTGGATACTACGAACATTCTGTTCATCTGCGGCGGCGCTTTCTCCGGGTTGGAGAAAATCATTTCGGCTCGCGGTCGCGGCTCGTCAATCGGGTTCGGCGCAGATGTGCGTTCGCCGGAAGAGCGTCGCACCGGAGATATCCTGCGCGAGGTTGAGCCGGACGACTTGCTTAAATTCGGTTTGATTCCAGAATTCATTGGCCGCTTGCCTGTCGTCGCCACTTTGACCGATCTGGACGAAGCTGCTCTTATAGACATTCTTACGCGTCCAAAGAACGCTCTGGTGAAACAGTTCCAGCGCTTGTTCGATATGGAAAGCTGCGCTCTCGAAGTCAACGACGATGCGCTTAAGGCTATTGCCAATAAGGCTATTGCCCGCAAAACCGGCGCTCGTGGCCTTCGGTCTATTATGGAGAGCGTGCTGCTGGATTCTATGTTCGAGCTTCCCGGCACCGATGTTGAAAAAGTAATAATCAACAAGGAAGTCGTGGAAGGTACGGCTAAGCCGCTCCTCGTTCATGGGGAAAAACGCGCCGCAGAAGACGCTAAGGCTTCGTAACGACTACGAAAAGAACGCTATAAAATGCCGTTTTTATGCGCTGTGGCTTTTTGTGATTTACCATACTTATTTTATCAATTTTTGCTGTCTCCGGCAGCGGAATCAAGGCATTCTGTCTTTAACTCCGCAAACGCGGACTGAAAGGATTTAGTATGGTTTTGACCTCCCCAAGCGGAGCCTTGTATCCGGTTCTGCCGCTGCGCGATATCGTCGTGTTTCCGCACATGATCGTGCCTCTGTTCGTGGGCAGGGAAAAATCCGTTCGCGCTCTTGAAGACGCCATGCAGGAAGATAAGCAGATTTTGCTGCTTACTCAGAAAAACGCTTCGCAGGACGATCCTATAAAGGAAGATTTATATACTATTGGGACTATCGGAACCATTTTGCAGCTTTTAAAGCTTCCCGATGGCACTGTGAAAGTTCTGGTGGAGGGCGTGCAGCGCGCTCAGGTAGTTCACCACGCCGAGAATGTTGAATTCTTCCAGGCCTTCGCTGAACGTATGGATGAGTTCGTCACGGATCGCAATGAGCTGGAAGCTTTGGCTCGCGCCGTCGTCAATCAGTTTGAGCAGTATATAAAGCTGAATAAAAAAATTCCTCCCGAAGTCATGGTTTCGGTGAACCAGATCGACAATGCCGCGAAGCTGGCGGATACCGTGGCCTCGCATCTGACTTTGAAAATAGCCGAAAAGCAGGAGCTGCTGGAGCTTACTTCTATAAATCAGAGGTTGGAGAAAATCTTCGGCCACATGGAAGGAGAAATCGGCGTTCTTCAGGTCGAAAAGAAAATCCGCTCACGCGTCAAAAAGCAGATGGAAAAGACCCAGCGCGAATACTATTTGAACGAGCAGATGAAGGCCATTCAAAAGGAGCTTGGCGAAGGCGAAGACGGCAAGGACGAAAACGCTCTGATAGAAGATCAGATCAACAAAACCAAACTGAGCAAAGAAGCAAAAGAAAAGGCTATGGCAGAGTTGAAAAAACTCCGCTCGATGAGCCCTATGTCTGCTGAAGCTACGGTCGTGCGTAACTATCTGGACTGGATCCTCGGTATTCCGTGGCAAAAACGCACTAAGACCAGGCGCAATCTCAAAGAAGCTTTGAAGGTTTTGGATATCGATCATTACGGGCTTGATAAGGTCAAGGAGCGCATTCTTGAATATCTCGCCGTTCAACAACGTCAGAATAAGCTTAAGGGACCTATCCTCTGTCTGGTTGGGCCTCCGGGCGTGGGTAAAACTTCGCTTGGCAAATCTATCGCTAAAGCTACTGGCAGAAATTTCGTGCGCATGTCTTTGGGCGGAGTGCGGGATGAAGCCGAAATTCGCGGCCATCGCCGCACCTATATCGGATCGTTGCCCGGCAAAGTTATTCAGGGAATGAAGAAAGCAAAATCTTCAAATCCTCTGTTCCTGCTCGATGAGATCGATAAGCTCGGCGCTGATTGGCGCGGCGATCCGTCTTCGGCTTTGCTCGAGGTGCTCGATCCAGAGCAGAACCATCTTTTCAACGATCACTATCTCGAAGTCGATTACGATCTTTCCGATGTGATGTTCGTGTGCACTGCCAACAGTCTGCGCATGCCTCAACCTTTGCTCGATCGCATGGAGATCATTCGTCTTGCCGGATATACTGAGGACGAAAAAATTGAAATCGCGAAACGCCATCTCGTTCCAAAGGTCATCAAGGATAACGGACTGAAGAAGAATGAGTTCGCTATATCCGAAGACGCTTTGCGCGACATCGTGCGCTATTACACTCGCGAAGCCGGAGTGCGTAATATGGAACGCGAGCTTTCAAATCTCGCTCGCAAATCCATAAAGGAAATTCTGGTAAAGAGCCTGAAGTCGGTTCACATCACACGGCGTAATTTAGAAAAATATGCGGGCGTGAAAAAATTCCTGTTCGGAGAGGTCGAGGCCGAAGATATGGTCGGCGTCACCACCGGACTCGCATGGACCGAAGTCGGCGGAGAGATACTGTCGATCGAGGCTCTGTCATTGCCAGGCAAGGGAAAGATCACCATTACCGGCAAGCTGGGCGACGTTATGCGCGAATCAGTTCAGGCTGCAGAGAGCTATGTTAAGGCTCGAGCCGCCACTTTCGGCATTAACCCTTCGCTTATGGATAAGCACGATATACACGTTCATGTCCCTGAAGGAGCCACTCCGAAGGACGGCCCAAGCGCTGGCGTGGCCATGGTAACCTCTATTGTCTCGGTTATGACCGGCATATCCGTTCATAAAGACGTCGCAATGACCGGGGAGATTACATTGAGGGGTAGGGTGCTCCCCATAGGCGGGCTTAAGGAAAAGCTGCTGGCGGCGCTGCGCGGGGGGCTTACCACTGTGCTTATTCCCAAGGAAAATGAAAAGGATCTCACAGAGATACCAGACAATGTTAAGCGCGGACTTAAAATCATATTTATCAGCAATGCCGATGAAGTCCTTAAATATGCTCTCACAAAGCCTCTTGTTCCTATTGAGTGGGATGAAGCCGCTGAAACCGCCGCTCAATCATTAAAAAACAAGGAGGAGGGGGTTAAACCTGTGGATACAACCTATGGCATTAACTAAATTTGGCTGTATCCCGCAGAAATCCTCTACTTTTTTGCGTATCATGATTGACACGCGAAAATAACGGTGCCTAGATTGGCTCTGTCGCTGATATTGAATTCGCGTGATTCCGCGGGTAGCAAATCAGCCTTCGCACTCAAATTTTTCGTACTCAAACTGAGGGAGACTCTAGCGTGAACAAGAACGAATTCATCGCCGCCGTCGCTGACAATAAAGCGTTGGCCAAGCTCGATATGTCAAAGACTGCCGTCGCAACCGTCGTCGACACAATCCTTTCGACCATCGAGAACAGCCTGAAAAAGGGTGAAGAAGTACGTTTGGTTGGTTTCGGTAATTTTTATGTATCCAAGCGCGCCGCTGCAAAGGGCCGCAATCCCCGCACTGGCGAAGTAATCAATATCAAGGCTTCCAAGCTGCCTAAGTTCCGCGCAGGAAAACAGCTTAAGGATCAGGTAAACGGCGCTGCCGCGAAAAAGTAATCCTGATTACAAAACGCATTAAACGGGCCGAGGAGAAATCCCCGGCCCGCTTTTTTATAATTCAGGAATATGCAAACCAGCTTTTAAAATTACGTTGTCTGATCTTGCATTCCCTGATACCTGTTCTTTCCTGTAAGGGCGGTTAGCTCAGCGGTAGAGCATCTCGTTTACACCGAGAGGGTCGGGAGTTCGAAACTCTCACCGCCCACCAGCCGCGTGTCGCGGCGGACTTTTTGTTTTATTTATCTTGCGTAAGGGCTTACTGGTTTAATCAGCCTGGCGGATTTGAATTCTCTTGGGATCATTGCTTCAGCTCGCATAAGAACGGCCGATGTCATTATATTGGCGCAAATGATGAATTCTGTTTCATCAGATTTTTGTTTTTGCACTATTTCAACAACGGGATTGGATGAACCTCTGGATGGAGCAATTAAACAATTAATGAGATCCCCAAATTCAGGGCATCTTTTCTCGATTTCTGATTTCAATAATGATCCGTCGCCAGCGTTCATGTATCTTTCAAGAATAACTTTTGCGGCGCGGAAATGTTCTAAATTTTTTCGTCTCACAAATACTTTTAACTCAAATGCAAGATCACTCATAATTATCTTTCCTTTTAATACGGCTATTTACAACCAGCTACAGGCGAGGCTCATAATATAATTCGCGCTCTTTTAGCCTGAGTTCTATACGAAATACTTCGCCGTTCGGGCAACCGTCAATCCCCGCCAATACTTTTCTGTGTAATCAGCAAAAATGAGGGTATTCTCTGCTCCTAATTTCCCTCTAACAGGCCAGAATATGGGCGAAAAGAGGGTTAATTGTTCTTCTGTGGTTGACAGGAGGGGGAGGGATCGCCTAAAGCTTGCGGCCTGCAAGACTATTGCGGGTGTAGCTCAGTTGGTTAGAGCGTCGGCCTGTCACGCCGAAGGTCGCGGGTTCGAGTCCCGTCACTCGCGCCATTTTCATGTCCCTCCCTTTAAATTTTTTGCTATACCTCAGATAGCTTTGAAGCGCATGGGGGTTTCCTTCTGATGACTAATGCACCTGACTTCCCGGTATTGATGCCGGTTTATGACGTGGCGGACGTTTACTTTGAGCGCGGAGAGGGCGCTTACCTTTGGGACGACAAGGGCGAATGCTATTTGGATTTCATCGGCGGAATTGCTGTGACAGGGCTTGGACATGCTAATCCTGCTATCGTTAAGGCTCTGAAAGATCAGGCCGAAAAGCTTTGGATCACTTCCAATATATTCAAAAATCATAATACCGAGCGACTGGCTAAAAGACTTGTCGATATTAGTTTTGCCGGTACCGTCTTCTTCCAGAATTCCGGCGTGGAGGCGTGGGAGTGCGGGATAAAGGTCATACGCAAATACTTCAGCAGCATCGGCCAGCCTCATCGGTATCGCGTCATAACCTTTAATGGATGCTTCCATGGACGCACTCTTACCGCTTGCGCTGCGGCTAAGACTGAGAAAATGGTGGGCGGGTTCGGGCCTCTATTGGATGGATTCGATCAAGTGGCTTGGGGAGATATTGCGGCTGTGCGCGCTGCCATCACTAACGAGACGGCTGCCATAAATATAGAGCCGGTTCAGGGCGAAGGCGGAATGCGCGTAGCATCGAAGGAGTTCATGCGTGAGTTGAGGGCTATCTGCGATGAGTTTGGCTTGTTGCTCTATTTCGACGAGATACAATGCGGGATGGGACGTACCGGACATATGTTCGCTTATGAGGCTTACGGCATAACGCCCGATGTCATGTGCATCGCAAAGGCTTTGGGCAATGGATTTCCTATTGCGGCTTGTATGGCAACCACAAAGGCTGCGGGCGGAATGACCGCTGGAACACATGGTTCTACTTATGGGGGTAATCCGCTGGCTACCGCTATTGGTAACGCGGTTCTGGACGTTATGACTGCCGATGGTTTCCTTAGCGAAGTTCGGCGCAAGGGCGATCTTCTGTGGCAGGAATTAGAGAAAGTCCTGAAAAACCATCCTCGCGTGTTCAAAGAGCATCGCGGAGCAGGGATGATGCAGGGGCTGGTTTGCATTCCTCCTAATAAGGAGATCGCCGCAGCTTTGCTTCAGGAAAAACTGATAACTATATGGGCGGGAGAGAATGTATTAAGGCTGTTGCCTCCGCTTATAGTAAGCGATACTCAAATTGACGAAGCTGTTAGCATAATCGATCGCGTGGCCGGAAAATTAGAGGCAAAAGCATGAAATACCGCATAATTATATTGGGAATGACCGTACTCGCCGTCGCAGCTTGCGCCGACACTCCCAAAAAACGAAAGCTTTGCCCGCAAGTGGCAATAGTTCGCGCTTTGGAAAAGGTGGACGATTACGGCCACGAAGAAATGGAAGAAAAAAATCTCGTCGCTACGGCTCTCATGGATAGCGTCGAGGGAGAGTGCAAATACAATGACGGAAGAGATGAAGATGTCATGTACGACTGGGGCCTGTTCCAGTTCGGCGGATATAGCTATGAGGAAAGCGTAAAAGGTCAGAAGAAAGAGGGGGAAGCTCAACCTCCGGGCGTCGATGTAAATTTCTCTCTGAAGATGCTGGCAAAAAAGGGACCTCGCCTGGGCGGAGATCAGTTCAGCGTCCCTTACTTCGTTTCCGTACTGGACCCGGAAAACAAAATTCTCGAGAAGAACCTGATGACCGTTTCTTTCAAATTCAGCTCGAGCAACGGAATTGCGGAGCAGAGCGATCCTCTGCATGTATTCATTCCCATGCCTAAGGAAGCTAAATCGACCGAATATCGAGTCATCGTCGGATTTCAGCTTACAGAGGAACAGATAAAAGCCTCTCGCGAAAAAGAAGATGCGGATATGAAAAAGCGCATTAGCGGGGCGAGGTAGAAAGTCATTCCTGAATCCGCACGCGGCTCAGGTGACGCCGTAGCTTTGCACTAAACTGCCGCAGACCAGGTACCAGCCGTCAACCATGACGAAGAATATTACCTTGAACGGCAGAGATATCACCGAAGGCGGCAGCATCATCATGCCCATAGACATGAGGATAGACGCAATTACCATGTCGATAATGAGAAACGGCAAGAATACCAGAAAGCCGATTTCAAACGCTCGCCGCAGCTCGGAGATCATAAAGGCAGGAATTAAGGCGCGCAACGGCACCGCGTTTTCCTTTGCTTCCGGTTGAGTTGATTTCTTTGAAGTTTCTTTGGCGCTTGCAGGAGCAGCTTTCTCATTCGTCTTTGCCGCTTCAGGCTTGGCGTCTATTTTCGACATCTTGATAAATAAATCCACGTCCTTTTGACGCGCATGTTTCAGCATAAATACCTGGAACGGCTCTACGGTGCGATCAAAGGATGTTTCCTCGTCTATCTCATCGTTCATAAGCGGCTTTATGCCGTTGTCCCATGCGCGCTCGAACACCGGCTGCATAATGAACATGGTTAGAAACAGCGCCAAACTTACCAGCACGATATTGGGAGGAGTCTGCTGCACGCCAATGGCATTGCGTAGAAATGAGAGCACGACCGTGATGCGCGTGAAGGACGTGACCATAATCAATATGGACGGCGCCAGCGTCAGCACTGTCATAAGAATTATCAACTGCACCAATTTGGCGGTAGTTTGCGGGCCTTGTCCAAGATCCAGATTGATGCTTTGCGCGAATACTTCGCTGGGGATCAGAAAAATTCCCGACAGGATCACACCAGCGCATGCGCAAATGACGTCTTTTCTCATCAGCGATATTCTTTTCATCTTTATCACTTTTTTTCTTCTGCAACGGAAGGCAAGGGAGGAACAGGAAGATCGGATGATATTACTATATCCTGATTTATGCCAAGAAGAAGCAAGTGCTCGACTCCATCGCATTGGACTATTGTTAGACGACGACGAGCGTCAAGAGGCAGCGTTTCTACCAGCTTCAATCTGCGGCGCACTCCCGAAGGAACGTGAGACAACCACCCTTTTAAAGACAAATAGCGCATGCCTAAAGAAAAGGCTCCAAGCAGCCCTATGAGCGCAAGAGACGCTATTACTACGCGAATAAGAGAAATGCTCTCTGGATCAGGACTTTGCATCTTCCGATACCGCTTTGGCCGCCTCCGCCAATTGGTTCGCCTGGAAATCTCGCAGCGCCTGCTCATAACCATTGAGCAGCTCGATCAGCGTATTTAGCTCAGGCAGATACTGCTGTTGCATGTCCGGCGAGGCTTTTTGCACTTGCTGGCATATTTTAGAAATGCGCTGATCCACACCAACCATGCTTGTTATGGTGCCGTTACCAAGCGCCTGTTTCGCCGTTACAAAAAATTTCTTCAATGCCTCAAGTTCAGGCATGGCGTCTTCAAAAGTGGGAGTATTCATACCTGACCTCTTGTTCTATGGCGCGCCGGAACGCTCCGTTGAAATTGCCGCAGCGGCATTAGCTTCATACACTTTAGCAAGAATCTCCGCTACGGCTACTATAGCCTCACTTGGTATAGGAGTATCAAGCTCCAATTGAACAAGTATCTCAGCCAGATCGGCATCCTCACGAACTTTTATGCCTTTCTCGAAAGCCAAAGCCAAAATCTTTTCCGCAAATTTTCCCCGCCCTGCGGCCATTATCTTTGCTTGAGAATCCTCCCCGCGTTTGTCGTCGCCAATGGCGACCGCGACCGCGCCTGCGGTCGGCCTTATTGGCTTGTACGGAGAAGAGGGTGAATTATCTTCAAACATCCCAATAGTTTACACATCGCAACGATTATGTCCAATATTGAGTTTTTATAGCTTGTTAAGATACACCTACAAGCAATAATATGATAACATCCTCTGCGGTCCTTTGAGGTTTGATCCATGTCTATTTTCGATAGCAACATCATTAGCCTTATGTCTGATAAAATGGCCTATCTGGGCCAGCGTCAGGCTGTTCTGGCGCAGAATATCGCTAACTCCGACACACCTGGGTATAAGGCCAAGGATCTAACCCCTTTTACTTTTAACGACGCTATGCGCGAGGCTAGCTCGGGAATGATGGTCACCAATCAGAACCACATAACCCCCGGTGAAATGACAAGCGGCCCTAATTCAGGGTTTAAGCTTATGAAAGGGTATGAAACTATGCCCTCCGGAAATTCCGTCGATCTTGAGCAGCAAGCCATGCAGGTTTCTAAAACCGCTATCGAGTATCAGGCGGTATCCGCCGTTTATAAAAAAATGACCGGGTGGTTCCGCTTGGCTCTTGGCCGTAACAGCGGGGCATGAGGAGATAAATCATGGCTGATCTTGCTGATGTTTTCACAATCTCTGGCTCGGGCCTGCAAGCGCAGACCACAAGGCTTCGGGTCATATCTGAAAATCTTGCTAATGCGGGAACTACGCCAAGCTCTCCGAACCAAAAGCCGTATCAGCGCCAGGTCGTTACCTTTAAGAACGAATTCGATAAAGCCTCCGGCGCTACTAAAGTCAAGGTTTCCGGCGTTACCACTGACAACAGCAGTTTTATAAAAAAATACGATCCTTCGCATCCTGCCGCTGACGCTCAGGGGTATATACTTACTCCAAACGTCAAAACAATTATCGAAACTATGGATATGCGTGAGGCCCAACGCTCCTATGAGGCTAATCTAGGTGTAATTGAGGCTTCGCGTCTTATGCTTTTGCGTACTATCGATCTTCTGCGTTGATCTTTTTGATTAGGAGTCTCTCATGGTTATGAATGTCGCCAGCGCGCTTAATGCTTATCGCAGCAGTATCGGCAGCAACTCTTCTATGGAAAGCTCTATAGGAGAAAACGGCTTAAGTTTCGGCGATACTCTTAAGGAATTTGTCACAGACAGCGTAAACACTATAAAACAGGGCGAAAAAGCCGCTAGCGACGGCGCTGTCGGCAAATCCGATATGCAAAGCGTAATTCTGGCCGTCGATAAGGCTGGCGTAATGCTTGAAACGGTAATCGCGCTGCGCGACAAAGTCGTAAGTTCATATCAGGAAATAATCAGAATGCAGGTATAATCTTGCGTTTCATTTCCATATTTCATCTCTCACATATTCAGCAAACGTCGATCATATGAATGAAGCCGAAGTAATAGAGATATGCCGGGAAGCGGTCATCGTAATGCTTAAAGTCATGGCCCCCATACTTCTGGCCGGGCTTGTTGTCGGTATTACCGTTTCGTTGTTCCAGACCATTACTCAAATCCAGGAAACCGCTTTGGCTTTCATTCCTAAAATGGTCGTCATATTCGCTATGACCATCTGGCTGCTGCCCTTTATGCTTTCTACGCTGGGGGGATTTACTCAGACCTTGAGCGATCGCATCGTTCAGGTCGGCCGAAACACCAGTGAATAGATGTTCTCGCTTAACCTAGATCAACAGCTCTCCGGTCACGCGTTCGCCTTCGTTCTGGTTTTTACGCGAGTAGGTGCGGCTATGATGCTATTCCCAGGAATAGCCGAAATTTTTGTGTCCGCTCGTATAAGGCTGATGTTCGCTCTGTCTATCAGTTTTCTGGTTTTTCTTCCTTTGCTTCCAATATTGCCTGTTCCGCCAAACACTATTTCCGAAATGGTATTGATGATATTTCGAGAAATGGTAATCGGTGTTTTTTTTGGGTCTTTCTTACGCCTTGTCATGAGCGCTACGGAAACTGCCGGAGCAGTGATCGCGCTTCAAATGGGCCTTTCAAACGCCATGATCTTAAACCCCGCCATGGCATCGCAGAGCGCTTTATCGAGCGTATTTCTAAGCACTGCCGCGATGGTGTTGATCTTTTTGACGGGACTGGATCATATGTTGTTAACGGGAATAATTGATACCTATACTATTTTTCCTCCTAATGATTTTCTCCCTCCGGGAGATATGGTTCACGCTTATGTTAAACTCACTACCGAGGCTTTCGCGGTGGGCGTCGAGCTGTCCGCTCCGTTTCTTATAATCGGCTTGCTTATCAATATAATACTTGGCTTCATGCAGAAGCTGATACCGCAAGTTCAGCTTTTCCTCGTTGCGATTCCGCTCCATATACTTGGGGGACTGTTCCTGTTTTCTCTTACCATCGGAGCTATAATGAGCGTATGGCTTATGTACTTTAATAATACGCTTAGTAGCTTCATAATAAAGTAGCAAAAGGCTCCTATGGCAGAAGATAGCGAAGAAGACCAAAAAACCGAACCACCGACTAGTAAACGACTAGGCGAAGCTCGCGAACGAGGCCAACTTCCTGTCAGCCGCGATATGGCGACATTTATCGTGCTTGTGTGCTCATTGCTGGTAATCACTTATCTTGGGCCGCCTATGGCCGATAGGATGACTTCCAGTTTAAGAATCTTCATTGAAAATCCTCACCAGATAAGTCTCGAAGGGCTGGGAATACAGACTGCTCTTTTCATAGTTATGAAGGAAATGGGGCTAGCTACCGTTCTTATTTTCAGCCTTATGATGGCGGCTTCTATCTTGGGCACAATGGTGCAGACCGATTTCTTCATGGAACCCAACATGTTGAAGTTCGATCTCGAAAAACTCTCTCCTATGAACGGGATCAGAAAGATTTTTTCTGCCGCTGCACTTGTGGAGCTTATAAAAAATTTCTGCAAATTAGTTCTAATCGGCGGTCTTGCCGCTTTACTGCTTATTCCTTTGATAAACAAATTTTCTCTTTTTACCGGGCACAGACTTATAGAAGTGCTGGCCGCTATTCATAGCGAAACCATACATGTTATCGTTATTCTGCTTATTGTTGTTTTGATAATCTCTGTGGCCGATCTTTTGTACCAGAGACACAGCTATTTTAAACAACTTCGCATGACTAAAACCGAGGTCAAGGACGAGTTCAAGCAGATGGAAGGCGATCCTATGATTAAGGCTCGCCTGCGCCAGATACGAATAGATAAATTCCGCAAGAGAATGATGGCTAATGTTCCTAAAGCCGACGTCATCATAACCAATCCTACCCACTACGCTATCGCTCTTCAATACGATGGATTGAAGATGAATGCTCCGGTAGTCCTTGCGAAGGGGCTTGATCTTATCGCTCAACGCATTAAAGAAATAGCGGCTGAGCACAATATACCGACGGTAAGCAATCCTCCTTTGGCAAGGGCTCTTTATAAATCAGTTGAAATAGATCAACCTATCAAGGCGGAGCACTATCGCGCCGTTGCGGAAATTATTTCTTATGTATTCAAACTCAGGAAAAAGAAAAGATGACAAATTTGCCCTTTATTCTGGCTTCATCTTCTCCTCGCCGTTTAGCTTTGCTGAAGGATATAGGCATCGTTCCAGATAAAGTAATGTCATCGGATATCGAAGAAGCTCCTCATCCGCAGGAGCTTCCGCGCAAATTGGCTGCGCGCATGGCGTTGGAAAAAATGAAAGCTATATCAGAAAAGATTCCCGAACCTGCCGTGATTCTTACTGCTGATACGGTTGTCGGGTGCGGGCGCAGAATTCTGCCTAAAGCGAGGACTCCTGAAGAGGTAAGAAAATGTCTTAAACTTCTCTCTGGACGGAGGCACCACGTTTACACCGCTGTCGCGCTTAAAAGCCCTTCTCAAGATAAAATTATGGAAAAATTGAGCGATAGTGTCGTCGCATTCAGGAGAATGACCGACGATGAGATCGAGGAATACGTTGCATGCGGCGAAGGAATAGGGAAGGCGGGCGGATATGCCATTCAGGGCCGCGCCGCCGCTTTCATCAGCTTTATAAGAGGATCGTATTCCGGCATAGTCGGATTGCCTTTGTTCGAAACATCTCAACTTTTGAAGCAATCCAATGAATAGGATCAGTATAACCTGCGACCGCAAGGGTCCGTTATGGAGAGTTGCCGTTTGGAAAGGCAAAGCCCTACAGGATTTGTATGTCGATAGGATCGATAAGCCGGACTTCACGGGAGCTGTGGTTGCTGGAAAAGTCGCTCGCGTTATAGGCTCGCAGAAAGCCGCTTATGTGGATTGCGGGCTTGATGAAATGGTTTTTGTCGAGGACAAAAATAAATTCCATGCAGGAGATCGCGTTACACTGGTCATAAAAACGTCGGCGCGGCAGGGCAAGGCGTATTCGGGACGACTGGAAACACAATCCGATCATGAAATGGGGATTGTAGAACCTCCGCCAAAGCCCTGGCAGCGAGCTATTATGGATTTATCGAAAAATAAGGTCGCGAGCATAAGCTTCGCTAATCGCGAGGATTATAACGAATGCAAAAAGCTTATGGAGCATTCGGATATTTCTCCTATTCTTTCAAGCGAGCCTGTTCATATCGATCTGGACGACATAATCGATGGGCTTCTTAATCCTGTCGTGACTTTGCCGGGAGGGGCGTCGCTGGTGATAGAAACCACCGAGGCTTTAACGGCTATAGACGTTAATGGCGGGTCGTCTAACAATCCTTTGGGTTTAAATCTTGTGGCTATCGCAGAGGCGGCGCGCCAGATAAGGCTGCGAAACGTGTCTGGAATCATAATGATGGACTGCATGAAAATGCATCAACGAACAAACACCAATACAGCGATTAACGCTTTGAAGAAAGCTACGGAGGACGATCCGGCCAAGGTGAATATATTCGGCATGACCAGGCTTGGTCTTATCGAGTTCACTCGCACTCGCCGACTTCGGAGCCTGGAAGAAATAATCAATGAACGCTAAAAAGTGCGTCATATGCGGCAAACCTGCCGTGGAGAAATATAAGGCTTTTTGCTCAGCCAGGTGCGCCAATATCGACCTCGGTCGCTGGCTGGGCGAAAAGTACGTCATACCCACAGACGAAAAGCCCGAGGACGAGGACTATAAGGATAAGGACGAAGAGTCATAGCCTTTTTGAAAAAATATGGTTAAATTGATCTGTCATGAAGATTATCCCGATCAAATTTTCTTTTATGCTTTCCTTGACGCTAGGCTTGTTCGCGCTCACGGGATGCATGCCCTATGACAGATTGATGGGGTACGATACGGCTGCTCCTAAAACATCGTCGGACGATCTTCATAATCCCGTTGTTTTGCCGCCTCCCGCGCAGCTCAAACCAGATACTGCGCAAACAGTTCCGACTGATTTAGTCAAAAAAGAAAAGAAAACCACCGTGAAAAGCGGTAAGAAATCCACAAAGGCTAAGGCTGTAAAAGGAAAAAAGAAAAAGTCTAAGAAATCTAAGACGGCAAAAACTCCCGCGCCAATTCCCGAAAACATCGTGAAAGAGCCTGAAAAAGCTCCCGAACCGCCCCCAGAGGTAAAACCTCAATCGTCCGTGGCTCCTTCGAAAAAGAGGCCGGAAAAGTGGTGTTACAGAACCATCGGTGGCGTAGCTGACTGCTATTCCGAGCCGCAGGCAGACTCACCGGATCGGCTGATTACCGTCGATCCTCCTGATCTACATCCTAAGACCAGGCAGGAGTACAAAAACCGGCTGTCCGAAACCAGGTAATAATATTATTGCGCCTGTGGGCTATCTCGCTATAGTCCCTATAGATTCATTTTAGTTTCAGGAGCTTGGTTAAATGTTGAATATTTCTGACCTTTTTATCGGGACCGCTTGGGCACAAGAAGCGACTCAACAAAGCACTATGGCGGCATCAGGCGACGCTTTGATGAAATTCATGCCGCTGTTCCTGATATTCGCGGTTTTCTACTTCTTACTTATCCGCCCCCAGCAGAAAAAACTCGATGAGCAGACCGCTATGCTCAAAGCCCTCAAGAAGGGGGATAAGGTCATTACCGCCGGTGGTGTCATTGGGACCATCCATAAGGTCGAGGGAGAGGAATATCTTCAAGTCGAAGTGGCAGACGGCATACGTCTAAAGGTTGTCCGCTCTACCGTATCCGGGCTTGTAAAATCCGATGCCGCTCCTGCAAAAGACGGAGTGTAATTAGATATGTTTTATATGGAACGCTGGAAGTTCATCCTTATTATCGCCGTTTGCGTTTTCGGCGTCGCCTTCGCCGCTCCGAACGTCATGGGGAAGGATACCGTGGCATGGATGCAGAGCAACCTGCCTTCGTTTCTTCCAAGCCAGACCATAAACCTGGGACTTGATTTAAGAGGTGGATCGCATCTGCTTCTAGAAGTCGATACCGACGCCGTTATCGAGGAAAAACAGCAAGCTTTGGTGGATCAAATCCGCTCGGAGCTTCGCAGCGCAAAAGTCGGATATACCGACCTTGGCATCAGCAAGGGTAGTGTGCATTTCAAGCTTACGGATAAGGCTCTTTCCGACAAGGCTAAATCAGCTATGCGCGACATCGATCGCGATATGGACGTTAAGGTTGACGATACAGAATTCTCTGTCCGCATGAGCGATAAGCAGATTAAAGACAGAAAGCGCAGCGCTATCGACCAGTCGATTGAGATCGTTCGCCGCCGCATCGACGAAACTGGAACGCGGGAACCCTCCATTCAGCGCGAGGGCGACAATCGCATTCTGGTTCAACTTCCAGGCGTTGACGACCCGGAACGCATCAAACGTCTTCTTGGACAAACCGCCAAGCTTACTTTCCGTCTTGTGGATGAGTTGGCGAGCAATTCTCTTTCACCGAACATACCGCCGGGGACAGAGCGTCTTCCATCAGCCGAGAGAGAAGGGCTTTCATATGTCGTTCAAAAACGGATCATGGTTTCTGGCGATACTCTTGTCGATGCCCAACCGTCGTTCCAGAACGGGGAGCCTGTTGTCAGCTTTAAGTTCGATTCACTCGGGGCAAAGCGTTTCGGAGAGACTACTCGTACCAATGTGAATAGGTTGTTTGCTATTGTGCTCGATAACAAGATTATAAGCGCTCCGGTGATACGCGAGCCTATTCTTGGAGGAAGCGGCGTTATCTCCGGGCACTTCACCACTCAGTCGGCTCAGGATCTTGCTTTGCTCTTAAGGGCTGGCGCTTTGCCTGCTCCTATCAAGGTGCTGGAAGAACGCACTGTTGGGCCAGGACTTGGCGC
>JAQUWX010000072.1 GCA_028692635.1 Alphaproteobacteria bacterium
TCCTGAGAATAATCCGATGCCAGAACCCACAGGCGCAGAATATCCGCGCCCATCTTTTCGAAAACCTCCTGAGGAGCCACTACGTTGCCCATAGACTTGGACATCTTCCGGCCCTGCTCATCCAGAGTGAACCCATGGGTGAGGACTTTCTTATATGGAGCGACTCCCGTTGATCCACAGGACTCCAGCAAAGACGAATGGAACCATCCCCTGTGTTGATCCGAGCCTTCAAGATAAAGATCGGCAGGCCAACGCAAGTCAGGCCAGACCGAGCTACCCAACTTTTGATTTAAACAGAAGCTATGCGTAGCGCCGGATTCGAACCAGACATCGATTATGTCGAAGACCTGATTGTAATCCGCTGCCTTATATTTATCTCCGAGGAAATACTGCGGATCGCGGCTGTACCATGCATCCGCGCCCTCTTTCTCGAACGCCTTGGCAATTCTTTCCAAAACTTCCGGGTCTTTGAGAGGCTTGTCGGTTTTCTTATCCACGAACAGAGCAATAGGAACGCCCCACTCGCGCTGGCGGCTTACGCACCAGTCAGGACGGGATTCGATCATGCCGCGAATGCGGTTCTCTCCGATTGACGGATACCACTTCGTGTTGCCTATCGCATCGAGAGCCAGCTCGCGCAAAGATTTATTTCCTCCGGTGGGAACGCCATCCAAAGCGATAAACCACTGCGGCGTAGTGCGGAATATGAGCGGAGCCTTCGATCTCCATGAATGAGGATACGGATGGCGAATGCTTCCTTTGGCAAGCAAACACCCAGCCTCGATCATAGCCTTTATAACGGACCCATTCGCGTCGCCTTCCTTGCCGTCCGGCTTATAGACCGTTTTACCGGCAAGCCCCTTCACATGAGGGAGATAAACTCCATCGTCTCCAACCGTAGGCTCAAACTTGATGCTGTGCTTTTTGCCTAAGTTGAAATCGTCCTCGCCATGTCCGGGAGCGATGTGCACAAATCCAGTGCCTGCTTCCGTCGTGACAAAATCTCCGTGATGAAGCGGAACGTCATAATCGAAATATCCCTCATAAGCCGCGCCCTTTCTCCAGGGATGGCGGCATACTGTTGCGCTTAGAGATTCCTGGCTGGGCCTCGATATTTCGGTAGTCTTAGCGATCTTCGCGTCCTTGCAGAACTGCTCTAAAAGAGCGACAGCAACCGTGAGCTTATCTCCCACCTTGGCAAAACTGCCTTCTTCGACCTCATCGACGCGCACGAGCGTATATTCAAAATCGCCAAACGCCAGAGCGCGATTTCCCGGCATAGTCCATGGAGTCGTGGTCCAGATAACGATGTTTCCGCCATCGGCAAGATTTTTGTCCGGGCTTTTCACGATCGGAAATTTTATCCAGATAGTGGTTGATTTATGTTCATGATATTCTATCTCGGCTTCAGCCAAAGCAGTCTTCTCAACAACCGACCACATGACCGGCTTTACGCCTTTGTAAAGCAATCCGTTCATGAGAAATTTATGTATCTCGCGGACTATTTGCGCCTCAGCGGCAAATGTCATGGTGGTATAAGGATTTTCCCAATCGCCAGATACGCCAAGACGCTGGAACTCCACTGACTGAATGTTTTTCCATTTTTCAGCAAACTCACGGCACTCGGCCCGGAACTGCAATTTTGGGATAGCGTCCTTGTCCTGTTTCTTCTCGCGATATTGTTCCTCGATCTTCCATTCAATCGGCAACCCGTGGCAGTCCCATCCGGGAACAAAGGGAGCGTCAAAACCCAACATCTGATGACTGCGCACCACGATGTCTTTCAGAATTTTATTAAGCGCGTGCCCTATGTGGATATTGCCGTTCGCATACGGAGGTCCGTCATGAAGCACGAACTTTTCTCTGCCTTCAGCCTTAGCCTGATCGCGCAATTTTTTATACATGCCAAGCTTCTTCCAACGAGCGAGAAGCTCAGGCTCTTTAACCGGCAAGCTCCCACGCATGGGAAAGTCGGTCTTAGGAAGAAACACCGTGTTACGGTAATCGGCTTTATCTGCATCTGACATTGATTTACAATCATAAAAAGCGAAAGTTTCGGGATCGTGCAGGATACTGTTCCTGTGCACGGCGGTAAAGTTAAATAAGGATCAAATGTGAAGGCAGGATAACGTAGCCTTGGCAGCTTCCGTATCGCTCATAATCTGGGCCTGCAAGGCTTGGAGATCGGGGAAAGTGCGCTCTGGCCTTAGGAAATCTATTAATTCGACCTCCCACTCCTGATCGTAAATGTTCGAGTAAAAGTCGAACAGGTAGAACTCCATAAGCTCCGTATCCTCACCTACCGTAGGCCGAACGCCTATGTTGGCAATGCCTGGGAAGACCTTCGACGAACCAACGCGCCGAGCGTAAACTGCATAAACTCCGAATTTTGGCCGTATGTATTCTCCCAAATCCACATTTGCGGTCGGGAAACCAACCGTACGACCGCGCTGTCTTCCCTTCTCCACTATCCCGGAAATAGACCATGGACGACCGAGAATGTGCCTCGCGGTCGAAAGATCCCCCTGCTGCAAAGCAAGACGCACACGCGAGGACGACATCACTTCACCCTGAGAATCTCTGCATGGCATTACTTCCGTAACCTCAATCCCATGAGGAGCCATCCCGTTTCTCAATCTCTGCATATTGCCAACGCGCTGATGGCCAAAAACAAAATCAAACCCGGCAACGACGTGCTTGGCTGCGTATTGCTTCACTAGAATATCGTTGATAAAATCCGCGGCCTTCATGCGAGAAAACTCAGGCGTAAAATCCATGACGACGACATCATCGACACCAAGCTTGCGCAGCAACCTTATTTTTACATTTGCAGGAGTTAACCTGAACGGCGGACGATTTGGCTCGAACACAGACCGCGAGTGAGGCTCCAACGTCAAAACGACCGTAGGCACGCCGCCGAGTCTTCTAGCCTGATCCAAGGCTGCTTTAATGACAGCATGATGGCCTCTGTGAACGCCATCGAAGTTGCCAAGCGCAAGCACCCCGCCACGCACAGGTGAAATCGCAGGTGAAGAATCCTGGATATCATTAAGAGGTTTACTCATATCTTGGGCGATAATAGCGGGAAACAGCACCCAAGGTCTATGGATTCTTGACCCCAAAAACCAAAATTGTGTTGATAAATTGGGATGTTAATCGACAATAAAGGCCAATTCCGCTCCACAAGCATCCAACGCAAGATGCGCGTAGGCTCCTACCGGCAACGTGGTTAAATGCCGACCATGGCCGCACGGAAAATTAAAGCACAACGGAACATCGGGGGGCAAAACATCCAGAAGTATTTGCCTTAACTCCTGGCCATAGGGTTGTTCTCCATCGCGAGCAAAACCGGTTTCCCCATCGGCTATATCGACCATTTCTCCGACCAGAACCGCCTTCACACCCTTGAATTTACCTGCAAGCTGAAGATGCCTTAATTTTTCAGCTAATTTGTAAAGCACTTCATCCACATCCTCGATAAAAAGGATGGAGTCCTTTGATGTCCAGTCATAGGTAGTGCCGATAAGATGTTGAAGCAACGTGATACTTCCGCCGGTAATTACCCCATCCGCCTTGCCAGCTCGAATGACTTCAACCTCGGGATAGTGCATCGCTATGCGCTTATCTTTATGTTCGGCCACAACCTCCAGTAGATCAACTATCGTGCGATCATCATGCGGGTTTGCCAGATTTAAAAGCATCGGCCCGTGGTAGGTAATAAACCCGCACCGCTTGCTTATCGCCTGCAAAAGAAGAGTGATGTCGGAGAACCCGATGAACGGCTTGGGATTTTTCTTTATCAGCTTGTAATCCAGCTTATCCAGCAGATTGATAGACCCCGTCCCGCCACGAGCGCACATGATTGCATCGATAGTGGAGTCCGCGAACATGTCCGCTATAGCCTCCGCCCTGGCGGCATCGCTTCCCGCCAACTGGCCCATCTTCAAATAATTCTGAGAATGAATGACTGTGTTATAGCCAAGCTCCTGCAACAGAGCAGAGCCGCGATCCAACCATTCAGGCTCCGGCCACCGAGCCGGAGAAACTATGCCGATAGTGCCTCCAGGTTTAATCTCCGGAGGAAATTCGAAAGTCAAAGGGGCGTGAATCATCGGCGCTTCCGCAACGAGATCATTGCAGGTCCTCCATATAAACCTAATACTTGAATCATCATTCTTTCATGCTAGACCATTAAAAATAGAAAAACCAGCAGGAGACTGAATTGATGTACTCAAGCGCTGAACTCTTAAAACTGATCTATAACACCCAGGCCGTTTCCATCTGGAATCGAACAAAAGGGCCGGTATTCTGGTATGCGGCCTCTGTTCCCGGGCCGTTCTACGTCAATACCGAGATGGTGATAGGCTCCATACTGGCAAAAGACCTGCTTGAGAAAATAACGGAAATCATAGCAGAATCTCCAGATTCGGCCTCACGTGCGGACAAGCTTAACAAGATAATTATTCCCGCTTATGAGGGCAACGAAGGCTATAAAAAGCTTATCGCTACGATGGCCGCTAAAGTTAACGAAGAATTCCCGGCCAAATCGTTCACAGCCATATCCGGAGGAGAACGCAGAGACTGGCTTTTCTCCATACCGCTCGCCAATGCCCTGGGCATCAAGCACGCGTTCATATTCAAGAACAAAAAGGTTTACTGCGAGCAACCGCTTGAAAAGAACGAGCGGATTTTGCATGTTTCTGATTTAATCAACAACGCCGCCAGTTACTTCGACGCATGGTTGCCAGCTCTTGAGAGCTACAATCTGGAATGCATGGGCACTATATGCGTGAACAGCCGCGGACCGGGGGCGCAGAAACTCATCGACAGCGGTCAAAAGGTCGTCGCGCTTAATCGCATAGATATTTCGTTCTTCGAGAAATTAAAATCCAGCGGACTTATCGATCTGGAAACTGTGGCCGAGATCGCCACATACTTTAATTCGTCAAAGGAATGGGCTTCAAAATATCTGGTCAACGACATCAGAAACGTATCGTTTTTTGACATAGCCAACCTGGACAAAAAATCGATGGGACGCCTAGTGTCGTTCTTCAACAACGACCCATGGGGTCTAAAACCAGATCACGAGGAATTCTTTGCGGCAATGCAGGCGGCAATAAAAACCCACTCTTAACGTTTTTGAGCGCTGGGATGTAACGTATTCATGCGAGCAATTTGCTTGTCTATGTATGAGTTAATCATGCCTATGCGATTTTCGCGGATAAGAGCGCGCACAGGATCGCCGTTATTGCCTTCCTCGGTGAAGATATAGCGCAAGAATGGCCCGGAAGCTCCGAGAGTCTGATGTATGGCCGCCGTCAACCCTTGCGCCAATATGTAGTTTGCCGAATTGCCCATGCTTTGCTCGGCAAGATGCATCAAGCCCATAAGGCTTTCCTCAATCGATCCAGCATGAATAGTCGTAATAACCAAATGGCCTGTGCTCGCAGCGCGAAGGATCTGCTCCGCAGCTCTTGGCGAGCGCACCTCTCCCACCATTATATAGCGCGGAGTCCAACGAAGAGTGCGCTTTAACGGAGTTGACCAGTCCTCATTGCTGTCAACCTGCACCTGATAGCAATATCCGTGATCGCCTATAGGACCGTCCAGTATAAACTCGACCGGGTCCTCCACCGTAATGCCCACTCCGCCGTTGTTCTGCAAATAATCAGCAAGCAAAGCGAACGAGGATGTAGTTTTTCCATGACCGGTCGCGCCCGATATCACCACCAGACCATCCCTCAAGCCCAGCCTGCGAAGATGAGTGCAAATATGAGGAGCAAACGAAAGTTCTTCAAGCTTTGGAACGCGAGAGCTTATTTTTCGCAAAATCACCCATTCCTGAAGGTTAGCCAATCTCTGAAACGATAACCTAAAGCGCATGCCGTCATATTCATATGCTGAATCTGGATTTTCTATTTTTCCGCGAAGATCCATCGCTATTCTGCTGGCATCGTCCTGATATTCAGATGGCAGAACCCGCGTCCAGTTGTTGGTATAGTCGCGTGCAGCGACACGATATCGCGCCAGGTCCTGCTTATCGATCCGCACATAAAGATCCATAAAAGGCAGATCGCGTAATTTTCCCGTGGATGCAGATAAATCCGTCAACGACATTACAAAACCCCTGAAACAGTTATTGATCTACGACGCGCCAGAACAAGTTTATCGGAGACTTAAAAGGTATGATCTCTTGTTGTCCCACAATCACGGAGGCCAGATCGCTACTTATGCAGTCCTGCCCCCTCTCCAGAGTTATCTTATCTTTATTTGCGCTTAAACCATAGAATGCAGGACCATTAAGACTGGTAAATCTTTCGAGCTGGTCAAGAGCCCCGGCCTCAGAAAAAACCTGAGCATATATCTCTAAGGCATTGCAAGCAGTGAAGATTCCAGCGCAGCCACATGCGCACTCTTTAGCGGTCCGGGGATGAGGAGCAGAGTCCGTCCCGAGGAAAAACATCCCTCCTCCAGACACAGCCGCCCTGATTAGAGCCTGCCTGTGCACCTCGCGCTTAGCGACGGGCAGGCAATAATTGTGAGGCTTCATCCCTCCGGCCAGCATGGAATTCCGGTTTATTAACAAGTGGTGCGCCGTGATAGTTGCGGCCAACTTACCGCCCCGTCCCTCGTCGGCAACATAG
This sequence comes from Alphaproteobacteria bacterium, assembly GCA_028692635.1. GTDB lineage: Bacteria > Pseudomonadota > Alphaproteobacteria > UBA9219 > UBA9219 > JAQUWX01. The sequence goes on from JAQUWX010000072.1 coordinate 6,645, forward strand.
TCCGCAGCCTGCCTTGTCGTGATGTGCTCAAGCACAATTTTAAGAGCGGGATAATCTCTCCGCAATCCAACGAGCACTCTATCAACAAAGGCGGATTCGCGATCGAATATATCGATAGAAGGGTCGCCCATCTCACCGTGTATAAGAAGCGGCATTCCAATGCGCTGCATCTTTTCGAAAACCAAACGCATGCTTTTTATCTGAGTAACGCCGCTCTCGGAATTAGTGGTGGCGTGAACAGGGTAAAGTTTTGCCGCAGCAAATACCTTATCGTTGAATCCGCGCTCAAGATCGCAAGGATCGATATCGTCGGTAAGATACGCAGCCATAAGAGGCTCAAAGCTCATGCCCTTAGGCAGAGCCGACAAAATCTCATCGCGATAAACCTTAGCCTGCGCAGTCGTCACAACAGGAGGCTTCAGATTCGGCATAACCATAGCCCGGGCAAATCTTCGAGCCGTATATGGCAACACAGCTTTCAGCATTTCTCCATCGCGGAGATGGACATGCCAATCATCGGGCTTGGTAATAGTTATATGAGCAAGAGACATGGTGGCCTTGACTTGATTTTCGACTTATTAGCAAACCTAACATAAGCCATTTTAAGGCGAAAGCTTGATAATAATTTCCTTCTCCCGAGCTTTCATCGAGCCGACTATTGTGTTAGTAATTTTTCCATACGATCCCCCTGAGTATAAGTGGCTATAATGACATTGATTCAACCTCGCACCGCCTCCGGCACCCTTGAGTTGCTCCCCCGCGAACAAATACAGTTTCAGTACATGCTGGACGTAATAAGGCGCGGGTATGAAAGTTTCGGGTTTGT
>JAQUWX010000073.1 GCA_028692635.1 Alphaproteobacteria bacterium
TGCTTCATGCGCTGCTCATCCACGACAAAGCTTCCTATATCCGTGGGGCAATCGATAGTGACGCTAAGCGATTGCTGCCTTGCCCACTCTGAAGTCATTTGCTTGGCGGCATTCAGCAATTCCGCGACCGGCAGCGGATGGCGATTAAGCTCCATTCTTCCGGCTTCGATAGTGGCAAGATCAAGCACGTCGTTTATGAGCAGAAGGAGCCGCTTGCTCGCCTCCATCACAGTGCGAGTATATTCGAGTTGCCGTTCGTTCAAAGCGCCGAAATACTGATTGGTGAGAATCTCAGCAAATCCCATAATGGTATTAAGCGGAGTCCTCAACTGATACGAAACATTGGCGACGAACTCCGACTTCAAGCGATCCGCATTAGCCAGCGCGAGATTGCTAGCGCGTAAAGCCTGCTCAGCCTTCACGGAATCGCTCACGTCCAAATAGCTGTTAAGAACGGCTCCATCCGGCAGAGGCACTGTAAGCGTCTCAATAACGGATTGATCGGCACGTTCGATTCTTCCAACCCGCGAGCTGCGATCAAGAGTGTATTCGACCCACTCCTTCTTAAACTCCGCCCAGTTGGCGCCATAATTAAACAGCGGCTTCATGTGCTCAAGCAGATCGGCGATATGAGGCTCCGCCGCGAGATAATCGTGAGGCAATTTCCATATGCGAGCGAAAGCCGGATTAGACAAACTTAACTTGCCATCGGGACCGAACACCGCAATTCCTTCGGCCAGATTGTCCAGAGTCTCGCGCTGAACCGCAATCAGAGTATTGTAGGAAGACTCCAAAGCCAGCTTATCCGTAACATCCTCGTGCACGAACATGATGCCGCCGAAAGGATGCGGCACAGAAAGAATTCTAAGCGACGTGCCATCCGGCAAATACATAAGATCGTCGTGCGGCTCAAGAAGCGATGTAAACAGAGCCAACCGCTCCTTCTTATATCTCTGGAAATCGGCCTGCTCTGGAATTCGGCGGCGAGTGCGCAGATCCTCAAGAATTTCGCCAAAAGTAGGATGGCTATCCAGGAAGCTTTCTTCAGTTTCCCACAAATGCTGATAGGCCCGATTATAGAATTCCAACTTGGTGTCAGGCCCATATATGGCGATAGCAGCGCCTAAATGCTCCATAACTTCGCGGTGAGCCGCAAGATGCCGCTGCAACTCCGTTTCTTTTTCCTCTTCGGTAGTCACGTCTATGGCAAATCCAATTAAAGCGATTTTATCTCCGGCCTCTGTGCACGGAATTTCTGTGATCTCCAGAAGATGCCTGCGACCGGCGATTATCACATGGCGACGCTCGGACTCCGCAACGCCACGGCTAAGCGCATTAGCGGCCAGAGTGCGCCCGCTTCCGCCCCGAGCCGTTTGAGACATAAGCTCATGCTGCTGTGTGACGACTTCTTCAGAGGTAGCATCAAGAGCCTTTGCGTAAGCCTTGTTGCACATAACTAAGTTCAGGTTCTGCGATCTCACCCATATCGGGAAACGAATTGTATTGAGCAGAGCCTGCACTTCCCTCGCCCGCACCTCAGCCTCGGACAGAGCCACCATCTGATCGTGCATCTGTTGCGCGATAGCAGGATTGCTTCCGAACCAAATAACGTCCACGACAGGACCGTCCTTGCCTATGCGAAAGCGCCGCCCGGCAACTTGCAGATCGTTCTGATTGGCAACGGCTTTGGTCTGGATTGAGAAATCCTCTCCATTAAGCTGCAATCTTCTAAAAGCATCTACAAGCTCGGGGCCGTCTTTCAAAGCTCCGACGAGATCGTCAAAATGAGATAATTTTTCACGCCCCAGAAGTTTGGACACCCCCACCTCCTCGCGCAGCAATCCCTGCGGAGTAAACAGGCAATACCCGCCCGGCAAAGTACGAACCATTGATTGGAATCTCTCCGCCGTAAAACGGAATTGACGCACTGCGCGTTCATGGTGCTGCTGGTTGCGGTTAAGCATCCACACCAGCCATGACAGAAATATGATGAAGGTAGCCTGAATAATTACGACAAGCATAGTCCCTGCCACACCGGCCTCTAACAGTATTACGATAAGCACAGCCGCGACCGCAGCGATTATGGCCAGGACAGGCGTGTAAGTTGCAAAAAACGGTAAAATCATGAAATCAAAAGCTCGAGGTTATCTTGGGAAAAGATACCCTAAGGCGTGTCGCATCAGAAGGGAAATGATTTTGGTATGGTTAACGATTCAGAGGGCAGAAAACAGGTATCAGAGGACAGAAAAAAGGGAAACCTTATCTTTCTGATTCCTGTCCTCTGTATTCTGTCCTCAGTATCTGTACCGCTCTGGCTTGTATGGGCCGGTGGGAGAAACGCCTATGTACTGGGCTTGCTTCTCGCTTAGCTCGGTCAGACATGCGCCTAGCTTTGACAGGTGCAGCCTGGCGACTTTTTCGTCCAGATGCTTGGGAAGAATATAAACTTTACGCTCATACTTTCCGGCGTTCTGCCACAGCTCTATTTGAGCCATCACCTGATTGCTAAATGAGGCGCTCATGACAAAGCTCGGATGGCCGGTTGCGCAGCCGAGATTGACCAGACGCCCCTTGGCCAGAATGATGAGGCGCTTGCCGTCAGGGAATATGACTTCATCAACCTGCGGTTTGACCTCTTCCCATCTGTAGTTCTGAAGAGAATCGATTTGTATCTCAGAATCGAAATGTCCGATATTGCAGACAATTGCGCGATCCCTCATAGCCCGCATATGCTCCAGCGTAATTACATCCAAATTACCGGTAGCCGTCACGAATATATCTCCGAGAGGAGCGGCCTGCTCCATAGTGACAACCTGATATCCCTCCATCGCCGCCTGCAAAGCGTTGATAGGATCGATCTCGGTTACCATAACGCGAGCGCCGGCATTTCTTAAACTTGCAGCCGATCCCTTACCGACATCTCCGTATCCGCAAACGACAGCCACTTTTCCGGCCATCATGACATCGGTTGCGCGGCGAATTCCGTCAACGAGGCTCTCGCGGCAGCCATAAAGATTGTCGAATTTTGATTTTGTTACGCTGTCATTGACGTTGAACGCCGGGATTTTAAGAGTGGAGTTCTTCATCATGTCATACAAGCGATGAACGCCGGTGGTAGTTTCCTCCGACACGCCGCGCACATCCTTCAGAAGGTCGGGATATTTTTCGTGCATGTATTTTGTCAAATCTCCACCGTCGTCCAAAAGCATATTCGGACGCCAGTTATCCGGTCCGAAGATAGTCTGCTCGATGCACCACCAGTATTCTTCCTCGGTCAAACCCTTCCAAGCGAAGACGGGCACTCCGTCAGCAGCGATAGCCGCAGCCGCATGATCCTGAGTGGAAAAAATATTGCAAGACGACCAGCGCACCGAGGCTCCAAGATGAACCAGAGTCTCAATCAGCACCGCTGTCTGAATCGTCATATGGAGGCATCCAGTGATTCGCGCTCCCTTAAGAGGTTGAGTCTGTCCGAACTCCTCGCGTATTGCCATAAGGCCCGGCATTTCGGTTTCGGCAATCGCAATTTCTCTGCGGCCCCAATCAGAAAGGCTTATGTCCTTGACTTTATAATCGGTAATTTTTGTTGCGGCTTTAGGGGCGGAAAGATTGGACATGGGAAAAACCTCTGTTGATTGTCGATACGGCGAGATTAGAGGCGAGTTATTTCGCACACAACCATTTAAAAAACAACATACTAGGAGATGTTTTAGGCAGAGCCGAATTTTTAAGGTTCAAAAGTGCATATTGGTGGTATTACTATATAGACAAGCTCATTTCACCTTATGTCCACGAAGGAGAGGCATTATGAAACTCTATCAAAAACTGCTGTTAGCTTCCGTTCTGACGCTTCCATTACTTGCCGCTGGAGCTTCCTATGCCTCGCCGCAAACCGGAAAGCACCTCAATGAGGGAGTGCCAGAAATACACATTGGTGGCGATGAGTGTCCATGCCAGGAATGCCAACGCCACGGCATGATGCGTAATGGGATGCATGACAAAGCCGACCTTAAGATCAGTCGTGAAGATCAAGTCGCTTTTGAGACGATGGCTCGCCTCCAGAGTGAGATTCAAGGATTGCTGGCTGCGCCTAAATTCGACCGCAAGGCATTCATAAGCAAGAACGCGGAAATCCAAGGCATCAGAATGATGATGGAACAGCGCAGAGTCGCCGCTTTTGCAGCGGAGATTGAGAAAAAGCCCGTCGCGGAAAGAAGGACTCTTTTCCCCGCAGCTTTCAACAATCCCATGATGTTCCAGCCGGGACCGGCTCCGGCTGTTGCGGGTCGTCCTGCCGTTGCGCCGTGCAATGATTGCGTGCGTCCTCACCAAGGCAAGCACACTAACCGCGTAGGCATAAAGATCGACGCTCCGCGTCCTCTGCCGCAGCGCTAATATTTAGAAACTAAAGAGTCCAAACGCGCCATGAAGATCGGATTTATTATCCGTCTTCATGGCAAGCGTTTTGCTAAATTAAAGGATAACTCGCCGTGAATGCCTTATCCTCAGTTACTATGTCGTCTTATTGGACAGCGCCCGAAATCGAGACAAGCTTTGTTGTTTTTGCCAACCTGCTGCTCGCGCTTTTTTTGGGATTAATCATCGGATACGAACGATCCTATCGCGGAAGAGCCGCAGGCATGAGAACCTATGGACTGGTCTGCATGGCCTCGGCGGCTTTAGTTGCGATGTCAGGATACTCCGGCAACTGGTACGGCGGACACGCTATAGGGATAGGCCCGATTGACCCGACCAGAACCGTACAAGGAATTGTCACCGGCATAGGCTTCCTAGGAGCCGGAATCATAATGAAAGATGGGCTTAGCATAAGCGGCCTTACTAGCGCAGCGTCCATATGGGCATCTTCTGCGGTTGGAGTTCTTGTAGGCATCGGCTTTCACATGGCCGCCATTTTACTGACGGCTGTTTCCGCAGCGCTTATGGTGTGGGGATCGCGGTTTGAATACTGGCTTCCGACTCGTCAATCCCTGGCGGTTTCTCTGCAATTCAAACCCGGGTTCTGCCCGGATGATAATGCAGTGACTAATGTTCTCACTGGATTAGGCTACATGATAGCAATTGGATCTACGTCCATTTCGCACAAAGACAACCAAACCGAATGGAAATTCGTGGCGCTCTCTTCGGGCAAAAGATTAGGATTGTCGCTCACCCCATTGGCGCAAGCATTTGCCACCCTTGATGGAGTGGACAACTTTCAGCTCTCCCCCTCGAGAAACTGACTCTCTTACTTCCCAAACAAGCCTCCGCCGAGACCCTTCATTAGCCCACCGGCCTTCCCGGCAATATCGTTCACTATGCCTGTCTTTCCGGTAGGCGTCTGCGCAGCTGGTTTGCTTTTTGCGGCAGTAGGATGATCGAGAGTGTACATGCACGCATTCTGGCCAGCGACGGAAACGACTTCTGGAACTCCATCGCCGCTATCTAGCAAGCCGCCTCCGAGAATGCTCCCGATTTCTCCCTCAATCAGCGAGCCTGCCAGCTTTTTAGCAACCGCTCCCGCTTCAGGAGTAAAGCTCGGCTCCATCAAGGAACCCCCTATAGCGACAGAAGGTATCAAGCTTGCGACCCCCACGCCCTTGCTGTTAGTCAACACGCGCATATTGATGATCTCGCTTCCGAGGCTGACCCCGCCATAAGCGGAAACAGTCGCAGCCGAAGTATCCAGAAGCACGCCATTGGTTTTAAGAGCTCCATTCACAATCTTAAATCTCGCCACAAGGCAATTTAGCGAAGACTGAGTAAGAACCCCAGCTCCGGGAATTATCGCGTCGAGAACTCCTCCGGCCAGTCCGCGCAGAATGCCGGGATTAACCTCTCCGCTAGCCATTATCAGATTTATCTGCCCGTTCGAGTTGCTGGCCAGCTCGTGCTGACTATTGCCGACAGCGCTAATATCGAGATCAAAATCCGCCTTTCCTTTTATGAAAGATTCAATCCCCCATGTTTTTATAAACTGAGACAGATCAAGTTGATGAGCGTTCGCTATAAGGCTTATCTGAGGCTTCGCTCCCGAAGCATCGACCTTTGCCTGACCCTTCACCTCTTTATCCGCAACCATCATCGATAACGGAGACACAAGAAGCTGTCCGCCAGTTAGAACGATCCGGGTAGATAGTTTCTGAACAGGCATCGACCCGACAATCATTTCTTTGATAAGAACATTGATATCGGCATCGACCGCTTTCATGCCGCTCAGATCAATAGGATCGTCGGAGAACGCTCTTTTAGAAGACTTTGCCGCCGGAGCAGCTTTATCGGCCTTTGCAGCCGCTTCTTCTTTTGGCTTCAGGTCCGCAATATCGAGATGATCGCTTTCGACTTTACCTTTTATCGACGGACGAGAACCATACTTCACATCCATGTTACCGGAAACGACGGTCTTTCCCGACTTCAGCTGATAGCTGCTTATATCCACCTCAGAGGAGGCATTGTTAAGAACGCCCTCAGCCGTCAAATTATAATTGCCATACAAGACTTCCGCTTTAAATTTCCAAAGAGAATTTAAAATTCCGCTCAAGTCATCGCCGGAAAGGGAAACGGTAACAGGAGCTCCTGATATCTCCCCCTTAAAATCAAGCTCTATACCGACAGCTTTCGATTTAAGAGCCATGCTCTTAATCGCATACTCGCTCAACTTCCCGTCCTTGCTGCGAATTATAAGACGGCTGTTGTCTATATTAAGTCTCGACACATGAATGGAGATAGGAGACGCCGAAGCGGCAGCCGCTGGCTGCGCGTTTTCTTTTGGCGCATCGATTTTTGCCTGAGCTCCCGCTCCTGCCATTTCCAGATTGCTTACGCCCTGAGCATTGCTCTCCAGCTTTATGTCAGCGTCAGACAACGTGAATGCGTTCACCGAGAGCTGCCGCTTCAACAGAGGCATTATTCCGACGCTAAGCTCCAGCTTTCCAGCTTTTGCCAGCAAAGGACGGCTGGCCCACGCTGGGTTAGCGATGCTGGCATCGCCGATACTAAGATTAAATCCATCGGTCAGAGACAACCCAAACTTAAGCTGTCCATCCAGCTTAACTTCGCGCCCAAGATTTTTGCTTAACGCATCTGCGACTTCCGTTCGATGAGAGTTTATATCCACCCCGAACACTCCGAGGAAAACCAGCGGAAATACAATTACCAAAGCCACCAGCAAAGATATAATTTTCCAGATTTTCATCGCGCATTTCTCCCAAGAAAAATCAGAAGTCAAAATC
>JAQUWX010000074.1 GCA_028692635.1 Alphaproteobacteria bacterium
CGCAAGCCGCACAGAAGGCCATTGGAACGCCCTGCAATAGCGACAACAGCAACATCGACTGGGACACCATAGGCCAGTGCAACGGCGCGACCTTTCAAAAAGGCCCATTGATGCTGGGAGCAGTAGCCACGCCCACCTATGCCACAACGACATGCGATGCGGCAAAAGCCGGAATGCTCCAGTGGACAGGAACGTCATTTAAAAGTTGCAATGGGAGCAGTTGGACAGCTTTCGGAGAAGGCTCGTTTTTAGGACCGTCAGCAACGAACACAGCCCCCGCCCGCCCCGGAGACATAACCACCGGCCTATTCAGCGACACCGCCAGCACCGTGAGCATAGCGACAGCAGGAGTTAGCAGGATGACTGTGACAGCATCGGGGAGCGTTGGGATTGGAACGACTGTGCCGGGATATAAATTGGATGTTGTTGGGACTATTCAAGCGAACGGAGGTTTGCTTTCAACAGCATCTGGCGCAGACATCGGTGGATATATAACAATTTCAAATACCGCAAAGGCAGCAGGAACTGCGTTAAGATGGAACATTTATAATATGTCTGGCTCTTACGGAAACTCTCTTCAATTCTGGGCTTATGATAATGGCGGTTGTGGCGGCAGCGGACTTTGCTCATCACGGTTTGTGCTTATGGATAACGGTAACGTTGGTATTGGAACTCAGCCAAGCACTCTATTGGAGATATCAAAACCGTCTGGTGGCGCAGCTGATTTAGCAATTAATAGAGCTGGCAATACAAGCGATTACGCACGGGTCATATTTAAAACGGGCGGCGTTTCTAAATGGTATTTGGGACTTGATAAAGACTTATTTCCTAACTCTGATAAATTTATGGTTTATGGACCATCTGGATTAAGTACAACATTTGATGTTAATGGCAACGTCGGGATTGGAACTGCGAATCCCGCATTGCGGCTACATGTCGTTGGAAATAATAATTTTGTTCGTTTTGAAAACACGGACACAACGGCAAACACTTATACTCAAATTGGGCTGGTTGCTGGATCGGCCGCGAGTTATTTGTGGACGGCAAATCAAAACTCGACTTCATGGGGCGGAGCAAATTCGCTCAATATTTATGCTGGTTCCGGCGGCGCCATGACCTTTTGGACGAATGCTACAGAGCGCATGAGAATAGACGCCTCCGGCAATCTCACATTTGGCTTGGCCAATCCTTACCTGACCGCGTCGTCATATATGGTTATTCCCGGTGGAGCGTATTTTAACAGTGGAACAGTGTACACCGAGGCTACCATACAAGCTCGCGGTGGCATCCATAATGATAACGGCGCAAACCTGAATATATACGGCGGTACAAGCGGGCACACTGCTTTCTCCGGCACCGTCTCTGCCAGCGCCCCAACAGCGTCAAACCATCTTGCTACCAAAGCCTATGTGGATTCGGTGGCGGGGGGTGGAGCGCCAACGATGATTTCGGCGTTAGCGTATGCAAACACCATAATTGCTGCGGTGTCGTACTGTCGAACACTAAGCGCCGCATGCCAGTATACAGCAGAAGGGGCTGCTTGCGGGTCAACAACTTATAGTGATTGGAGATTGCCTTCAGCAGAGGAGATGATGTTGTTTGTTGGATTATATTCGGACAATCAGTACCTTTGGACTAGAACTCCCGTACTCCAATCAGGTTCAGCTAATAATCCTGGATTTTTTGTATCATTTTACAATGGCGCGCAGTGGGTCAATACAATGAGTTATGCTTACAATGATACTGCATACGTACGCTGCGTTCGATAATTTGAGGAAAATTCACCCTACTCCATGTCGTCGTCTTTTATGACGCGTAGGGTTGGGCGTTTGGCGCCGCCTTTTTCTTTGGGCATGCCGGATTTGTCTTGTTCTATGGTTGGGGTGGTTTTTTTCTCTTTCTTGGGGGCGGTGATTTCCGCGAATTCCTTGGCGGTTTCGAATAAATTTGTGGGATCTGTCAATAAAACATGATCCACGCGTTGTTCCGCAAGCCACGCGGAATAATAGACAATTCCCACTAAACAAGAGAGATCGCGAAAAAGAAGAGCAATCCGATGCGCAAGCTGAGCTATGCGAATATCGTCCCACCCAAAATGAATGGATGCGCGGGTAAGCACGTGCATAAAATCATTTCCGAAAATTTCCGCACTGGGCGCGGCGGTCAAATCATCTCGCGCCACCCACTGTTTCATGGACTCGCGATTTGATGTCATCATTTCAGAATCCGGGTCGAGTCTAAGCGGAAGCCAGTTAACTTCGTTCAATGATTTCTTGATTATTTTAAGCCCGAGCTGCTCTGCGCGAACATAAATAGAAGCATACTCTTCCTTATCGGAAATGGCTTCGAGCGGGTGTAAAGATACCACCTCCGCCTTTTCCAATGACAGCCGATCCTGAGCGCGTTTCATGTGATCGCCAAGTTCGGATATGAGCACTCGCCTTTTCATGTTGTCCGTCCGCTTTCCACGTGGAACACCATAACTGCAATAAGTAGAGATACCGTTAACAGCAAATCTCACATCAACAATCATTGCTTATAAGCAATCATTTCTTTATGTTCCGGCAACATGAGTAAAGAGAATGATAATTTTGATGTCATAATTGTTGGCGGCGGACATGCGGGATGTGAAGCGGCAGCTGCCGCTGCGCGAGTTGGCGCGCATACATTGCTTGCTACGCATAAATTTGAAACCATCGGAGAAATGTCCTGCAATCCTGCTATTGGAGGATTAGGCAAAGGCCATTTGGTGCGCGAGATCGATGCGCTGGACGGCGTTATGGGGCGAGTGGCGGACGCTGCGGGAATACAATTTAGATTGCTAAATCGAAGCAAAGGCCCCGCTGTGCGAGGGCCGCGCTGTCAGGCGGATCGCAAGCTTTACCGTCAGCATATGCAGGAGACTCTATCCAACCAGCAAAACCTGACAATAAAAGCGATGTCGGTTGAAGGCTTGATTTCGGGGGCGGGCGGCGAAATTGCTGGAATTATAGGCACAGACGGAACTGAAATTCGGGCTGGCGCCGTAGTTATAACAACCGGCACGTTTTTGAACGGATTGTTGCATACCGGAGAAAATCAATGCCCCGGAGGTCGCGTGGGCGAGGATCCGTCTATTGGATTGTCTGCGAGCCTCAGAAAACTAGGGTTTCCGCTTGGTCGGTTGAAAACCGGCACTCCTCCGCGGTTGGACAGCCGCACTATTGATTGGTCGGGAATTGAAATGCAGCCGGGAGACAATCCTCCTGTGCCCTTCTCTACCCTTACTAAAAACATAACCAATCCGCAGGTTTCTTGCGGCATGACATACACATGCGAGGCTACGCATGAGATTATTCGCTCGAATCTTCACCGCGCCCCGCTTTATACCGGGCAGATAGTAAGCGAAGGCCCTAGATACTGCCCATCCATAGAGACAAAAATCGTTCGTTTTGCTGACAAAAGCCGCCATCAGGTTTTTCTCGAGCCGGAAGGCCTGGACGATATAACTATATACCCGAACGGGGTTTCGACCTCCCTTCCCTATGATGTTCAAGAAGCGCTGCTTAAAACTATAGGCGGGCTGGAGCATGTGACGATGCTTCGTCCGGGGTATGCGGTTGAATATGATTATTGCGATCCGCGAGAGCTGCGCTCTACGCTTGAAACTAGGCGCGTCCCAGGGCTTTTCTTTGCCGGGCAGATAAATGGTACCACTGGATACGAAGAAGCCGCTGCACAGGGCGTTATGGCAGGAATAAACGCTGCTTTGAAGGTGGCGGGCGCTGCGCCATTCGTGCTTGATCGTTCTACCGCCTATATTGGAGTTATGATCGACGATCTTATTGGCCGTGGAATTGATGAGCCATACAGGATGTTCACTTCCAGGGCCGAATATAGGCTAACTTTGAGAGCCGACAATGCAGACCAGCGATTGACTGCCACTGGGATCAAAATCGGCTGCGTCGGCAGCGAGCGCGAACAGGCTTTTGTAGCGAAAAAAGAAAAACTAGAAAACGCTCGTCGCACGGTCGAAGAATTATCTGCCACGCCAAGCGAACTCAATCGGCTTGGATTGCAGATAAATCGCGATGGCGTGAGAAGATCTGTATCTCGCCTTATTTCATACCCGGGCGTGACGTTTGAAAAACTTGCGGAGGTTTGGCCGGAGTTGAAAAAAATTGACGCCGATATAATCGAACAATTAGAAATCGACGGAAAATACGCGGGATATATGGAAAGACAAAACGCAGATATAGCGGCGTTTAAAAAAGACGAAGCGTTGCATTTGCCCGATGATTTGAATGTAGATGAAATAGGCAGTCTTTCTGCGGAAATTCGCCAAAAATTGAATAAAGTAAAACCGGAAACTCTTGGAGCTGCCGCAAGAATTCCAGGCATGACTCCCGCTGCGGTGGTTGCTCTTTTGCGGTATGTAAAAAATGGATAAAGAAAATAACGGGCGCGATTTGTTTTTTGATTTTTTCAAAGGGGTTCCACGTGGAACCCAGGAAAAGCTTGATCGTTATGCGAATATGCTTCGCGAGTGGAATGAAAAATTCAATCTCGTAGCCGCAAGCACTCTCCCTGATTTGTGGAACAGACATTTTCTCGATAGCGCTCAGTTGTTGAAATTTTTAAAAAACGGAAAAACAATCGCCGATCTCGGAAGCGGCGCCGGATTTCCCGGACTCGTGATTTCCATCATGAGCGACTGCGAAGTCCATCTGGTCGAGAGCGTCGGCAAAAAGGCAAATTTTTTGCGAGCCGTCGTCAACGAGCTGGATTTGTCCGCCGTCGTTCATCAGGACCGGGCCGAGTCTTTAGTAGGCTTTAGGGCAGATATAATTACAGCCCGCGCTCTTAAGGCTTTGCCGGAGCTGCTCGGATTGGTCAAGCCATTGATGAAACACGATTCTTTTTGCCTTTTTCTTAAAGGACAAAATGTAGATGCGGAATTGACAGAAGCTACTAAATGTTGGAAGTTTGAACACGAAAAATTTGAAAGCATAAGTGATCGTTCCGGAAGCGTATTGATTGTAAAAAATCTTCAGGCGAAGGCTGGTGATAATGTCGCAGCACGCAGAAAAAATGGAAATGGTAGAAGATATCGATAACCCCCCTGCTCATCAGGCCAGTTCCTCCGGCTGCCGTATTCTGGCTGTCGTCAATCAAAAGGGCGGCGTCGGGAAAACTACGACTACTATAAATTTGGCTACAGCTATGGCTGCCGTCGGTAAGCGCGTTCTTATTGTAGATGCCGATCCTCAAGGAAACGCCTCTACCGGTTTTGGAATCTCTCGATCGGAGCGTGGCGCCGGGTGCTATGAGCTTATGTTCGACGGATTGTCCGTCGAGGACGTTGCGGTCCCTACCCTCGTCCCCGGTCTTTCCATTATCACTTCTTCCGCAGATCTCGCCGGAGCCGAAATTCAGCTTGTGAACGAAGATCGCCGGGAATTCCGTTTGCGCGACGCTTTGCAGCGCAGCTCGATCAATTACGATTTCATGCTGATCGATTGCCCCCCTTCCCTGAATTTGATTACGTTGAACTCTCTTATAGCTGCCGATGGACTGCTGGTTCCTATGCAGCCGGAATTTTATGCGCTTGAGGGTATGACCAGTTTGCTTCAGACAATAGAAGCTGTGCGCACGCGATTTAATCCAGCGTTGGAAATTCAAGGCGTCATTCTGACCATGTATGATAAGCGGAATAATTTATCGGACGCCGTCGCTAAAGACGTGCGCGAGTTTTTCGGCGAACGCCTTTATGAAACCGTGATTCCGCGCAACGTGCGCGTGTCAGAGGCCCCGTCTTATGGTAAGCCCGTTTTACTCTACGATCTTAAATGCCCCGGTTCTAAAGCTTATATGCAGTTGGCTAGCGAGGTGTTGAGGCGTGAAAGCCTTCAGGCAATTGCGGCAAATAAATAACAATATAAAAATTTTAGTTTGAGGAAAATATGACCACTAAATCAGCTCCGAAACCTTCTCCTCTTGGCCGCGGCCTTTCCGCTTTGTTCGGCGACGCCGACGCTTCGTATCAACCTCGCGCTTCTGTCTCCACCGTCGCGCCAGCGGCTTTGGTCGAAGTTTCCGGTAAAAAAACTCCCGGAGTTTTTAATGTTTCCATAGAGCTTTTGCAGCCCGGAGAATTCCAACCGCGTAGAAGATTTGACGAAGACGTTTTGAAAGAACTCGCCGAATCTATTCGTGAACGCGGAGTTTTGCAGCCGCTCTTAGTGCGCCCAATTATGGGAGAGCAAAATTCTTACGAGATCGTCGCCGGAGAACGTCGCTGGAGAGCGGCTCAAATGGCTGGCGCTCATGAGGTTCCCGTAGTTGTGCGAAATTTGACCGATAAAGAAGCCATGGAAATCGGCCTTATCGAAAACGTTCAACGCCAAGGCTTGTCTCTTCTCGAAGAAGCCGAAGGATATAAGCGCCTTTTAGAAGAATTCGGCCACACACAAGAGGGCCTGTCTAAAGTTGTCGGAAAAAGCCGCAGCTATATGGCCAATATAATGCGGCTTCTGACTCTACCAGATGCCGTGAAAGCTTATATCGATAAAGGCGATCTCTCCATGGGACACGCTCGCGCCCTAGTGAGCGCTCGTAACCCCATCGCGCTCGCCGAGGAAACCGTCAAACGCGGATGGAGCGTGCGTCGAACCGAAGAAGCCGTGCGCCGCGAAGGCGAAAAAAAGAACAACAAGAAAAACAAAACGTCCCCCGAAACAGACGGAGACGTTTTAGCTTTGGAAAAAGATCTCTCGCAAGCCATCGGCCTGAAAGTGAAGCTGAACGTAAAAGGGAAGGCCGGAGCCCTCACTCTTTATTACAACGATCTAGATCAACTAGACGATATAATAAAACGCATAAAAAGCTAACCGGCGAGCCGCCGGGGGCATTAGTTTTCTCTCTTGCTGAAGCCGTGTGTTCTTCCGGCGAGCCGCCGGGGGC
>JAQUWX010000075.1 GCA_028692635.1 Alphaproteobacteria bacterium
AAATCTTCAAGCGAAAATGGTTCTGCTCGCGCAAAGTCGTAGTAAAATCCATTCTCTACGTTCGGGCCAATAGTCACTTGAGTGCCAGGAAATAATTCCTGCACGGCTTCGGCCAGCACATGCGCAGTGCTGTGTCGAATTAGCTCAAGCGCTTCAGCCGACTTTCGGGTGATTATCTCAACTTTTGCATCCCTGTCTATGACGCGGGTAAGATCGCGCATCTCGCCATCGACTTTTACGGCCATGGCGGCTTTTGCCAGTCCTGCGCCTATGCTGGCGGCAAGATCAGCTCCTGTTACGGGAGAGGGAAATTCGCGCACACTTCCGTCTGGAAGCGTAATGCGAAGCGGCGCTGCGGCCTTTTCTGCTTGTTTACACATCTTATATTATTAACTCAGCTTATTGTGCGGCGCAACGGCCATGCTGTTTCATGAGGTTCTTTTTGGGAATAAGTAGCAAAGTTATACGTCGCACGGACGTGCGACGCTGGATTCCCGCCTTCGCGGGAATGACTCAGGGTGGGGGATTATCAAATATACTTGATGTAGTATTTCTATTCCTGTTGCGCGATGAATCGCTTGCGCGTAAAAATTAAATTGCTGATTCGTTTTTTGATGCTGCCGGAGCCGCTTATGAGCGCAAAACCCTTGATAGTGTTGTTCGTTTCCACTGGGAATGCCGCTCGTAGCATTATCGCAGAGGCTTTGCTTAACTCTAAGGGTAGCGATCGCTTTATCGCTCGTAGCGCCGGGCAGGAACCTCTTGGGGAAATCCACCGCGAAACTATCGCTTTGTTGCGGGATCAGAAAATTTCTTTGGATGGGCTGCGTCCAAAAAGCTGGAAAGAATTCCAGAAGCTTCCTATTTCCCTCAAGCCCGATGTCGTCGTCACTTTGTCCGAGGAGGCAAAGCAATACGGATACATATGGGGCGATGTTCCTGTGAAGGCTCACTGGGCTGTGGATAACCCTTTGAGCGCTGTTCGCGCCGATATCCGGGAGTGGAAGTTCCGTAAATGTTTCTCTACGCTTGAGGCCAGAATAACTGCTCTGGTTCGCGCTCGGCCCGCTCCTACCACTGGGGCTCTTTTTATGCAGTTCAAAGATCTGGGCATGGTAGTCTAACCGCTCTTGTATCGGGGCTTGCCGCTTCTTATATAAGATCAAGTGGGGGCTGGACATGAATCTTGAGCGTTATACCGAAAGATCCGTTGGGTTTATTCAATCCGCTCAGATGCTTGCTCTAAGAATGCAGCATCAGCGCCTGATCCCAGAGCATCTGCTCAAAGTTCTTATCGATGATGACGAGGGGTTGGCCTCTAATCTGATTAAGGCTGCCGGTGGCGATCCTGCAAAAGCTTTGCTGGCGGTCGATGCGGCTCTTGAGGCTGTGCCGAAAGTGTTTAGTTCGGGGTCTGCCGATCAGCTTCATATGTCAACCGAGTTCCTGCGCGTTATGGCTACGGCTGAGGATATCGCTAAAAAGGCGGGGGATAGTTACATAACTGCTGAGATGCTGCTTTTGGCCACTAGCACTGTCGCTGATACCGGCGCGCAGAGGGCTTTGTTGGATGCTGGCGTTAGTGCCGAAAAGATAAATGCGGCCATAAACAATGTGCGGTGCGGACGTACTGCCGATACTGCTTCGGCGGAGCAGGGATACGATGCTCTTAAAAAATATACTCGCGATTTGACTCAGGCTGCGCGTGAGGGAAAGCTCGATCCTGTTATCGGACGCGATGAGGAAATTCGGCGCACTATTCAAGTTTTGGCTCGGCGCACTAAAAATAATCCTGTGCTTATCGGTGAACCCGGAGTCGGTAAGACTGCTATCGTTGAGGGGCTTGCGTCTCGGATCGTGAACGGAGATGTGCCAGAGGGGTTGAAGGATAAAAAACTTCTCTCGCTTGATCTTGGCGCTTTGGTGGCTGGGGCAAAATATCGCGGGGAATTCGAGGAGCGTCTTAAAGCTGTGTTGCAGGAAATTTCTGCGGCAGCTGGCGAGGTGGTCGTTTTTGTCGATGAGCTTCATCTTCTGGTGGGGGCTGGCAAGGGCGACGGGGCTATGGATGCCGCCAATATGATGAAGCCTGCGTTGTCTCGCGGGGAGCTTCATTGCGTCGGAGCTACTACGTTGGACGAATACAGGAAGTATATTGAAAAGGACGCGGCTTTGGCTCGGCGCTTTCAGCCGGTTTATGTCGATCAGCCTACGGTTGAGGATACTATTTCCATACTGCGCGGATTGAAGGAAAAGTATGAGCTGCATCATGGCGTGCGGATAACTGATAATGCTTTGGTCGCTGCGGCTGTTCTTTCCAATCGATATATTACCGACAGGTTTATGCCGGATAAAGCTATCGATCTGATAGATGAGGCTGCGTCTCGGTTGCGTATGGCTGTGGATAGCAAGCCGGAGGCTATCGATGAGCTGGATCGTAGAATTATTCAGCTCAAGATAGAACAAGCTGCTTTGCAGAAAGAGCAAGATGCCGCTTCTCGCGATCGGTTGGGAAAATTGCAGGAGGAGCTTGCCGGGCTTGAGGAAAAATCCAGCGGGCTTACGGTTCGCTGGCGCGCAGAAAAAGATAAGCTGAATAGCGCTCAGAAGATAAAAGAGCGGATAGAGCAGGCTCGCGCCGAATTGGAGCAGGTTCAGCGTAAGGGCGAGTTCACTCGCGCCGGAGAGCTGGCGTATGGAATTATTCCCAACTTAGAGCGCGATCTTAAGGCGGCTGAGCAACCAGGAAGCTCTATGCTGGAAGAGGCTGTAAAGGAAAGCGATATTGCGTCCATCGTTAGCAGGTGGACCGGCATTCCTGTCGAGAGGATGATGCAGGGCGAGCGCGAAAAACTGCTAAAGATGGAAGATGCTTTGCGCCGCCGCGTTATTGGTCAGGATGAGGCTGTCATTGCCGTTTCAAACGCTATACGGCGGGCCAGAGCCGGATTGCAGGATCCTAATCGGCCAATAGGATCTTTCCTTTTTCTCGGACCTACGGGAGTTGGAAAGACTGAGCTGGCAAGGGCTTTGGCGGAATTCTTGTTCGACGATGAACAGGCTATGTTCCGCATAGATATGTCCGAGTATATGGAAAAGCACTCAGTGGCCAGGCTGCTTGGCGCTCCTCCCGGATATGTGGGGTATGAAGAGGGCGGGGCTTTGACTGAATCCGTTCGTCGTCGTCCCTATCAAGTCGTGCTGTTCGATGAAGTCGAAAAAGCTCATGCGGATGTTTTTAATGTGCTGCTTCAGGTTCTGGAAGACGGCCGCCTTACCGACGGGCAGGGCAGGGTCGTTGATTTTAAGAACACTATTATTGTGCTTACTTCCAATGTTGGATCGGAGGCTATTGCTTCTGATGACGATGCGGAGCTGTCTCCTCGCGTTAAAGATGGAATAATGGATGAGTTGCACCGCTATTTCCGGCCCGAGTTTATAAATCGTTTGGACGAGATTCTTATCTTCCGTCGTCTTAGCCGCGAGGATATGACTGATATAGTTCTTGTTCAGATGGAGAGATTTAAAAAGCTTCTCGCGGATCATAAGATTACTTTGGAGATGAAGCCGGAAGCTCTGAAGTGGCTGGCGGAAGCCGGATATGATCCTACTTATGGCGCCAGGCCGCTTAAGCGCGTTATTCAACGCACTCTGCAAAACGCTTTGGCGAGCGAGATATTGGCTGGGAAAATATCCGACGGCGATAATGTCGTCGTTGGCGCTGGCGAGGACGGATTACAAATCGGAAAATAACGGGGTGCTTAGATAGCGTTCGCCGCACGATGGGATGATTGCGACGATTTGTTTGCCAGCGTTTTCTGGCCTTGAGGCAAGTTGGATCGATGCCCACAGCGCTGCGCCAGATGATATTCCGACAAGAAGTCCTTCTTCCTTTGCGGCGCGCCTTGCGGTCGAGAGTGCGTCTTCGTCTTTTACCCTGATAACTTCATCGTATATTTTTGTGTTCAATATGTCTGGGATGAACCCTGCGCCTATGCCCTGGATGCCGTGGGGGCCTTTTTTGCCTCCAGATAAAACGGGGGAGGCGTCGGGTTCCACCGCAATTATTTTTAAAGAGGATTTGCGGGGTTTGAGCGCTTCGCCTATGCCGGTAATAGTTCCTCCAGTGCCGACGCAGGCGACAATTATGTCCACTTTGCCGTCCGTGTCGCGCCAGATTTCTTCCGCCGTGGTTTGTTTGTGAATCTCTGGATTGGCGGGATTCTTAAACTGTTGCGGCATGAAGGCGTTAGGGGTTGAGGCTGTGATTTTTTCGGCTCTCTCAATCGATCCGTTCATGCCTTCGGCTCCGGGAGTCAGGACAAGTTCCGCTCCAAAGGCGCGGAGAAGCTTGCGGCGTTCATTGCTCATCGTGTCGGGCATGGTCAGGACGCAGCGGTATCCCCTTGCGGCGCAGACCATTGCGATCGCTATGCCGGTGTTGCCGCTTGTCGGTTCAACAATAATGGAATCCTTGTTTATTAATCCCGCTTTTTCAGCCGCGTCGATCATGGCGACGCCGACGCGGTCTTTAATGCTGTGCGCGGGGTTGAAAAATTCCAGCTTCGCGATTATTTCCGCACAGCAGCCTGCGGATAATTTGTTTATGCGCACCAGGGGAGTGTTGCCTATAAGCGCGATGACGTCGGGAGCAATTTTCATTATTTAGTACCGGCGGAGAAGGCCGACCAGTTGTCCCTGTATTTTAACCCGGCCAGGTTCAAACAGGCGGGTTTCGTAGCGAACATTGGCGGGAACAAGCGCGACGCCGCCAGCGCGGCGTTCGATGTATTTTAAGGTGGCTTCGTTGTCATCGACGAGGGCGACCACAATCGCGCCGTTATCCGCCGTGTCGGATTTGCGGATGATTACATTGTCGCCGTCCATTATTCCGGCTTCGATCATGGAGTCACCGGAGACTTCCAGAGCGTAGTGTTCGTCGGTTTTAAATTGTCCTTTGCGTCCAGCAAGAAGCGCAGCCGGGACTTCAATTTGTGAGTTGGAATCGCGCAGCGCTTCAATAGGGGTGCCAGCGGCAATCCGCCCGTAAAGAGGCAGGCTTATGCCAGAGTCTTCACGCGACAATGAGCTTTTGCCGGTCTTGTCGGTGTTTTCCGGTAGTTTCAGGATTTCCAGCGCACGCGCACGGTGAGGTAGGCGTTTTATGAAGCCGCGTTCCTCCAACCCGGTAATGAGGCGGTGAATTCCAGATTTCGATTTCAGCCCAAGGGCGAGTTTCATTTCATCAAAAGACGGTGGAACGCCGTCACTGGCCAAGCGATCTCGAATAAGGAGGAGTAATTCCTTTTGTTTTGACGTGAGCATTTTATCTCCAGAAGAACAAAACAAGAATAGACGTTATGTTCTACTTTAGTTCTCCACTCGGAGTCAAGGGCGTTTTGTGTCCCACCCGGATGACAGCTTAGATATATCATCCCCGCATGTTTCGGTCAGTCTCCTGTATTCTTCCGGGGTGTCTATGAGAGCTTGTCTTTTGTCGTGCTCGGCCATTATTTCTGAGCTTAGCTGTTCTATGTAATCCCCTATTTCCGAATAAACTTCTTGTTTCGCGCTTTCAGGATCCTTGGTTCTTATTACGCCCATTTCGCGTAAAAATGCCGGAAGTAGTCCGCTTAGGCGCGGCGTGTATATGTTCATCAGCTCTCTATCGGCATTCACGTGCCTGAGTTCATGCTGCATTACCATCGAATAGACGCAGGGACTTTCTCCAAGGTCTTTCGCTATATGCACTATTATATCGGTAAATCCATATTTCAGCTCAAGCGATGTAACTTGCGCGCAGGTGGTTCCGTCCGGCGCTATCTCGCTGGATACTTCCATTTGCGTTTCAAACTTCGGCGTGGATGAGGTCATTCCAATGCGCAACTCTTTGGTTTTTTTGGCATTGGGGTGCAACGTGTCGTACATCGCCATTATTCCCCCCATATCCGTTGAGTTGTTGTATTCAAGCTCATCAAAAATCGGGTCTATAGTAACCACTGGTTCCACATATCTGCGGCATACATGGTTTGTTTCCGCAAGCGAACTTACTGGCCAAACAACGATAAGCGCTAGTGCTATAGCCGTTATTGGTAACCATACTGGATGTAACTCTTTCATTTGCGGCCATGTTGTGTTGGAATCAATCAAGTAGATATGATTTGCCGACAGGATACAAGATGCCGGATTCCTTATCCTTGGATGGGATTATGACTCGCCGAAGATTTATTCGAATCGCTCTCGGATTGCCTGTTTTAGCCGTGAGCGCGGCTTTTCCTTTGGAGCTTCTTGCTCAAGGATTCATTCCTATTGCAGCTCCCGGCGGGATTAAGCCGGGGAGAAAACCTCGCGCTCCGCGGCTTCTTATGATCGATCCTGGACATGGCGGTCATGATCCAGGAACTATCTCCCGAACCGGAATTCAGGAAAAAGACGTTACGCTCGATATAGCAAAGCGCATGGTCGAGGTCTTCGCTTCGCGAAGAGATATTAATGCAAAACTTACCAGAAGCGACGATGTGTTCATCCCTCTGCCCGACAGAGTCAAAATATGTCGGGAGGAAAGGGCCGATCTTTTCGTGTCTATACACGCCGATAGCGCTCCCAATACGGCAGCTCGCGGGTTGTCGGCCTATACTCTGTCAGAAAAGGCTTCCGACGCTTTCGCAAAAGCTTTGGCCACGCAGGAAAATCGTATCGAAGCTATGGGTGGAGTCGATCTAGGTGTCGCGGATAAGGATGTGGCCGCTATACTTATGGATCTTACCGCTCGGAGGACTCGTAACGCTTCGCAACGCGTTAAGCACGAATTCGTCCGATCAATGGGAAAAACTTGGAGACTTTTGGAGAAACCTATGCGCTCAGCTAACTTCGCTGTGCTTAGGGCTCCAGACGTTCCTTCAATTCTCGTCGAAACCGGATT
>JAQUWX010000076.1 GCA_028692635.1 Alphaproteobacteria bacterium
GGAATAATCAACGCGTACGGAACCAACGCTCGCTTGGGCGAAGGCGACTGGATGGTGGTAGAGAGCGATGAATCCGACGGAAGCTTCACCAAACTCCCCGCGACAATCGCGATAGTGACCAACATCGATCCTGAACACATGGATCATTACAAGGATTTTTCCGCGGTTAAACAGGCCTACGACACATTCGTGCAGAACATACCTTTTTACGGCTTTGCGGTTCTTTGCATCGATCATCCCGAAGTGCAGTCCATGCTGGCGCGGATACAAGATCGCAAGCTTGTGACATATGGATTTTCGCCGCAGGCAGACGTTCGCGCAACTAACCTGCGCCCACAACCAGACGGAACGGAATTCGATGTAAACCTCACCGATCGCAAGACCGGAGACATTGCCGTCATTGAAAACCTGCACCTACCGGTCATCGGACAGCATAATGTGCAGAACGCTCTGTCTGCTATCGCTATTGCATGGCAGCTTGGGTTTAAAGAACAGGTAATACGCACGGGCCTGAGCAAGTTCAGCGGAGTTAAAAGGCGCTTTACCCGCACCGGGATCGTAAATGGGATAAACATAATCGACGATTATGGCCACCACCCCGTGGAGATCGCCGCAACGCTTAAAGCCGCAACACAGGCGAAGGGAGAAGCGGGCCGCATAATCGCCGTTCTTCAACCGCACAGGTACTCAAGGCTATCCAGCCTGTTTTCCGATTTTTGCACATGCTGCAACGACGCGGACTGCGTTATCGTAGCCGACGTCTATCCAGCCGGAGAACAACCGATAGAAGGTGTAAACAAGGAAGCCTTGGTGGAAGGCCTGCTTGCCCATGGCCACCGCGACGTTCACGCGCTTAAATCTCCAGACGAGCTGGCTCCGTTTATTGCCAAAATAGCCCACCCTGGAGACTATGTTATCTGCCTTGGGGCAGGTTCTATATCCTTATGGGCCAATGCCTTACCAGGAGAACTTGAGTCATTGCTTAAGCGCAAAGCAAGCTGACAAACGATTTTTTTGTGAATCAGGCTATTATGCAGGCACAACAGAAACCATACGACGACGATTACGCGGCAACCGATATAATGCTTAAGCTTCCTCCCACTCGCGGGAAAATAATCCCTGACGCTCCGCTTGCGGAACAAACATGGTTCTGCGTCGGAGGCCCCGCTGAGGCGCTTTTCAAACCGGCCGACGTAGATGATCTGTCTTTTTTTCTAGCCAACTGCCCGGATGACGTCCCCATTACTATCCTCGGGCTTGCCTCCAACGTTCTCATAAGAGACGGCGGCATACCTGGAGTCGTTATAAAACTAGGCCCCTCCTTTGCGCACATAAAGGTGCTGGGAGCCGATCTTGTCGTAGGTTCGGCTGCCGTTAATTCCAACGTATCCCGCACAGCTCAAAGCGTAGGCATATCCGGTTTAGAATTCCTGAGCGGAATACCAGGCACGATAGGCGGAGGCATAAGGATGAACGCCGGAGCTTATGGATCGGAATTCAAGGACATAGTTTCCTCGGTCGTCGCTCTGGACAGAGACGGCAATAGCCACACGCTGTATGCCGATCAGATGGGATTTTCCTATCGCAACTGCAAGGTTCCCAAAGACTGGATATTCATAGAAACCATGTTATCGGGAGAAGCCGGAGATCCTGGAGAAATCCAGAAAAAGATCAAAGAAATTCAGGAAAGCCGCATAAAGAACCAACCCATACGCGAAAAAACAGCGGGATCGACTTTCGCCAACCCGGACAACGATCCATCTGGCAGAAAGACATGGCAGTTGATTGAAGCCGCTGGCTGCCGAGGATTAAAAATGGGCAACGCCAAGGTTTCGGAAAAGCACTGTAATTTTCTAATAAACACAGGCAAAGCCACCGCTCTTGAAATAGAAAACCTTGGAGAAGAAGTGCGCAGGCGCGTAAAAGATAAAACCGGAGTCGAATTGCGCTGGGAAGTTCAGCGCATTGGAATTGAAAAGAAGGAAACCGAAGAATGACCTCATCCAAAAAAACTCATGTTGCCGTGTTAATGGGAGGATGGTCGTCCGAGCGCGAGATATCTCTTATAAGCGGCGCTGCCGTATGCAAAGCTCTTGAGGAAATCGGCCACCGCGTTACGGCAATAGACGTGCAGCGCGACGCCAATGGCATTGTACAATCTCTAACCAAGATGGTTGGCGGCAAACCGGATGTGGTTTTTAACGCCCTTCATGGTCGCGGAGGAGAAGACGGCACGATTCAAGGATTGCTGGAATTTGTGGGAATTCCTTATACGCACTCTGGGGTTATGGCTTCTGCTCTGGCCATGGACAAACCCCTGACTAAAATCATAGTGCACCAGGCCGGAGTGCGCTGCGCGGAAGGATGCGTAATCTCGCGCAAAGATATTCTGACCGACGGATATCCGTTTTCTCCGCCATTTGTGATTAAGCCGACCAACGAAGGATCCAGCGTCGGAGTTAAGATAATACTGGATGGCGACAATCTTGGAAAAATCGAGGAAGACAGCTGGATTTTCGGCGACGAAGTCCTGGTTGAAAAATACATTCCCGGGCATGAGCTTACCGTTGCAGTGCTTGGCGATAGCCGCAAAGTTCGTGCGCTGGCAGTTACCGAGCTTAAACCTCGCGGACATGACTTCTATGATTACACCGCGAAATACACTGGAGGAGTAACCGATCATCTGCTTCCTGCGCCCATTCCTGAGGATATCTATAAAGAAGCGATGAGCATGGCTGAAAAAGCTTACAACGCCCTGAAATGCTGTGGAGCTGCTCGAGTTGACATAAGGTGGGACGACAAAATGCCAGGCTCCACCGGGCTGCATTTTCTTGAGATCAACACGCAGCCGGGACTTACCCCGCTCTCATTATTGCCTGAGCAGGCAGCCCATGTCGGCATGACATTTCCTAAACTTGTAACCTGGATTCTGGAGCATTCAATATGTCCCGCCTGAGACCAGGCAAACTGCGCGGAAGCGTGACGCAAAATTCTCCATACCAGCAAAGAAGGACTAAATCCAAACAGTCCTTCGGCTTGCTTGCGCGGCTTATGATTGTGTTGGTGCCGCTGGGACTTATCATAGGTTTTACTATCTGGCTGTGGCATACGGATTGGCCCGATAGACAGGCTAAATATATTGAAACGCATTTCATCAAATCAACCGAGAGCATTGGCTTCACCGTCGCTGACGTAATCGTCGAAGGACGGAAGCAGACCGATCGCAATGACCTTGCCTCTGCGCTTAATATATCCATCGGAGATCCTATCCTTGATTTTAATCCTGACACAGCTTTGGATCGCATAAGCAAACTGCCATGGATTGCGGACGCTACGGTGGTTCGCAAGTTGCCCAACACCATATATGTGCGCCTTGTCGAAAGAGAGCCGATAGCTCGCTGGCAACACAACGGCAAAATAGTCGTAATAGATCGCGAGGGCAAAGAACTGCCCAACGCCAGCCTGGATAAATTCGCCTCGTTGCCATTGGTTATAGGAGACGACGCTCCTCAAGAAACTGGAGCGTTGCTTAAAGCGTTAAAAGATTTTCCCGCCATCGCCAACCTGCTGCAAGCGGCTACAAGAGTAAGCGACCGGCGCTGGAACCTTCATATGCAGCCGAAAATACTGGTTAAACTTCCGGAATATAACATAGGCGGAGCGCTGCAAAGATTGTCTCAAATGATCCGCGAGCGAAAAATTCTTGAACGTGGTATGGTAACGGTGGATTTGCGCATACCGGACAGGCTATTTTTAGAAAACGGCAATGCGCCTCAACAGAAGAAGTGACGATATGAACGGCATCGCGCAATGGTTATTTGGAAAGCCTCACGCAACGAAGGGGGAGATTTTTTCCGTACTTGATATTGGGTCGAGCAAAATAGCCTGCTTTATCGCTCGAGTTGACGAAAACGGCCAGCCGCACGTCGTTGGCATCGGCCACCAATTGGCTGAAGGAGTGCGCGGAGGATTGATCTCTGACATGGAGCTTGTCCAGCGCGCCATAAACGCCGCAGTCGCCACAGCCGAACAAATGGCCGGAGAAACTATCGAACGAGTGATCGTAAATGTATCCGGCCCTCTTCTGTCATCGCAGATCGTCAACATAGAGCTTCCGCTAAATGGACGCGAAATAACCGATAACGACATACAGCGCGTACTGGCCCAGGGGCAAACTTTGGCTCCTGAAGATTCTCAAGGACACGCGCTTGAGCTGATACACACTCTGCCGGTGCACTACGCGCTTGATGGACAAAAAGGCATCAGCGATCCTTTAGGCATGATCGGGCATTTGCTTAACGTGCAGCTGCATCTTATCTCTGCGGCATTTGGTCCCGTGAGGACGCTTGTAACGGCAGTTGCTCGTTGCCATCTTGAGGTGGAAAAGCTTGTCGCCACTCCTTACGCCAGCGGCCTTGCATGTCTGGTGGAAGACGAAATAGACCTAGGCAGCATAATCATAGATATCGGCGCAGGAACAACGTCTTTCGGAGTATTCTTCGATGGCCACATGGTTTACGCCGACGGAATATCGGTCGGAGGCTCTCACATAACAAGCGACATCGCTCGCGGATTAACGACATCTCTTGCGCATGCCGAGAGGCTTAAAACTCTCTATGGCAGCGCCATTTTAAGCCAGATGGACGAGCGCGAACTTATCGACGTTCCGCAGATAGGCGAAGAAGCTCCCGAGCATGCCAACCACGCTCCCAAGGCTCAACTAATCCGCATCATCCAGCCCAGGCTTGAAGAAATATTCGAAATGGTGCGATCAAGGTTAAACGCGGCTGGAGTAAATGAAATCTCCGGTCGTCGCGTTGTATTAACCGGAGGAACCAGCCAGCTCCCCGGAATCCGCGACGTAGCGCAGCGCATACTTGACCGGCAAGTAAGGCTCGGAAGGCCAATGAGAATATCCCGCCCTTACGCCAACAAGACAAACAGCGGCGGATTTACCGGCCTTGCCGAGGCGACTTCAGGCCCGGCGTTTTCAACTACAGCAGGGCTGCTATCGATGGCCATGTCGCCCGATCCCACGCTACAGCACAGCATAACCGAGGCTTTAGGGGGCAATCTCGTGGGTCGTTTTGGCCAATGGGTAAAGCAAAGTTTATAAAAACCCGACAGAATTCCTTGTGCTTAGCGACATCACGCCTTAATGTCCCACCCAATTAGAGCATTATCAGTCGGGTTAATTATTATGCATCCATATCGCACACACACATGCGGAGAGCTTAGGCTCCCGCTCGTCGGTCAAACCGCAAGATTATCAGGCTGGGTCCATCGCAAACGCGACCACGGCAGTTTACTGTTTATCGACCTTAGAGATCACTATGGAATAACCCAATGCGTGATTGACCGCTCGAGCGCCTTGCTTGAAAAAGTCGAGAACGTGAAGCTTGAGAGCGTAGTCACAATAACCGGCAAAGTGGTGCAGCGCCCGGCTGAAACCAAGAACGAAAAACTCCCTACCGGAGAGATTGAGCTGGATATCGAAGAATTTCTGGTGCAAAGCGCCGCAGAGCCTCTGCCCATGCAGGTCAACAATCCTGAAGCGGAAATTGGGGAAGACGTTCGCCTTACATACCGCTTTCTCGATTTGCGCAGAGAGAGCTTGCAGGAAAACCTCAAGCTGCGTTCGGACGTTATCGCATCGCTGCGTCGCCGCATGTGGGAAAAGGGCTTTCGGGAATATCAGACTCCAATTCTCACATCCTCAAGCCCCGAAGGCGCGAGAGATTTTCTGGTTCCAAGCCGCTTGCATCCGGGAAAATTCTACGCCCTGCCCCAGGCTCCGCAGCAGTTCAAACAGCTTCTTATGATCGCCGGGTTTGATCGTTATTTTCAGATTGCTCCGTGTTTCCGCGACGAAGACGCTCGCGCCGACCGCAGCCCGGGAGAGTTTTATCAGCTCGACTTTGAGATGAGCTATGTGACGCAGGAAGACGTGTTCGACACGATAGAACCGGTATTGCACGGCGTATTTGACGAGTTTGGATCGTTCAACCGCTCTGCCAAGCCCTCTATTACTCCATATCCATTCCCGCGCATTCCGTATGACGAAGCGATGCTTAAATACGGATCGGACAAACCTGATTTACGCAATCCGCTCATCATCACCGATGTCACTTCCGTATTCTCCAGAAGCGATGTGGAGTTCCGCGCATTTAGGGGCGTCATAGACAAAGGCGGCGTCGTGCGCGCTATTCGCGCTCCCGCAGTATTGGGTCGTCCTCGCAGCTTCTTTGACAAGCTGAACGACTGGGCCAAGGAAATCGGCGCTCCGGGATTGGGTTACATAACCTTCGAAGCCGGTTTGGGCAAAGGTCCCATCGCCCGCTTTGTGGGTGAAGCCGCGCAACAAGAGCTGCGCCAGTTGACGGGATGCGTTGACGGCGACGCCGTATTCTTTGTCTGCGACAAAAAAGATCAAGCCGCAAGAATGGCTGGACAAGCTCGCACCAAAATAGCGCAAGATATGGATTGCCTGGAAAAGAACGCTTTCCGTTTCTGCTGGATCGTCGATTTTCCGATGTTCGAATACGACGAAGAACGCAAGCAGATCGATTTCTCGCACAATCCGTTCTCCATGCCGCAGGGCGGAATGAAGGCGTTGGAAACGCAAGATCCGTTGGAAATCAAGGCATATCAGTACGACATTGTATGCAACGGCATCGAATTATCGTCGGGCGCAATCCGCAACCATCTTCCCGAGGTCATGTATAAGGCGTTCTCAATCGCCGGATACTCGCAGGAGGAAGTGGAAACCCGTTT
>JAQUWX010000015.1 GCA_028692635.1 Alphaproteobacteria bacterium
TCCCAAAGTGGCCAAAATTGGTTGTCGTGGTCGTGATATGCGCAGACGCGCCGCCGCGAACGCTTGCCGCGTTGACCGTGTCCCACGTGATGAAATGCGCCACGCCACCATACTGCGTGAGCATGTCGATGTAGTCTTCGGCAGCGGTTAATCTCGAATCTATGCTCGAAACTTGGGAAACAATCGCGTCCGTATAATCCAGGCGATCTTTGACGGTAGGGAAAGCTCCTCCCCCCTCCGGTTCAAAGGACGCGGACGTACGCGCGTTCGTAACCTCTGGGTCTTTGTTCGGGTCAAGGGCGGTCTCCTCGATAATATCCGTAAGCTGCTGCCCGAGAACCGCATCCTGAGAATATAACTCATCGAGGTCTGCGTTGAGTTCATCGCTGTTAAGATTCACGTAATTGTACGTGTCTTTGATCAGCTCACCAGGGGTTGCCCCCAGTTTCCGATTGGAATATGTCTTAGCCATCGGGCGCACCTCCGTTTATTCAGCGAGAGCTTCTACAGTAACGAGCAGCTCATCAAGAGCCGCATATGCGAGCAGCTGCTTCTCGCGATTGGCCTCCGTTTGGGCAATAACTTCCGGGCGTTCGCCGTACGCACGATACATAACGAGATTAAGCTCCTGATTGTACAGGTCTCTGGAGATATTATGCATACGTGCCTCGATAAGTTCTTTCTTTTCGCGTTTTGTGAGTTCCATTTTGAATCTCCTTTCAAATGTTAGAAGTTGATAGCTCTCCATGTCGGATACGCCGACGACCGTACTTCAATGTGGTTAGAGAAAAACTGCATCTCGATTCCCTGAGCGATGTAGTCTTTGACCGTGTATGATTCGAGAGAAGACAGCTGTGAAGAAGTGGCAAACCCGGATAAGTCCGATTGCGTTGCTACCTGGCTTCCCCCAACATACATACTAGCCCCCGCTTGGATACTGTTGGCCTGAATCAAATCCTGAACCCATAGGTCGTCGGCGACAAATACGTCTGGCCCGAGTATTACATTTCCCAGGCCACCACGCATATAACCGCCGCTGTATGTGCCAGTGAAATACAATCCGTCGTTTGAATTCGAGGAATCAATGTCGATTCTGTTGTGCGCGGTGAACGAGTTAGAAGTTACACTAACACCCGTCAAAGTACCCGCAGTCACCGTGCCTAGATTAGCAGTAATGGCCGATAGTGTACTAACATTAAGTTTCGGCGTTGTAATCGAGTTATCATCGATGTACGTGCCACTTATGCTGTCAAGTGTTGCTAGAGCGCCAGCATCTGAAAAATTACTAATACCAGACGCCCCAGAACCGATAGAAATACTATTAGCCACTACATGGCCCAGCGAATCGACCGTGAATACACCACCACCGATGTTAATTGTGCCGCCAACAAGTTCCACACCAGTAATCGTACCTGTTGCATCGATATCTCCGATAAACTTGTACTTGCCGGCAGTGGCGTCAAAATATAGCGCGTCCGAATACGACCCGCCACCATCGCCACTTTCCAGATGCAGCGTTCCTCCACCCAGTGTTGAGCGGGCTTTAAGGTCGCTCCTAGTCGAACGAACACCATACTCAAAACTGATGGTCGTCATATTGTACGGTTCATCGAGCTGCACGGCGCCGTATTCTTTGGCTTTAGCCAGAGTCTCAACTTCAAAAATCTTGTCCGAAATGAGTTCGAGCTTATTTGCGATTTCGAGCTTGGTGTTCATGGCAAAAATGGGATTGTACGTAATGGAAACTATCCTATTTTGAACGTTTAGCCCTATAACCTCATCAATCAATGTCACCGTATCCCCGACGCCAACCGATTCCAAATCCTGCAGGCCGCGCCGAATATACTCTTCGGAGTTTTTAAGCTCGACAAGGTCGACAGTGTAATAGGTCTTTAATTCTCCTCGACGGTCTATGATCTTCTTAACGCCGAGCATGTTTTTGCCGAACCGTATCTGGAAACCATCATCCTTACCAATCGTGTTGAGAACATTCAGAGTAAACCCGTTGTTTGTATACTCAATCTCGCCGCCCAATAGGTTTGCGAGCTGGTATATCAAGCTTTTACGAGTTATCTCCTGGTCCACAGAAATGGTAATGACTGCTGTGAAATCTACAGTCCCGACTGAAAACTCTGTTCCGGATAGAATGTTCGTAAGTATCTGCGTAGGGGTGCCGGTGTATGCATACGTGGGATACAGATTCTCACTACCATCCTCGAGTCTGTAGTTAACATGCTCACATTGAATTGTGTACCGAATATCGTCCGAATGAAGCTGTTCAACGTATTTGACGTCGAAAAACTGGTCCTCAACCAAAACCATGGAGTCGGAAGCAAAGTACTCGCTTTTCAACTCCGCTTCGAGGGCTTCGAACGAGAATATAAAAGGCCCGTTCACAGTCCTTTCAACTTCGGCACTGTCTTTGATGATGTTATCTAGGGTAGCTAGATGCACTCCAGAGGAGTTGTATAGTTTTGGGTACATAACAACGCCTCCTTACAAATATGTATTCTTGTAATCAAATGTTACCTTTAGGGATGAGATAGTTCCTGAAACTGTGAAGGTCGTAAAGCCTACCCCAATTTTAGGGAAGTTACCTGAAAAATTTGAAATTTTGTTTACTTTTGCAGACCCGCTCAAAGAATATGCTAGCTGATTTTTTGTATCGATATATACCGTGCCATTAAGATTGGTAAATGTCATGCCGCCGAACGATAGGCTAGTCGCTACGCCCTCGAGCTTAATTACAGGAAGAGCGTCAAATGTCCCTGCATTATACAAGGTCATCGTTTTCCCGGACGTCATATTAGAAAATATCCGAGTAACGCCGGTTCCATCCCAAGGATAACGAGCCTCGTCCCAGGATATCTCTGCAGCATCCCAGGCATCACCAAGGTCGTCGTTGTAAAAGGTATTTGTTTGATAAGGTTCGCACTCGAATGTGATGGTAAAATCTTCAATGTGCGTCCGATCACCGAATACACTAGAAATATCACTACCCGACTTGACAACTTGGTATTGCATGTCTGGCTCGTAGTCAAAAATTAGGATGCCGGTTTGGGAGAGGAAGGACGCAATTTCTCTCGCCGCCTTCCGTCTCCCGTAGATGTCTTCTCCCGGCAATTTACAGGCGAGTTCGATTATGATATTGTCATAACCATCCTCGAAAACTACCTGCCCATTTCTTCCAGGTATTGTGACTACTGAGCTCCGCTTCGGGGCTACGTACGGCATCTTTTTTGTCTGATACACAAACCCCAAGCTGTCGCTGTGAACCCCGTTAAACGTAAAACCCATAATATCACCCCCTGGATTCTGCCACCTGTAATTGGTACAATTGTCTCGCAACGTGCTTGATGTCTGCTTCGTTACGGATGTTCATCGTTTCAATCATGAACTGATTGGTAATTTCTGGAGGGCCAGACGCCACTTTCACTGCCTCTGCAGGCGGCGCGTTGGTCGCTGACCTAGCCATGGCCACTTTACCAGCAAGTGAATATCCAGACACGCCAAGTGCTAACGCAGGCTGACCCATCATAGATGATATCAGCGAGTTGCCCCTGACAATATCGGAGAGATCAAGAACTGGCCTGATGACCGGGTCGGTGTCCATTTCGTCGTTAATAATTGCAGACAACGATGACATGGTAGCCCTGAGCGCAGAGAGTGCGGAGTCGCCAAGACTGGACGCCTCGGAATATACTCTGTACGCAAACTTCGAAATGCCATTGGCAAAACCTTGGTCTGCCTGCTCGCCAACCTTCTCGAACTTAGTGGACGGAGATTTGATGCCAAGAGCAAGTTTCGCCGCGGCTAACGCCGCTTCAGCAGCTTCGGCCGTAGCATTTGCCAGGCCGATTGCGTTGTCCTTGACGCCCTTGGTGATGCCTCGAATAATGTTTGCGCCCATCTCCACCCAATTCGGCTCTGTAAACTGGTGTTCCACATCCTCGACAATCTCAGAGACAGTTTCCTTGGTCTGGTTCTTAACTGCAGTCGTTCGTTCTTTCCACTCATTTTGAAATTTTGTAAGTTCCTTCGAGGTCGCAGTATTAAGTTCGGTTAGCGCACTTTGGTAGTCGTTCTGCAGAAGTGTGATTTCGGCATTTGCCTCTTCGCGCATCTCCTGGATAACGACAATCGAGTCTTCGCGCATGGTCTCAAGCTCGTCTATGGCTTGTGTGTGAGCTAAGTTGTACTTTACCTGCCACAGAGTTGCGTAGTCAGTCAGTTCTTCGTCGCTCATCTTGTTGAGCGAAGCAATTTCACCAGCGGCGGAAGGCCCCATGTCCTGAAGCTCTTTGAGCATCTCGTCCGTAATTCCTCTACCTGCAAGAGCATTAAGATTCTCCTGCCAGTTACGGAATTCTTCGACCTGCCCGTGCAAGTTCATGAATAGGTCTTCGCCTGTTGGCACGTCCGTACGCTCTTGCACCTTCGAGAACAGCCCATAGGCGCCGTAAAGCGCTTTTGTGCGAGAGTCAAGGCTACGTACGTATTCGTCGTTGATGGCTGAGATGTCTGCTTCCAGTTGGGCGTTTACACGCGCAACATTGTCGGTATAATCCCTGTCCAGGACTTCTCGTTTCTGTGCAATCTCCTGTGAGACACGGAAAACCTCCCGGTCAAGCTCTTTACGAATTTCAGCATTGTCTGCGTACGCATCTTGCATCTCCTGAAGCATGGCTAGTTCGTCGGCCAAAGTCAACTGATTAAAATATCTTCGGTCTTCCAGAGCCTGCTTGTCTTGTTCGTAGGCGTCTCTAATGCGTTCCTCTTCCCGCTTCTCGAGCTCCTGACGTACACGATAAACTTCTCTATCGGCCTCAATTCTTTCTGCAGAGCCAGCCAAATATCGCGCCTGCACACGTTCCCAAGCGGCAAGCTCGTCTTCGAGGGACAGCCTGTTGTAGTATTTCTCTTTTTCAATCCACTTCTTAGAGAACTCAAACCCGTCTTTTCGTAATTCGTTCTGAACTCGGTATACTTCCCTGTCGATTCGTTTCCGCTCTTCGGAGCCTTCTTCGTACGTACGCTGAAGGTCTTCCCAAGCGGCAAGCTCCTCTTCGAGGGACAGTTGACTGTAGTATTTTCGCTCATCGATAGACTCGACAGCAAGGTCGAAGGCTGATTTAACCGCTTTGGCAGAACTGGCTGCGTTCGAACTGCCCCCGAAGTTTGCCCCAGAATATGCTTTGCTCGCTTCTTCCTCGGCTTTGTCGTTTGCCGCTGCAAGTTCGTCAGCTATTTTCTGTTTTGCCTGGACAACGTAATCCCACCCACTAGTACGAGTGTTGTCGACAGCTACTTCAATAGGCAGGTTGGTCATAGGGTCTAAGATGATTTTGGTTGCGGTCTTTGACTTGAATGGATTGTTCTTGAACACATCAAATATGCCGCCTAGAGTCGTTGTACCCATTTCTGTGGCTACCGCCTTAATGTCGGGTATCAACGATTTTAACCCCTCGACGAACCCTTCCCCACCGAATATACCTAGCTTTTTGGTTTCTTCGGATGGCGAATTGATGTCGAGTGTAAAACCTAATTCTGTAAGCAACGAGTTACCGAGGTCTCGAGCAGCATCCTTGACGTTTTTGATTTGCTCCTCAACACCAAGAATAAACCCGTTGACGACATCTTTACCGGCGTCAATGAATTCGTCTGTAGCCTCGCCCAACTTACCAAATGCGAGGATGACCTCCGTCAGTAAGTAATCGCCGAGACCTTTTAGCTTTTCACCGATTCCGTCAAAGAGGCCGGTTTCAATGATAGCTTGTCCTGTGCGTTTCAGCAGTTCTACCTGCCCGAGCAACACAGTTACGGCGGCGTTGATTAATGACATAATTAGATGGTTTGACGCGTCCACCAACGGTTTTGTGTTTTGGTCAATGGCCTGCGCCATACCCTCAATGAACGCCACAAGTAGTTTGAAGCCAGCATCAATAACCTCGTCAAGGGATTCTGCCATGCCATTAAGGAAGTCTGCAATAATAAGATTCGCCAGGATGACAACTTCCTCGAGATGGTCTTCAATTCCCTTTAGGAAGCCTTTAATTACAAGCATCCCATCTTCTGTGAATTTCGGCACGTACTTAACGAGCGCCCGTGAGAAACTATCAATGATTCCGAAGAACGTGTCTATGATAGTATCGCCCATGGCGACTAACGTTGCGGTGAGATGTGGCATTGCTTGGCCCAGCATGATGATAAGGTTGATTATGCCCTCACCAAACTGCACCATGACATACGGAATCAACTCGATTATCTTTTTAACCATGTAGATTAGGACTTCGACTGCCGGTATACCTGCCGCTGCGAGAGTCACAAGACCCATTGAGAACAGAAGCATCGCCCCGCCGCTAAGTGCCAACCCTGCGCCTATGGCAAGCAAGCCGACGCCAGCCTTCATGAGACCAGCAGACATGCCCTCTAAGGCTTTTGCCGTGAGCGCCATTGCCAGCAACGAGCCGGCTAGCACAAGCAACGACGTTCCAACTTGTTCGATGGGAATTAGCGAGAATAGCATCAACGCACCAGCCATCATGTTGACAGCAGTAGCAACAACAATCAGCGCTGCGGCGCCCTTAACGCTCCCATCTGCTATTTTAGCAGCCACAGAAAGCGCAAATATGAGCGAGACCAGTACGCCCGTCGCAGTAGCTAACTGTCTCCAAGGAATCTTGGCAAAAGTCGAGATTGCCGGAACCAGAAGCAACAACGCACCGGCCATAATAGCCATTGCGCCAGCCCCTTTGAGGTTATCGTCCATCTGTTTGGACACGATTGCAAATATAGATACAATTGCCGCAAGTGCAATCATCCCCTGTAATAGCTCTTCCCAAGGCATTGTTCCGAGGAGTTTCAAACTTGGAATGATGAGCAGGAGCGACGCAGACATAATAGCCACTGCACCAGCCGCGGCCAACGCTTTGGTTTTTTCTCCTGCGACGGCGATAAAACCGCCAAATATAGCGATTAACGCGCCTACTCCAAGCATTCCCTGCGTCCATACATTTGGCGGGAGCGAACCCAACGCCTTTACTGCCCCAGACAAAATATAAATAGCCGCTGCTACTCCAAGTAGACCAACACCAGTGCTAACGGTCATGGCCTCGGCTTTTCTGAGTGCAATCATAAATATAGCCAGTTGACCCACTACAAGAGTGAGCATGACTAGACCCTGAATCGCCACCGCTGCGTCGATAGCGCCCAACCGTTCGATTACGCCTACCAAAATATAAATAGCCGCAGCGAACGCGTTTAAGCCGAGAGAGCTCTTTATCAACGAACCTTGATATGTTTCCATGGATTTAGCGTACCACAACATTATTCCTGTAATGCCCGCAATGGACACCAGGCCGCCAATGATTTGGTCCCAATCCAACTGTGCAACTTTCTTGAACGCCCCTGCCAGTATAAGCATAGCTACTGAAACACCAACCATGCTAGAAGCAAGTGCTCCAAGCTTTACAACGCCCTTGTCCTCGATAGCTCTTTGGAACAACGCCATTGCGCCAAACAAGTCGACGAACAGAATTGTTATCGAAGCCATCGCCCCTGCGAGCCTTGTATTGTCTATGGACGCGATTAATAGCAGAGAACCCGCCAGCAAGGCAATCGCAATAGCGACGGTCTTCAACGCTTCAGCATTGATTTTATGCTGGAAAGCTTCCATGGTCTCGCCAAACTGCAGAAATATCTCACCAAACTTGTCTAGACCAAGGGCTTGCGGAGTGAACTTATCGAAGAAATTCTTAACTGACTTAACGATGTACACGGCCAGGCCTGCGCCAAAACCGGTCACAAAAATATCCTTAAGATTCCCCGTGGCAAACCCCTCGCTAAGGGTTTTTCCGATGTCTTTGAGAACAGTTCCAAGCCCTGAGAAAAATGACTTAATCTTGTTTAGCGGTCCAGCCGCCATTTCTTTCACAATATTAAAGAACTCAACCAGCCCGGAAAAGTCAGGAATTTTAAACCCGGTAAAAGAAAAGTTCATCTTAGCAAAGGACGCCTTAATTTCTTGCCCAAGAATCCTTGCTCTGTCAATAAGAACTTTGATTACTGCGGCTACCCAAATGAATACTTCCCCAACCTTAGAAAATGCCTTGCGAATTCCGTCCGTATCCTTAATAGTGTTTCTCACAGCTACAAGCCATTCTCCTAGTGCTCCAGCGCCAACGATTAGCCCTTCGCTCATGGGAAATATGGCTTTGATGATTGGGGTGATGAGTTCGCCAAACACTTTCAAGATTTCCCAGCCAATGTCAAGCACTGCGAAGAATCCTTTGAATGCGTTGCGAATTCCAGAGAGAACGTTATCGCTGATAACGAGTCCTCTAGTGAAGTCTCGCAGAGCCTCGGTCATCTTCAATAGGCCACTTCCCGCGGGGCCTTCCTTTGGAAATATCTCTTGAAACGCTTCACTTATTGGGCTAAGAACGTCTCTGAGCGCTGAGAAAATATTAACAAGGGACTCGATGAGCATCCATCGCCCGTCATTCTCTTTCCAGAAAGAGAACATCGAATTTCTTGCTTCAGTAGACGGACCAATAAGAGCTTCGAACGCTCTAGATATGTCTGTAAGCATCCGTGACGCTTCTACTTTATCGCCGACAATAAGCTCCCATGTCTGAGCCCACCCCGACTGTACGGCTTCACGCATTACACCAAACAACTTAGTAAAAGTCGTTACTTCTCCGGCCGCGTCAGTCATTGCTTGGTCTAGGGCATACATGTCTGTTACAGCGGCAAACACCCCCTGTGTAAGCCAACCGTCAGCCAATGTGTCTCGAAACGCGATTGCGCCGCTATTTAAATCGGCTAGCGTTTTATTGCTAACTGTGCCCATCGTTTTGGCCATCGCTATTAAGTCGTCTTTAAACTTAACAGTAGCAAGCCCAGCCGTTTCCATGGACATCCAATCAAGCGAACGAACTTTCTCTGCCATGTTTGAGACTTGATATAGCGCCCCTTGTAGCTTGGTGTTCGACACACCAGAGAATGCCGCTAGGTTTGCCAGGCCCTTTACAATACTTACCGAGGAATCAAGGTCGCCGGTCTTTGCGGCAAATTTTCCGACCATATCAGTCATTTGCGCGAAATTGTAAATGGTTTTATCTGCGTAGGTATTAAGATCCGCCAACGAAGCGTTTACGTCATCCAAAGACGTACCTTTAGCCGCCGTGTTTGTCAATATTGTCTTGATGGCTTCCATCTTAATCTCATACTCATTGAACCCGGTGGTTATCGGGTCAAGAGTGAGACTTTTTATCATTTGCTTGCCCGCACGCATGGCGGCAGTCGTAATGTTTTGGAGCGCTGTAATACCGACGATGCCCATAGCAGAAAACTTTTGGTTTAAAGCTTCTACTCCAGCGCCAACATTGCTCATAGAAAAGCGACTCGCCGTACGCTCAAGATTTTTCAAACTTTTTGCAGAGTCGTCGAGCCGTAACCCCTGTTTCAACTTGTCGAGAGACGAAAGACTCGTCTTTACACCACGTTCAAACTGGGCGTTGTCGAACTGCATTTCTACTACGCGGTTATCTACATTGTTGCCCATTATGGATTCACCGC
Source organism: Alphaproteobacteria bacterium (assembly GCA_028692635.1). GTDB lineage: Bacteria > Pseudomonadota > Alphaproteobacteria > UBA9219 > UBA9219 > JAQUWX01. The sequence goes on from JAQUWX010000015.1 coordinate 9,580, forward strand.
CTTCCAAATGTCGTTTGCCATCTTGTCAAACAACGGCTTAATTGCGGGGTTAACATAGTCCCGACCCTCGACGAATCCACCGTTTCTTGTTGCGTGCCCGTATTGTAATATTATTGCAATCGGCGTCCCGTTTACAACGTTCGTATTTGACCAAACGATGGAAACACTGCCGTTTTTCTCGATAATATCGTACTCCCATGATGCAGCGGTTAACCCGGTATCCATAGGCGTTGCGGAAGCAAGCGCTGCTACGCCAGCTTCTCCATAAGGAGCCAAAATTTGGCGGTAATTGACTTTGGTCGCGGATTTAAGAAAGCGCTCGGTGCTATTAAAATTGCCCTTATGCTTAAATTTTATCACAGTCAATTACCCTCCTGAATTCATCGCCTTTCTGCGCGCGGCATTAAGCGATGCGTTTCTTGATGCGAGCTCTTTTTGGCTCATCTTCTTTGGTTTGGAGCTCTTTACGTTGCACACGTTTATCAACATTAAGAGCCGATTCAGATGCCACTTCTGGCACTCGAACGGGATGTTCAGGGACACCATCCAATAGTAAACAAGCTCGGACGTTATTGTTTCTTTAACACCAACTTGCTTATGAGATTTGGGGAGCGTGGTAGCCGTCATGCTATCCGCTAAATATAATCTGATTTCCTTAAGATTGTCTGTGGTCAACCTGGAAAAAACCTCCGGAGCAACATTCTGCGTCAAGTTCATACACTTTACGTAATCAATGGTCTCTTCGATAGTTTTCTCCCCTTTACCAAGAAAGGGCTTTTTCCACTTTGACTCCCATTTTGAAAGAGAGACTAGAGAATGCTCTAGTTGCAGTGGCTGAGCTTTAAAGATGACAAACTCGCCTGACTTCTCGTCGTACTGCTCAGTTTCGGGAGCTGTGATCCTCAGCATCCTCTAGTCTCTCCTTTCAATTGACGGTTAGATTACGCGTGAGAAGGTGTATTTGCCGGCATGACTGGCAGAATCCCTTTGACGAATGCCTCAGCCGAAGCAGTATCCGTTGCAAGTTCCATAAAGAACTCGCTATATGCTTCCGTCTGAGAGAATTCCTCTCTAAGTTGCTGGTTCTTGATGAACCGCCTGCCATCTGCAGATTTTTCGCCATAAGCCTTGAGAATCAACATCTTGAATACCTCGATAACCTCTTTTTGGTTTTTCGCGGCGATGATTTTCTCAAGGTACTTGCTGAAACTACCCTCTGTGGACAGCTCCATTTCAGTTACTTCTGCCTTTGTAAGGTTGAAGTAGAAGTCTTCTTTTCGTTCGACGCCTTCATAGTCGGTGTACGTAATCGTTTTCTTCAACATAGCTGGTAAACTCCTTTCAAATAAAGAGGAAAGACGAGGCGGCGCAGGAAGGTACACCACCCCATCTTATCCCCTTTCGTTAAATGTCTTGTGTTATTGGTTCTGGATGGATTTACACGGGCGTGAGCAGCGTCTTGATTTCATCAGGAAGCGGCAGACGAGCGTCGACCTCGGTTGTTCCGAACAGAATGTCTTCCAGTGCGGCAAGCTTTGTTGCATCCGCAGTCGTGGAGTCAATCTCCAAAGACGCGGTGGGTTTGAAGCCAGTGACCGGAACAGGGGTAGTGGTCAGATCCCAAGAGAAGGTGATCGCTTCGGGAGACTCGTTGACTGTGCTGAACGCCTTTTCGGACGGAGCAGCTTTTGCGCCGTACACGAGATGGAGTTTGTACCCATACTCGGTGCCGTCAACGTCGTTACCAATCAGGGTCTTGTACGCGAGCCCGAAGGTCTTCCTTGTCTGCTGGCCAATCTTTGCGCCAGCAACAAGAGTAGGCGAACCGTCGCATTCCGCGAACTCATCAGGGTAGGTGTACGCTTCGATGGTGGCGCCAAATTCCTCGAGGGACATCATCTCGACGTACTTGCTGTTGTCAGCATACACGGGAGAAGGCTCGCCGCCACTCGGGCTTTCGGACACGCTGACCAAACCATTCCACGCGACGCCCTCAGGATACGTGCCGGACTCACCAATCGGGTACAGAACGCCATTGCTGACGCCAGTTTCAAACACTTTTTCGCCTACGGCATCCCAAACAAGTTTTGACATGATTAGTTCCTCCTTATTAGTAATACAATATATAGACGTCATGATTCAAGCCGTCTACAACGAAGTGTGTGTCAAACGAACAGTATGGGAGATTCAAGACTTTATCTGGAATCTCGGAGTCTGGATTCTTATCCACAACGGTAACAGAATACTGTCGCATGCTCAAATACACTCGGTTATTTGAAAAGAAAACTCTTCGCTTAGACCGTTTATAGATGATACACGGGTACTCTAACTTAATTGTGGATGGTGGTTGAAAATATACACGGGACTTTCCAGGTCCTAAACCCTTTGTACCGAGGATGTCAATGAATATATCGTGTAAATCAAGTCGATTACCCGCCATTGTAGAGCCCTCCAATCTGCAAAACGATTCGAGGTCTGTTAATGGCGAGAGAAGTGATCTTCCACTTTTTCCCATTCATGACAATGTATCTCATGTAACCAGAGTTCGAATATGCGTATGCATCCGCAACAACCGAAACAGAATTATCGAGGTTCAAATCATCATTAACCTTCTCGCTTTGTTGCCATCGCTGCTGGTTTAAAATGACATCACCTCGATAATTCTTCTCGGTTATTTGGTCTTCCCAAACGCCAGGAGAAGTCTCGCTTTGAAAGGCATAGCCTATCGCGCCATAAAATTTAGCCATAATAGGCTACCTCCTTCCATTTTGATTTAGCCCTCAAGTGCAGGAATGGCTTCAAGCTTCCAGTATGCGATGGCAGAGTGAGGCATGGTCAACGCGCCAGAGCAGCGAGTTTCAATCAGGTACTTATACTGGTTGAAGTCGATGTCGAAGTCGTCGAACATGGTTACCGCTCCACCCTTGTCGGCGCCAAGAGAGTAGTCGCTCATGTTAACAGAAACACCAACAAGACGCTTCTGAACACCGGCGGTTCCAATTTCGGCAGGCGTAACCACAACAACCTTGTTCTCCATGACAGGGACTTCCACGATCTCACGAGCACGGATGCCAGCAGCCAGGTCGGTCTCGGTGTTGTAAAGTCTCCGGCCGGTGCTGTCCTTCAACAGGAGCATGTCGCCGTTGATATCGGGGGTTGTGAAGAATGTCGGAGAGCCAGTCCCCTGGTACTGCTTGCGACCGAGAATGATCTGATCAATCATCTGAGATACGGTAGCGTTCGCAGGGATCTGAACTTCAACCGTATACACGGAAGAGTCGGTAGCGATCGGGCGGATCTTGTCTTCCTTGATCTTGTCGTCGGAAGCAGGATTGCGGCCATCGCCAACAAGCTGAGCCCGAGCGATTTCCTCTTCGAGCATCATGCGCATTTCAGCACGCAGCCAAATGACAACGTCAAAATCCGTGATGTCAATGATGTCGTCGCGGTCAAGCTTCTGCTTCTTGTACACGGTTTGCGGGTCTGTGGTGCGCTTCAGAAGGGTGATGACTTCGTCGACCTTCTCATTGCTCTTCACATAACCCCTAGCGCGAGCTTCGTCGGCCGTAATGTCGGCAAGCACGGTCTTGATACGGCTGAAAGGAACGTGCTTGGCAGCGCCAAAGACCTTGGAGACCCACTCGGTCTTGCGCTTGATGAACGCCGGAGTGGAATCTGCAGAGCGGGAATCCGGGAAAAGGTATTCAACATTCTCGGCAATGCCATAGGTGTTGACATGCGCGAGAACATCGTCACGATGCTCATAGACGGCCAATGCGTCTTTGATTGTGTCGTAACCATGCGCAAGAAAAGCATTCTTGAGCGTGGACTGAGACTGGCGAGCATCATTGAAAATTGACCGGAGTTCTTCGCGAGTCAAGGCGTCATGCGCCAGCGCGCCGCCTTCAGTCGCAGGAGCGGATTTGTCAAAAATGTTCTTCTTCATGTTAGAATCTCCTTCTCTTTTATTTGTGTGTTGGATTTCAGCACTGTCCGGATCGGTATCGTCTTCGTCCTCGTCCTCGTCCTCATCTTCAGAGTCGTCGCTATGTTTGGCGGCAGCCTCTTCCGAATTTTCAAGGGCGTGAGCGATCATGGCATAGACTACAGTTTTCTGTTTTTCAGAAAGCGTTTCAAAGACGTCCCCAACCGTTTCTTTGTCGCCTTCTTTGTCAGCATGTTTCAGTTCGACTTCCTCTTCTTCGATTTCGATGAAAGCATCGTGTGACAGTGCGCCAGCGCAGATAATTGCCTCTGTCTCATCTGTCGAGATGGAACCGTCGCCATGCTGAAATGCAAGATTGTCAATGTATGCTTCTGGGTTAGCCCCAGCAATAACAAGAGAAACCTCGCGAATAACACCATGGATAACGTTCTTGGCTTTTTCAACCAAAGAGTTTGCGTAGATGCTAAGCGCCGTAATATCCCCATGCTGGATAAGCGCTTTTGCTGTCTTGCCAGATTCTGTGTCATTCAATGAGCAATACGCGTACACACCATCTTTTCGGTTTTCAAGAACTGCATGGCCGAGAATGTTTTTTGGGTCATTGTGCATGTGTTGGTAGACTAGCGGAACGGTCTTTCCGTCAGCATCTGCGAACGCATCTTGAAGAATTGTACGACCGTCCGAGCACTTCAGACCAACTTTAGTAGCATATCCACTAAAGTCATACTTTTTCTTGGTCTTCGACATTACTTTCTCCTCCTTTTGGTTTCTTAAAGGAATTTGCAGCCGGTACGGCCTTTTGGTTGGGCATATTCCTATTTTGAAGTTCGTCTGCATGCGGGGCGCTCGAGGGTTTACGCCCAACAATTTGACGAAGCTCATTAGGCGTAAGAATTTCGTTACGGCTGAAGACATCGGCAATATTCGCAATTTCATCTGCCGGAACTAGTCTAAACACGTCGCGGAAGCCCATGATTGTTTGCATCTGAGATCTTGCTGTTTTTGTCAAGAACTTTCGACGCATTTCCTCAACAATGGCTGTCACGATAGGTTCGATTGTCCGGTCATAATAATTTCGCAAGCTTTGTTCCGACGCTTTGCCATTAAAGATATCCTCGGTAAAACCCAACTGATTGTAGAACTGAAGCGTAAGATATTGAATTTGAGCAAGAAGATTGCTTTCGGCCGGCCGATTCAATTGCGTAATATGCTCGGTGGCGTCGGCATAGGCGATTCCATATCGACTACCCTTAAGTTGTTGCTCAATCGCTTTTGCGCGGTCTTCTGCTTGAAGCTGGCGCGCTTCCGATCTAATGGTATAGGGCAGTTGAATGATTATGTCAAGTTTACCAGAACTCGATGCTTCGTCAACTGTATCTAAAAGACTTAGCTTTCGAATAAGTCGTTTTAGTGTTGAGTTTGGTTCGTTCATGACCGCATATAATGGATTTTCAACAATTCCGACCAGGTTTTTAGGCACTAGGATCTTTTCTTTCCGCCCTGTCCGATCATTGTAAACCTCAACGCGCACGTCATTTGGGTACCACTCAACTATCTTTCCTGTTCGAAGCGAGTAGATATTGTAAGAGCCTGACAATATCGGATTGATATTTGTCTCGACCGGAACAACCGCCACAGCCCCCTCGTCAAACATGCTCATCACAATATCTTGAATAAGCACTCGACCGGTTTGGTCTTTGTTCGCCTCTACGCGGAGGCATTGGTTCAACGGACTATCAATCGTTTCAAGATACTGTCCATTTTCATCGGTTCTGACATGTTCAATGTTAAAACTTGCTACGTCCAGCGCAATTCGATTAGTGATTGTGGTCAGTATAGATCGCTCATTACGCGAAGATATCTTTATTCGAGCTGGATTTTGCGTAGAGCCGACATAGCCAGTTTCTTTGTACATGTAAATATCCGATTCTGTCTGATCACGTGCTTGAAAAGCGTTCCAAGCATGCGCAAGTCTTTTGGCAATGGAGCTCAACGTTAATCACCACCCTTCGTAAGATTTTCACGTTTACCAGAGCGACCCTGAAGGACCATATTTTTCATAAAAGCCCTTCACCTCCCTGTGTGAAATTTGCGGATGTTAATAAGCAGCGCCCAGGGAGACTCGACGCCAATTTGCTTGCGCGGTAGTGTTTCCAGCAAGCGCTACGTACATGTAGGAAGAATCGACCATGAATTTCATGCCACTAGCGACCGTCCCATCAACTCCGCCACTGAGTTCTGTCGCTCCGTCCAATGCACCATTCTCCATCGTACTGTCGACTGAAATATCATTGCCGATAATTCCCGCGACGTCTGCCGTGAGAAGAACATTCGTCCCAGTGTCGGCAGATGCGGCTACGCCTTGAGTGTCGTTTGCATTGATGGCAGTAATAAGCGCGGCGGCGGTATTCGCAGCGCTACAATCTGCCCCGGTAGCAAGCGCCGCAGCGCCAAAGACATTCGTAGCTGCCGTAAACGTCTCGGTTGTGGTAATGGCATTGCCAGCGGTTCCGCCAATCAACGCGGTAATCGTGCAATCGTTTGATTCAAATGCTCCGGCAGATACATCTGGATGCGCTACATTCACTTCATCGGTGCCATTAATGGCCGCAACAATGTTTGCTTGCGCACCAGCAGCATCTGCGCCGATGGAAATTTCACCGTCTGCATTTGCCGTGCCAACCGGTACAAAAATATAAGTTTTTGAACCGATCGTCATTGTGTCGCCGCTAGTCGGTTGGGTGTCAACGGTCAGAGTACCGGCTGCTTTTGTGGTCACAGCAGCAATGTTAACCGCAATATTGGTCGCAGCGGTTTTTGTTTGAGCCGTATCGGTCAAAAATTCATAGACATCGGTCCCTGGAACAGCCGGGTTGTTGATTGTAACCGTCTCCCCATCAATAGAAACGCCGTCAATCACAAAGGTCTCTTTTGCCGCGACTGCATTCACTGGGGTTCCAGTTTCGCCAAGGGCGCCAATAAGACCTGCGATAACATCACCAAGTTTGGTGTCTTTATCGTGAACCCTCGAGATGCCATTAAAGATGTGAAGTTCTTTTTCGGTCAAAGCATTCATAATATCCTCCTACGTTGCTTGTTTTTCTTTTTTAAGCTTAAATGCGACTTCGGCAAAGTCTGGGGAGACCTCCTTAACTAATAATTTTGCACCACCAAGCATTACGCTCTTTGCGAAGTCGCTCAAAGCTTCCCCTGCCGCTTTTTTAAGCGCAGCGCCAACAAACGATTCGGCCTTGGTCATCTTTTCTGTTGTCAAGTTTTTGTAGTCCGTTTCAAGTCTGAGACGCTCATTTACTTTCCGAAGTTCTTCGTTCGAAAGACCGGCGGAACCTTTTTTCCTAATCTCCCGTGTCTTGATATAGTCTTCAGACTTCTCGCGGGCCTCTTCGCGCTTTTTACCAGCAGCCGTGCGGGATCCATCTTTATTTTGAAAACGACGAACGCCCCATTTCATTCCTGGAATACCCCAATGATACAATTGGTCGATTGGTGTTTTTGTGTCGATCTTGGCCGGATTTTCGTAACTATCCTTTAGGCCGGCTGATCTACGCAAAGAACGAATAATGTCTTCAACCTCCCTCTCCTCTCGAAGACGCCCGGACATCCTTCTCAATTCTTCAAGAGACATTTCGGAAATTGATTTTGACTTGTCGGCTTCTGGAATAACTGGGTTTAGAGTAGGAGAAGATAAAGAATCATAACAGCTTTCATTGTAGTGTAAAAGAGAATTGTCTCGTTTATTGATTCCAGAGTGAGCTGTAGAATTACCGGGATACATTAATTCATAGGACTTAATGGCGGCTTGTTTTTTTTCTATATGCTCAACAAGATTTGATATTACTGCCTCTGGATATCCTTTTTTCCTAGCCTCAGCAAGTTGTTTTCGAGAGTGCGCAAGTTGGCGTTTTTCTTCCTCCACATCAAACTCGGGAATATCTTTTTTAGGGGTAATAGCAGGGTACGATCTCGTTTTTTTGCCGTTTACGAATTCGGTCGTTATTCCATTAACCGTTACCGTTGACTCATCTCGAGTGGTCTTGCGTCGTTCGGTAAATAATTTACCATGTAAAAGTTCTTCGGTCTTGATAACTCGGTTAGCCATTATTTCCCTCCTTCCTATGTTCAGGCTACTCGAACTCATCCTTATTCAATTTGTATGAGATATAAGCATCGAGTAATGCGGAAACTGAGTCGATTTTCTCTTCGCGATGTTTCTTAAGAAGTTTTCTGTTGCCATTAGTGTCCTCAATGGTAACACAGTTACCCATTGTGAAACGAAACAACTCTTGGTCAAACAGAAGTAGACGTTCTTCAGAAATTTTCTTCAATTCACCAAGCGGAACCGACTCGGTTTTAGCACCCTGGATAACTTTTTCAACAGCCCGCGCTCCATTTTCTTTTTGCCAGCGGGTTATGAACTCCTGTGCGTTGTATGGGTCAAAACCGACGCTACGAACGTCATAATTTTTATCTAGAATGAAAGCTTCTAGATCGTCATAAACCGTCATCATATCAAGCACGGCGCCTTCAAGCACCATCAACGAGCCTTCGTTTATAAAGTCATCATACTTTATACGAAGGGCCCCTGGTAGTTTCAACAATGTCAAACTTGAAATATAACAGCGAGTCTTAACCCCAAATGCACCACGACTAAGGGGAAATAGAAATGTGAACGCGCAGAAGTCATCTCCCTGTGAAAGGTCGACGCCCATTGCGCAGACACATTTCCAGAACGTTTGTCTACGATGAAGTTCTGTCTCCTCGTATGTAAAGAAGTACGTGTAGCCCTCCATTGGAATTCCGAAGCGCTTTGCAAGAATATCATTTCGTGTCGATGGAGCCTTTTCTGCTCTTTCGACATCGAGCTGGTATGTATCGTAGGTGACAGTTTTTCCAAGATTTGGTTGGGCTTTGATCCACATGTCTGGATCGCCCACCTCATCGATACTGTCTAGCCGATAATACCAAATAGAAACATGGTCGGCTTGATACTCACCTCGGAGAATGTCCATGAGTTCCATTTTGATTGTATCACCCGAACTATTTCGGACAGTACCTTCAGAACTCATGGCAACGATCAGGTAGTCATCCATTTTGGATGCACCCTGTTCGATTGCGCCTACAACATCCTCTCGAATGTCGCCAGAAAGCCATTCATCGACCGTAGACACCTTAGGGCGCAGGCCCTGCAACTTGTCTATAGTCATCGGTCTTACTTCTAACAACGAACCAGTGAGGAAGTTCTCTATTCCCTTTTTTGTTGGAACTAACTTCATGCGGTTTGCACGAGACCCAGTAGTATTTTGAATGGAGCCTTCTGTTAGAAAACGGAAAAGAGGTCCTCGAGCTCTCGTAATTGCAGTTCGGATTGGAGACATTACTTCGTCGGCCTGCTTCATTGTCGGTGCAGTGGTGATCTGATGAGTTGTCGACGTATCAACGTTAAGGAAGTAGTCTTGAATGCAGGAACCGTACATCGACTTGGCGCCGCCGCGAGCAACGATTAAATATTGCTTACTGGTCAAGCGCTTTTTAATCATGCGCCGTTCATAATACCCAGCCGCGCCGTGCTTTCCCGGTACAAAAACTGAACGCTCGGTAAAGTAATACCACCCAAAGACATCTTCTGCCCATATCTTGAATGTGTCTAAAAGGTGAAGATCCGATCCATCGGTCAGGGTTAATTCTTGTTCACAGAAAAGAATAAAACCTTCAACCGCATCCTCATCGTAATAGAATTTTGGATTGCGTATTCTTTCGTCGATTCGGTTCATCTGCATGGAGATTTCACTGCAGACGGGTATCTCACCTCTCAACACGGCACTCCGGAACTCTCCATAGTACCGTGGAGTGGCCGTGTTTGATAGATGCATGTTTTTACGCCCCCAACTCAGGTTTATGCCACGCCTCAATTCGCCAGTCATATTCCGCAATTTGTTTCTCAATGGCAGTAACTAGAAAAGAATTTTGAGGAGGATCAAATACTTGGCGAACACGCAAATAGGTGTCCGTAAATACGAGATTCAAATCCGTTCGATCTCCGAGAAGATCGGTCCACTCTTCGGAGGCAGAAGTAATCATGAAACCACCAGATGGACCGACGCCAAGTTGCGTCATAATCATTAATGCGCCGTTGGTGTGCATGATTAGTTCATCATCGAAACTTGTATCGGCTTGATCTATTCCCAACATTTGTTTTATAGATCCAAGAATGCTGTTGATCATAAATCCTCCTTTCTAGGTTATGCGCCATGGGCAAGTATCGTTTCGTCTTCTCTCAAGCGGCAATTGAGTTAAGCTATTTGGAGAACCAAAGTGAATTGCATTATGAGTATTGATAGAAGTGCAGATTAAAAACTCTGGATTGAGAATATCCGGATTCCCATCCTCTACGTCTTCTAACGTTATTGGGTTCATGTGATGAATTCGAATCGCGTCAAATATACTACGGTTCGGAATGGCGAGATCACATGCTTCGTCGCGCACAATGATTCTATTACGAAGAGTTCGCCAAGTATGCGAGTTGTAGAAGTCTTGGTTGATGTATCGGTCAAAACCAAATGTCGCTACTCCGATTGACTTTCTTAGGCGTAGATAATCGAACCGCTCTTCAAAGGTTCTGAAAGACATGAGTTCGGAATATGTCCTAATCTTCATCTTCGCCGCCTCGATCCCCAGAATATGTACGCATGGCAGCAATAGCTTCTGCATACAATTCATCAACCCGTTTGGCAGATTGAATCGATTCGGTCTTTGCAGTAATCAGTTCTTTTTGTCTTTCAAGAATTTCAAGTTCTGTTTTAGCCGCTGTGCTACCCTGCTTTGCAAAATATACAACTTCTTGAGCTGTCGCTGTTCCGTTTCTCAATCTTTTCTCTGCCAACTGATAGGCCAACGCGGCTAATTGGTTGTCGCGACCCTCCGGAGTGGTTGCCGGAGGTGCCTTTCGTTGGTCTTCTCGCTCCAAGCGAGGGTATTTGGGCATGGTTTAACCTCCTTTGTATAGACTATCGCGGCACTTACAGAGACTTTTATACCACTGAAAAATGCCGCGATAGCCTAAAAATGACCCCCGGGGAAAATATCAGGACTCCCGCGATGTAGGAAGGGGGTGTGATAATCACGCCTCCCCCCGGGTAGGGTCCTCACTCTGTCTGTAAGTTTTTCTGTACATTCCATTGATGTTAAGCTTAACTATCTCCTCAATGGCATCGTCGACAGCTTCATTATAATCAGCTTCGGACAAGTCATCAGAAGTCTTAGCAATTCGAGCAAGATAACTGCACGTGAAGTAACCCATGTCTTCATCGTACCGACGCCATTCGTCCCATTGGGTGAAGGGATCAAACGGATTGTCTATAGTTGTTAGCATAAATTCGTCTGACATTACCCTTCTCCTTTCAGAGATCTAGAAAGCGTAGACACGGAAACACCAAGCGCATCTGCAATCTCGGACAATGCTCTTCCTTGAGCTTGATAGATTCTAGCACGAGCAATCTTACTTTCAGACATTATGGTTCTAGATTTTGGAATTGCATATGATTGTATCATATCCAAGTCAGTGTTGCTAAGAATCTGTTTTAACAAGTTGTTACTGATTGCTCCAGCTTCAATAGCTTCCCATTCGCGTTTTGTAATAACAACTCTTTGTTTGTTCGCACCAACTCTAACGCGTTGATCTGCTAAAACTTGACCTTTAAGCTTCTTGATTTGAGATCTTTCCATGTCTGGATTAGCGGTGATTCTATCCTGCACCACTTTATTACCGACGAGGTGGACCCTTCTCTCAAGAGGTTTATTTGCTTTTGCAACCTTTAACTTCCGATTTAACGATGATACTTCTTCGGCATAAGCCTGTTTGGCTGATGGCGAGTACGGTGTCATCGAAATTGAAGCAGATTCTTTACGTGCCAGGTTGCCAAGAGCCTTCATCGAATTAGCATAGTCGGCATAAACAATCTCTATTGGCTCACGAGTCTTACCAACTAAACTATACGCGTCTGATGTTTCATACATCTTGGTGGATGAAATCTGGGATTTGACAAAGACCCCCTTCTTGTTTGTATACCCCTCGTTTGTATAGGCATATACTTTTTCCCCTGTGGCTTTGTCAACAGAGTAATCTCCTTTTCGAACAAGGTCTCTTCCAGAAGCAAGGGCCTGTTCTTTTGTAAGGGGTTTTCTTTTATCCACCCGTTGTTCGGAAGACGCCCTGCTAATTAATGTTGAAGATCCTCTAGGTTTTGTCAATGTTCCACCTTGATACTTGACCTTCAACTCGGCTATTCTGTTTTGGGTGTAGGATAGTTTGTAGTTGAGCTCATGTTTCTCTGCATCGATTACAACCATACTATGCTTCACAGCACGTGCAACCTCGTCCAGAGGCGCGCCTTTAATGGTCATGTCAGTAATAAGGTTAGAGATCTTGCCCATCTCATTGCCTTTTTGCTTGGCCGTCATGACAGGCATGCCTTCGTATTTGGGGTATGCTTTCTTTGGATCAAAGGCTTCTAGGGCCTTACTGACCCTAATCGTCTTGGGGTTGTAAGGTATTGCAATTACTGTATCACCATCGAAGTCGGCACCCGAAAGCTTTTCTGCCGTCCTTGGCGTAATCCCAATAGCATCTGTACCATTACCTAGAATGCTTTGCGCTTCTTTATTCTTAAGGTTGTTAGTAACTACAGGAATCTCAAAGGTTCCGGCATGTGGGTAACGAATTAAAACTAACTTCTCGCCGGCCCTAAAAGTTGGGGAATAGCACTCATCATCCTTAAGAGACGTGATTGGAATAAGTACGTTAGACGATTGACGGGGCAAGGCTGCTGCTTTGAGATGGACTGCCTTCGAATCACAGTCATCAGCAAAGGAATCTAAAAGTCTTTGTTTTACAGCGGGCTGTGTAATCTGCAAGTATGAATCAAGCGTATCTTTTTGATCAAGATAAGCCAAGTTCAACTGCTGTTTTGCGAGTTCTGGGTTTTGTTTAGAAAGAAATTGGCTGGATAACGTTTTACTCCATGTCGACCAACTGCCTTCAACACCAGAATCTTGTTTCCCAACAAAGCCAACAATGTTGAGTGCGGATTGTTGCTCTTTACCGTGTTTGTCTATATATGTTGTTTGACGGATGCTAGCCCCAAACTCATTAATCTTTTGTTTTCCATCCTTATTTACATATATAGCTCCGCCATCTTCCGCATCAATAACTTTGTTCATCTTCTTCATGGCGCCAAGCTTGCCGACAGAGGAATTCTTATTTGTGTTGTATATTACGTCAATTCCAGGAGGAAGCTCCTCATGCGCATAGATGACCATACCCTTCATGTAATGAGTGCCGTCAACTGCGATTCGCCCTTGGCCATAATGTTTATCCGGAGGAAGCGCTAAGTCTGGAACGCCCCTTCGAATTTGTATAACTCCATCCATACTTGAACCGGATGGGGTATCGTCGTCGAAACGAACCATAACCCTTTTTGAATCGATTGACACTGGGGGTTTGATTGTATTAAAGGTTTCTCCACCATCAGAAGACCAATCGCCTATTAGTTGAATCTCGTGCGCATGTTTAGATGCATAAAGATATGCAACCTTATAGTCTTTTTCCGCCTGTGTTAGTTGTCTCCATTTAGCCGGATCTCGAACAACATATTCTGCTCTTGCTTTAGCCATTGTTTCTGGAGACATTAAAGTACGAACGGTAGTTTTGTTTGTGGTCCCAAGCTGAGGAGTCTGGATGCCGACCATGTAATATCCTTTTTCTTTTAGTTCGGCAATAGACACATCCATCTTGGTTCTAGCCACGCCAATCAATAACTCCGAACCTTCGCCGACATCGATCATTCCTTTTTTATCGGCTTGGGCTCTAATCATTTCTCTGGTGGCTGCGGTTTCTTTATGCCTTTGTTGGGTTTCTGGGCGGAGTAGATTCTTAACCGTGTTTGGACTTACTTCCATTCGTTTCGCAATTGCGACATCAGAATATCCCTTCGCCCGAAGTCGAGACGCCATAGCTACCTTCGCGCCATACTGGGCTTCTTTTTCCATGTGAAGTTTAGCTCGAAGCTCGGTTGAGTTTTTTAGACCAAAGTGCTCGGCGATTTCGGGTTGCGATAAACCTTGTTTTTTCAGTTCAGAGACACGTGTAGCAAAGGACTTTGATCTTTGTGGGTCTTTGCCAGAACCCCATGGATATCGCCCGCTATGACGGGGAGTACCATAATGCTTCAAATATCCCATTGGCTCCAATGCCCCCTTATTCTTTTAATTCATTGATTCGTTTATCAAAAACAACGATTCGCTCCATAATAAAGAAAATATCCTCAGGAGCAGGGTTTTCGACAAGAACCTCGTCCAACTGATATATACGAAGTTCAATCTCGATATCTCGTGGGTTAAAACCATATTCAAGACAAAACAATGCCGCGTAAACCTCAAGTTGCTTCATAGAGGCTGGGGTACGCCCATTCTTTAAGTCATGAATCCGAAGAAGTTTATTTTTGAAAGATATCGCATCTGCAGTACCAAATGCATTAAGAGAGTGAAACAAACAAACTTCTGTTGACATCCTAAAACCGATTCCATCATTGACATACATGTTCAGCGTTTTGTTGATTTTTGGCAGCTTAACGCCAAGATTAATCAACTTTGCGGCTAGCTCATGGAGCTCTGTGCCTTGCTGAGACGCACGCCAATTAGCATAGACAAAATCTAATTTTTCGTCATCATAGTTAATCCACGAATATTTGCTAGGAGAAAGAAATGCGTGGATGCCTTCCAGCGTCGAATGGCGATTAAATTTCATTTCTTACGGTATCTCCTTTCCAGCTCGGCAAGAACTTCGTTTTTATTTTCAGGGCTTACAAACATTGCATTATCCTTAAGCGGGGAGTGGTTGACATAATAGTCTTGGTTTGGTTGCCGGGCTGCATCTTCTTCACGCTTTCCTTCAAGCAAAAAATATCTGCCATTTGGAAAGTAAACGGTGCCATCTGGAAATCCCTGGAGATAGTTGGCGTCATTTGGAAGAACTTCAGATCCGGGAAAGCGTTTCCTTATTTCTTTATACAGCTCGCCTTTAAATTGAGATTCTTTCTTCGCCATAACATCTCCTTTCAGAAAAAAAAAGAAAGAATAAGTTTCGCATATTCAGCGACATTCCTATTCTCTCATTATAGGGTGTGTTTTTATTGCGACCCTAGTTCATTTTGAAGCCATCTCTTTTCGTTAAAGTTTTCTTTATGTGTCAAAGATGTCTGTATAGCGGCTTCTATCGGCGCTCCGGAAATAAGATGATAGTAATACAAATGCATGAAACTAGTATTCATTCTATCAATTCTACCTGCCGACTGCACCAAGGCCTTATATGAATATGTTTGCGAATAAAACACGATACAGTCCGTTTCTATACAGTTCCATGCTTCTTTAGCTGCTGTGTATTGGCAAAGATACACCCAAAACTTTGAAGTAGGAATGGGATCGTGATTATGTCCGTTCCATTCCGAATATGTAATATGCTTTGATGCGCACCATTCCCGAAGGATATACAGCTCATAGTCAAAGTTATAAAAAACTATAACTTTTTTATGTCTCGCAAAGATGGAGTCAAGGGCGGTTAATCGAGATTCATCAGAGTTGATAAGTTTTCGAAGTAGATAACATAGTTGGGAAATATCACGAACTGGTTTGTTCTCGAAAATGTTCCACCTCTTCTTAGCTAAAACATCATACTGAAAAGAATCAAAGTCGCAAATAACATCTTTATGATGCTGAGTCGTCGGCCTTTGGTCTGGCATGTCTATGACTATGCGGTCCCGATTATGAATCAAACGAGATATATTAAAGTACCGCTCAACCTTTGGATATTTTGAGAAACGACTCCAAATAATATGTTCTCTCTCGAACTCTGTTTTGTTTTTGTAGAATCCGTTGGCTAGAAATACTGGCATATATTCCAACCATGTATCTCCTGGCGTTGCAGATAAAAGCACCCATGCGTTGTTACTTGTTATTTTTAGAAAGGACTTTGTCCATGCGCCATAACCAATAACCTTTGACTCGTCAAATATGAATATTGCGTTTTTAATAGACTCATACTTCTTAATGTTGTTCCAAGAGTCTACTTGGGTTAAGATTAACGGAACTAAAGCCGCTTCTCTTGGCCAATCAAAACTATCTCTTTTCATCGGCGTGGTAATGACGTAAATGGGCACATTAACCTTTGGGCGAGTATAGGTGTGCCCTGGATATAACGGAGAAGACCCCTTAAGAACCTTCTCGAAAACATGAACAAGAGAGGTAAGGGTTTTTCCAGAACCAGTATTGCCGCGAAGAATGCATCCATTGTGCATTTTTTCAACCGCATCGACTTGATAGTCAGTAAGCTGAATATCCAAACCCTCACCTCCCTTGTAGTTAATTGATTATAAGTCCTTCGTAATCGTTCGCGTTATTAGATAGTGGATCGGTTGGCTGTAGATATTTTTTAGCCAAATCGTTAGTGGCAAGGACAAAATATCCCTCTTTGAGATACGCCTTGATGCCGGTCTCTCCTTTAACCTCCCAACTGTATCCTCGGATAATAAGGTCAACTTGCTCCAGCTCTGCGGTGTCCAGCTCTTTTACATTTTCTTCTGAGAGCTTAGACGCCTTTCCGTTTGAGACAATGAAGATGCTTGGCGGATAGTTCCCATAATTAACTTTTACGGCAACCATTGCCTGTGGCGGCTCGTCCTCTCTCGATTTAAGCCAGCGAATATTCCACCCTTTACTCTCCATATCTCGAGCAAGGTCGTCAGGAAGGAATACGCAGAAATTACGATTTCCCGCCTGATTATATGTGCCAGGGGCCCCTGAAAAATTTCTGAACATCACCTTGGCATTGTCGATGCGAACTTCAAGTTTTTCTTTTTTCAAATCGGCCATGATATTAATCTCCCTTCAAAACTGTCGCCGTCGCAATCGCGGCTTCTTTTGGTATTTCGTCGAACCCAATTGGATAGTCGTTGAAAATCTCATTCGCATCATAGTCTTCCATGAATTCTTCAAAATCCTCGTCTCTACTATGCGCTTTGATTGAGGAGATTGCTTCATCCATTAATCGATAAAAGTAGGATAGTGCAATTTCGTCTTCTTTGCCAAGGTTTTTAACAATATCACTTTCCTTCCATCGGTAGCCTTTAGTCCCAACAACAGAAGTATAGTTGGCTCCATTTTTACGCATTAGGAGACCGCCGCCAACCCCGTCAATAACAGGAACAAAAGACCCAACCCTACCGACATGAACGTAATTATGCTCACCTTGTGGAAGCGTTTCATTAAAATCCAAATACATCACCGCAGGCGCCGTTACACTCTTGGTTTGCTTGTAGTCGTCGAACACGATTGGTTCTTTTGAGAAAAGTTTTTTAAACAAATACGGCTCTGCAAACTGCGCCCCCGTTGCCGACCAAGTGCCGATCAATCTTTTCTTTGCTGCCCAGCCATACTTAG
This sequence comes from Alphaproteobacteria bacterium, assembly GCA_028692635.1. Lineage (GTDB taxonomy): Bacteria > Pseudomonadota > Alphaproteobacteria > UBA9219 > UBA9219 > JAQUWX01. The sequence goes on from JAQUWX010000015.1 coordinate 27,035, forward strand.
CAATATAGACAGCATTGTTGACCAAACACATCTTCTCATAAGTAGCCTCATGTTCAAATATATACCCATACTTACGCGCATAGTCACAACAGAAGTCGATAATTTCTTGCGTAGCATTAGGTATCTTAATTGAGTCTGTTTTAATGTGGGCAACGGTGAAACCACGAGCCTGTACTGCGTCTTGTAAAGTTCGCATGAAAAGAGCGCCTCTAAGTGCCACTATGTTGTTTTTATTTCGGCTATCTTTCATTGCATTTTCAAAAGATGCACTCGTCAACCCATATGCACTGTTAAGCGCTAGTTTCAACGCATCTGCCAATCCTTCAGCAAGACTCTCGTCAGTTAGATAAGGAATAAGTTTACCGTCAAGCATGGTGCGGGCTAATTCAAAGTCCTTCTCTTTGATTGCCACGCGAGCGTCCTTAAGCGCCGCATAACGTTGTGTATACTCACCAAAGTAGTTCATGTTAATGATACTATTTGGATGCATACTCTGAATGTCAATCAGTGCGACGTCAAAATACATACCTGGCTCGGCGTACACATATCCGCCCATGCCGACATCTGTTCCGCGATACATATTGTGCATCTTGTTGTCTTCGCCACGCACAAACTCATATCCAGGGAACGTTTCTTCTAGGTTGGTATACTCGAGTTGCGGCTTCCTATCGTTCCCAAACACAATCTTAGTTGTTAATTGGTTGGTTGTCATGTTTGGGGTTCCGTCGGCCAAGTCCGCAAGAATCTTTCTGGCGACCCAATCAGATTGATTATGGTCAAAGACTCCCTCGGTCGCAATAACGTCATTCGCGCAATACTCGATTGCTTTATCCCAGTGCTCTTCTGGAAGAGGCTCGTTGAAGTCAAACTCCAACTCTTGATGATGTAGACCGAGTTCAATTTCCCATTTCTTAAGAGACTTCTTTTCACGGCAGAAATCATATACATCACTATACGCAATGCTATACGCTTCCCTAAATCCGTTTCGGACAGAGCCCTCCTTAGAAATAATCTTTTGGCTCAAATCATAAAGCTGTTCGTTGGAGTAGCCAATATAACGGCCATACAACATATGGTCGTCGTATCGCTTATTGTTGAACCCAATCAGTTTTGACTCAAATAACCTCCCAACTTGCTGCGGGGTTGGGTTTACTAGAGAAACAACTTTCTTGTCCTTGCCACGAAGTTTGTAGCATATTAAGAAGAAATTCTTAAATACCTCAACGTCATAGAAAACAAGATCATCATCTGTCGCAGTTGATTGATTGGTTGGCCCAATCTCTAGCGGCTCGGAAGCCCACTTCATCTTACTCATCAAATCGATGCAGTACGTCGCTTGATGGGTTGACGATGCGGCAAACGTTAGAACAGAAGAGCGCATATCGCTTACATCATATACCATTCCGCTAGAATAAGCTTCATCTAATAATTTATAAATGAAGTCCATCTCTGGTTTGGTAGACCCATGAAACTCCTTGTTCATGCATTTCTTAATCATAATGCGTAGATGTTTTTCATCTTCGACATTTTTCTTGTTGAGCACTTTACTTCCTCCTTTCTTCTCGTCATATACAAGTCCTGACGTGAGTGTGGCAATTGGCTCGGTATTACACCATGTTAGTTTTCTGCGAAGACTCCAATTTCCGGTAAATGTCAAAACCTCAATCCCTGGAGCGTATGCTTTTTTCAGTTCAGTAGTTCTCCCGCCGCCCCAAAGATAGTGCAGATGGATACCAGCTCCGGACTTACTCAGCTCGGCATATGTCTTTGGCCATTTGTTTGCTGCTTCAAGATTTTTAGCCAGAGACTTCTCGCCATTGCTATCTGACAAATCAAAATCAATTATGATGTGGTCTTCGCCAAGTCCAGCGACATAGTGAAGTTTAGATGTGTCAATGTCCTTGAGCGTTGTCGTGCAATTTACCCACCGATGTTCCGGCGTTCCTGCGGCGTTAGCAAGTTGAGCTGGCGAATCTTTGAATGCTTCATCAAACAAGGATTCTGTCTTGTCCATGTGGAGCCAACTCACATCTTGGCTTTTCTCTTCGTTCTCCTCTTTATTCTTTTGTCCGACGTTGAAAATATCACCCTTGAAGTCTCGGTAGACTGAACGAACCTGTTTACCGTCGTCGGTACGAGCAACGTCATAAAAATTAGCGAAGTACGCTTTCATCTCAGCACGAAACACCCTTTTCTTAAGAGGGTACTGCTCTCCGCTATCTTCACAATAACGTTTGTACATGTCGTAGATTTGACGAAGCTGAAAGTAATCGCCATTCTCAAACACCAAGAAGTTCTCAAACACAAAGTTATACAAGGTGTTTGTCTCGAACATCATCTCTTTTGGTTGATAGTTTTGGTAATAATCTTCTCCCATCTTCTTGTATTTTGTGATACAGTAATCGGCGATTGCCCCAAGTTCAAAGTCAATGTTTTTCACCAACTTCGTATATTCGGTTTTGGGTATTTTATCGCCAGAAGGGTGCACGTCAATTAGTCGCCTAAGCAGTCCCGATTTTGTATCAGAGATTGCGACAGGTTTGTTGGTCCCAAGAAACAGAAAGCAATTGATGCGCATCGAATATTTAGATTTATGTTTCTCGTTGATGACAATGTCCTCGTGCGAAATTATTGAATTCAGAGTACTATTATCCTCGATTCGAGACAAATCCCCGTCATGCTGAATCGCCACAAGAGGGTTTGTTTTGAACACTTCTGCGCCAAAGGCGTCGTGGCCAACTAAGTCCTTGGCGTTAAATGAGATGTAGTAACCTTCAACAAGCTTCTGAACAACATTGAGAAATGTTGACTTACCGCTCCCGGCGCTACCATACAGAGTGATAAACTTTTGAATATGCTTACTGTCTCCGGTCAGAATCGCTCCAACAGCCCATTCAAGTTTGTCTCTTTCTTTTGGCGCATATAATACGCTCATAAGTTTGTCATAGTTCTCAATTGGTCCTTTCTTTCGTGCATATGGAAGTCGGCGGGTTGCATGGGATTCTCGACTAAGCTCGTCATTAGCAAAATGAATATGGTCGTCAAGAGGACTCCAGTTATCTGGCATATTCTTGATATATGAGGTATACTTCTGCCAGTTCCCTGTTTGATAATTTTCCATCAGCCCATATACAACTGGTTTATCTGCCGGTTGTTTATTTACAACCTTCATGATTTCTGTATCAACAAGTTGGACGACATCCATCTCGTCTCTGGACCATAGTTTTTTATTAGAGTCGTAAACTGCATAGAACGAATGCCCTCGAGTCATTAGGTCCTTAGAATTGAACACTCGAAAGTCGATGAACACCTCGGTTGAGCCAGCTTCTCGGTTCTTACTATTATTCTTAGTCTCTCGAGTGTGAACCTTGATGAAATCCAAAATTTTATCCTCCTTTCCTTAAAAATCGCCATCTTGTGCAAAAACGCAACAAATACATTCGTTTGTATATTATTCTATAGAAATTTTATATATGTTTTATAATAAAAAAATTTCTACAGATAAATATAACAGGGGTGTAAAAAGCGTCATTTTTGCAACAAAATTCTACAAATATGTGTTTCCGGGCCATTTTTCGCCAATATACAGCCCCATTTGCGTCCAAATATTCATTTTTCTGAGATTTTTTGGTGTGACGGAAAATACGAAAATATTGGAAAAAGTGTCACGTGACACTTTTTTTAGGAAATTTGACAAAACTGTACCAACAATTTCATACTCCGAACCTGTCAAGATTCCATCAAATTCCGTCAATCCAAGGTTGTTAATTAGGTCCCAAAATATCCTTTTATGGTCCCAATCGTCCGCCCAAGGACCACCAAAAATCCTATCTTCAATCCGAAGAGCAATCCCAATTAGAGTCTCCAAAATTCGTGGAGGACCAAAATCAATGCCCCCACGATACCCAATCTCATCCGCCCAGACAACCCTTAAAGCGATTCCATCCGCTCCCCGGTCTTCGTCGTGCGGTACATCTGAGTAGAACTCCCAACGGAACAACTCTCGAAGTAACATTCCATAGTTCTTATGAGGAACCGAATTCACACGGTCAACCAGCCAATTCAAATATTCTGTTTCCGCGTCCTTCAAACCTATCACCTCCCTCCAAAGAGTCTATTTAGGAAAAAAGAAAGAAGAGGTTATAAAACCTCTTCCTCCTGAATATCGTATTCATATCTGTCATAGTAATAATTGTTTGGATCACCCTCCTTGCGCAATACGAATGTCTCCATAACCTCATCCCAGTCTGCACCTTCTGATTTAATATACTCCTCTGCTTTTTCTTTGCTCGAGTGCACATTCACTATCTCGGTTTCTGGGGTGGTATGTTGACAATCACACACATATCCGCGTCCTAACACCACATAAACTGTCATATTAAATACCTCTCTTTCGTTATAGGAGAGGTTTTACTTGAGACGGTCCGGCGCAATTTCCATTGAATATGAAGTATACGTAGGTGTCATAAACTTCTCTTTAGCCTTTCGTCCAGCCGGAGAATCATTGAAGTGGATTCTGATAATACCATCTTCTGACATCACCGCTTCTCCGATAACATCTTCAGGCTTGTGATTCCATGTAGGAATAATATCTTCGCTCATATTAACTCCTCTTCAAAGAAAGGGAAGGGAAAGAGCCTATGTTTCCATAGACTCCTCCTTCTCCTCGACTACATAATCAACTCGGCTATTCTCGTACATGTCGAACACGTTGTAAGTTCCAGCTGGTAGTAAGTCCATTTCGGGTTTACTAAGCACATATCGATCGACATCCTTGTATTCGTCCTCGTCATAGGTATCTTCCAGATTCGCTTCCAGCGCTTCCAGAATTTTCTGTCCTTCCTCTTCATGAGAAAGTTCTTCTTTCCTAGCAGCACTAATCGCT
>JAQUWX010000077.1 GCA_028692635.1 Alphaproteobacteria bacterium
ATCACTGGCTTACTCCTATGTTCGATGAATCTCTGGAGCTGGAGTTCGATCAGGATGAGATACCGGCTCTTACCGCAAGACGTGACATGCTTTGGGATAAGTTGCAGCGCGTCGATTTCCTGACTGTAAATGAAAAACGCGCTGCGCTGGGTTATGAACCAGTGGCGGACGGAGATGCTCTTCCCACTAAAAACTAAGGACAATAAATGGATATGAAACATATGGAGCGTCCGTTGGCGTTGAAAGCGCTGGCGGCGGACGGACAGTTTTCGGGTTATGCCAGCGTTTTCGGTAAGCTCGATCATCAAAGCGAGATCGTCGCTGCCGGGGCTTTCTCTCGGACTCTTGGTAAGTGGCGCGGAGAATGTCGTTCTCCGGCTATGCTTTGGATGCACGATCCTACGCAGCCTATCGGCGTTTGGATGTCTCTTTATGAGGACAAAAACGGGCTGGCCGTTCAAGGTAAGCTTGCTTTGCGTACTCAAAAAGGCATGGAGGCTTATGAGCTTCTTAAAATGGGCGCTTTGACAGGCATGTCTATCGGATATCGCGTCGTTTCAAGCAAGGTCGATATCAAGCGTAAGGCAAGAATTCTTACCGATATAGATTTATTCGAAATTTCGCTGGTCACTTTTCCTGCCAACGAATCTGCGCGTGTGAGCGACGTTAAGTCTCCTGCCGCGCACGAGGAGCTTTCTTCGCGCCTCAAAGACGACAGCGACGCAACCAGGGCCATCGTCGCACGACTTAATCAGGCGGCTCAAAATTTGCAAAACACAAAACATTATCCCACAAGGAGGGTTTAATATGATCGATATGAACGAGGTTCGGGGGGCCACTGATACTTTGGCCAGAGCCTTTGAAGAATATAAAAGCGTCAATGATCAGCGCCTCGCCGATCTCGAGCGCAATGGTAGCGCAGATACTCTTTTAGGCGAAAAGCTGGTTCGCATGGATAAGAGCATCAACGATTTGCAGAGCGATATTACTAAAGTAAAGACCACTATGCGTCGTCCTGCTAAAGGAGCTGCGGCTTACGTCGGGCTTGACGATGGCGATACCGCTTATAAGGGCGCTTTCCTTCGCTATGTCACCAAGGGCGTTGAGCACGAGCTTTCCGGTTTTACTCAGACTAAGGAAATGGACGTTATTTCCGACCAACAGGGCGGATATATGGTTCCGACCGAGCTGGCTAGCAGAATTGTTACGCGGCAGTTCGAGGCTACTCCGATGCGTCAGATGGCGACCATTATGAGCATTTCTTCGGAAGCCGTAGAGATGCTCCGCGATACCAGCGAAGCCGATGCTCAATGGGTTTCCGAGCTTGGGACACGTGCAGATACCGATCAAGGTTCTATCGGGCGTATCCGCATCCCGGTTCATGAGCTTTACGCTCAGCCAAAAGCTACTCAGAAATTGCTGGACGATTCCATCATTAATGTCGAGGAATGGCTGGTCGAACGCGTTTCAGGAAAATTCGCTCGCCGCGAAAATACGGCGTTCGTTACCGGAGATGGTATAGGACAACCTCGTGGCTTCCTTAGCTATTCAACTCAGGCGGTCGCAGATGCTTCTCGTTCGTGGGGCGTGCTTGAGCATGTAGCTACCGGTAGCGATGGGGCTTTTAATGCTTCTTCCGGTTCAGACGTTCTTATCGATTTGATGCATCGCCTTAAAGCAGGTTATTTGCCGAAAGCTATGTGGATGTTTCCTCGCGCCGTTGCCGATGTCATTCGCAAGTTTAAGGAAAACTCTACCAACGCTTATATCTGGCAGCCCGGATTGCAGGCGGGAGTTCCTTCTACGCTTCTCGGTCATTCAATCGTGCTGGCGGAGGATATGCCTCAGATTGCTTCAGGTAGCTATTCCGTCGCGTTCGGTAATTTCGAGGAAGGCTACACTATCGTCGATCGTATCGGGTTGCGCGTTTTGCGCGATCCTTATACTTCCGCTCCGTTCGTGAAATTCCGGTGCAGCAAAAGAGTCGGCGGCGATGTGGTCAATTTCGAGGCTATCAAGCTTTTGAAATTTGCGGCGGCGTAGGCTTTGGATTCGGTTGTTAGAAAAAATGGACGACATGCTCTCTGACTCATACGTCGCGTGGACACGCGACGCTGGATTCCCGCCTCCGCGGGAATGACTCGGCAGAGGGATGTCAATCAACACTTATCGCTCCTTTCCCTTGATCGGGGGAGGGGCGATTTTATTTCTAGGGGGATTATCTTATGGCTATTCGTGATCTTATTCGTAAGGTGCAGGTCGCTCAATCTTTGTCGCCTGCGGCTCGCGTTAATGGAACTTCTGTCGGTACCGCTGTCGATTTGCGCGGATTCGACGCTGCTATGTTTGTCGTTTCTTTCGGAACTTATACTGATGGGACGCATGCTCCTTCCGTTCAGCATTCTATGGACGGGACTACTTATAATTCGTGCGGGGCTTCTGATTTGGACGGGACCTTCTCGGCTCTGAGCGGCACTGCCGGAAACAACACCGTTCAATCAGTCGGATATATTGGCTCTCAGCGTTTCGTTCGTGTCGTTATGACTGTCAGCGGAGCTACGACCGGTGCTCTCGGTGCGGCTAACGTGGTGGCCGGTTATCCGCGCAACGCTCCGGTTGCGTGAAAACAATAGGGATTTCTGTAATCGCAGAAATCCCTTTTTTCCAATTCTCATTACGAGGTGATTTTATGCGCAACACTGTTGTGAATGTGCTGGAGGCGTTGCCTACCACTATATCGTCCGGGCAGTCTTTGTCTCCGGCTCTTAATCTGGGCGGCCTCAGGCTGTTCGGTATCGCCATGCCTGCCGCTTGGACTACGGCCAATCTTACTTTCCAGGTATCCTCCGACGGCGGATCTACATGGAATAACATGTATGACGCAAACGGAAACGAAGTTTCAGTCATAGCTGCGGCATCGCGTTTTATCGCTCTGGATCCTATGAACTTCGCTTCCATTCAAATGTTGAAAGTGCGGTCCGGCACATCCAGTACTCCTGTCAATCAGGGACAGGATAGCTCTCTATCGCTGATGTTGAGAACTATATAGGAGCATAAAATGTTTTCGTCGTCGATGCTTTCTCGCGGAGGGCCGTCTCTGGATGTTTCATTTATGGGCGGACTGCCTGGTTCGGTCACGTATTCTCGTGCATCCCCCGCTTGGTATTTTAATTCAAGCGGATCGTTGGCGCAGGCGGCGGCGAATGAGCCTCGCTTCGATTATGATCCGGCGACGCTTGTTATGCGCGGATTGCTTAACGAGGAGCAGAAAACTAATCTGTTTCGTAATAATGCCTCTCCGGTTACACAGAGCATTTCAGTTGTTGCGCAGGCTTATACCTTGTCATTTTATGGGACTGGTTCAATCGTTCTATCAGGCGCTAAAGAAGCTACTGTGAACGGCGTCGGGGCTTTCCCAGCGCGCACTACTTATACTTTCACTCCAACTGCCGGGACTCTCACGCTAACCGTTTCCGGTAGCTTGAATTATGCGCAGCTTGAGGCTGGGTTGTTCGCTACATCCGTTATTGTAACGGGGGATAATGCTGTTGCTCGTGCGGCAGATAGCGTGAAGATAACGAGTATTCCATGGTTTAATTCTGTGTCCGGGGCGTTGAGTGTGGAATTTATTCCTCCAGAAGGGCTGATTGCCGGTACTTATCCCTGGGTTGCTTGTTTTAATGATGGCTCTACATCAAATGAGATAGGGTGTTATTTAAATGGCAACACTATGCGCATTGCTACTAAGGTGCAGGCTGGCGGTGTTACTCAGATGGATTTGGCTTGTAGCAATCCCGTTAATATAGTCGATGTTCAAAAAGTTGCTATGCGCTATGCGCAGAATGATTTCGCCGGAGCAAGCAACGGAAGCAATTTGGTCACAGATGTTAGTGGAACAGTTCCTGTTGTAACCAAGCTCAATCTTGGGCGCGAGCGTGATGAGGCTGCGCCTATGTCTTGTTGGCTCCGGCGTTTCCGTTACTGGAATTGTGCGTTAGATAATGTCGTCTTGCAGCGGGTGACGCAATGAGCGGTAAGTCTCCTGGGTGGTATCTGGGGTTGCGCTATATGCGTAAGGAGGGACTGGTCGCTCGTGCTGCTGAGAAAATAAACAATCCATGCGGCGCTAATTTCATATTTGCCGATGAAGTTCTGCTCGATGCTTTGGACTGGCGCGGGGTGCTTGAAAATTGGTGGGATTCTTTGCCTTTGGGCGGACATATCGTTTTGTGGGTTCCCGATTGTCGGTACCATGAAATCGCCGACGGTTCAGCTCGTTTGACTTTGCAGGATTTAGACTCTGCTCTCGATAATAAGGCGGGGTGGATATTGCGCGAGTCCGATCTTATCGATGGGCGCGCATTCGTCGTGTGGCAGAAAATCGGGGGAGAAAAGCGGTTGCGGTTGCCTTGGCGTAAGCAGCCTAAACATTTGCTTGTCTCTCGGACTGGAGCCTACGGAGATGCTTTGATGGCGGCTTCGGTTCTGCCTTATTTTAAAGAGCGAGGTTGGAGCGTAAGTTTTGTGAGCAAGCACGCCGGAGTGGAGGCTTTGCTGCACGATCCTCATATTGATGAGTTGATCCTTTTGGAAGACGGACAGGTTGCTGAAGATGAGATGCCTTTTTATTGGCAGGCTTTGTCCGGGCGTTTCGATAAATTTATAAATTTTACGCACTCGGTTGAGGGGGAGTTGCTGAAGCAGCCTTCTCGTGCGGATTATCATTGGTCCGCGGATCAGCGTCGCGCTGTTTGCGGGAGGGGGTATCTCGCTCATATTCATGCTTTGGCGGAAGCGCCTCCTCCTTATCGAGTCAGGTTCTATCCTTCCGATGAGGAAGACGCTTTCGCAAAGGCGTACTCAAGGCGCATAGGCGATTATGCACTGTGGTGTTTGCGCGGAAGCGCTGTGCATAAATGGTGGCCTTATACAGCTCAGGCTATTTGCCGGCTTTTGTCTAAGTGCGATCTTAATTTTGTGTTGGTTGGAGATGTCGATGCTGCTCCTCTTGCTGAAGAGATAATAAATGCGGTTGAAGATTATTATGGAGATGCTTCGCGAATTCACTCCTGCGTGGGCACTCATTCTATAAGAGAGGTTATGACTCTGGCCAGTTACGCTAAGGCTGTTGTGGGGCCGGAGACTGGGATTATGAATTCGGTTAGCATGTCGCCGGTTCCTAAAATCGTTTTGTTGTCTCATTCATCGCCGAGCAATCTCACCAATGATTGGGTAAACGCTTTTGCTTTGCAGCCTTCCTCCGCCTGTTACCCGTGTCATCGGTTGCACTACGATCATGCATGGTGCCCCGTAGATGAGGATACCGGCGCGGCAGTTTGCGCGGCCAGCATAAATGTGTCTCAGGTGGTGGATGCTGTTTTGCGCGCTACGAAAAAAGTCAATGACGACGATAAGGAAAGGCTATTGGCATGACTGCTTTTACTCTTGTGACGGCTCCGGCTGTGGAGCCGGTGACGCTGGTCGAAATGAAGACGCATGCGCGTATAGATTCTTCGGCGGAGGACGATCTTATAACTGCTCTGATCGTGGCGGCTCGTGAGTGGGCGGAGCGATATACCGGGCGCGCTTTTATTAATCAGACATGGAAGTTGTCTTTGGATAAAATGCCGGAAGGGAATTTTATAACGTTGTCTCGGCCTCCGCTTGTTAGCGTGAGCAGCGTTAAAGTTTTTGACGACTCCGATGCCAGCGAAACATGGGCGGCGAGTAATTATTTTGTCGATGTTGCGAGCGAGCCGGGAAGGCTTGCTTTGCGGCAGGGCGCTTCGTGGCCAGATCCTGCGCGGGCGACAAACGGGGTTGTGATAGAATATATCGCTGGTTATGGCGGCGCTTCAAGCGCTGTTCCGGGGGTTATAAAAACTGCTATCAAGCAACTCGTCACTCACTGGATTGAAAATCGCGGAGAGGCGCTTATGGCTCCTTCGTCACGCGGAGATGGAACTGTTCATCAGTCGTCACTAAATGTTCCCATGGTTATACATGCAATCCTTAATTCATATCGCATTCAACGTTTGGGGGCGTGATGAGGATTGGAAATCTCGATAAGCGCTTAACTCTTCAATCCGAGAGTTTTAGCGGTTCCGCCGCTGTTTGGGCGACGATAGGCTCTGTTTGGGCGGAGATAAAACCGGCTGGCGGTTCGGCGGAGCATATTACTCATAAGATAATCGTTCGATATCGGAGCGATGTTGCGACGGGTATGCGGCTGATTTTGGGGGATAGGGTTTTTACCGTTCGCTCTATCATAAGGCCAGATGAGTCCGGCAGGTGGTTGGAGTTGATGGTCGAAGAGGGTGGGTTGTTGTAGGCGGAATAATTCGCTTGTTGTGAAAGATCAGTATTTGCCGCGTAATTCGGCTGAGTTATGTGGCTCGCAGACGCGGGCCGCTGGATTCCCGCCTTCGCGGGAATGACTCTGATAATGATACATATTAATTTATAGGGAAAGTCAGATGGCTTTTGATGAAGTTGAGTTTCCGCTTAAGGCGGGGTTCGGCGCTAGCGCTGCTACTGCTTTTTCGACGGAAATAGTTGTGATCGATGGCGGTTATGAACGGCGTAATCA
>JAQUWX010000078.1 GCA_028692635.1 Alphaproteobacteria bacterium
ACAACTGGATGTCGAAAATCTGAAAAGGGCGGTTTATTTTAATGGCGCGGACGTCGTTCGGGGGGCAATCCTTCTTTTCGCGGCTAAGGCCGATGTCGATCCTGCTCCTATGATCGCGCAGATCGAGGGATGGGTTGCTCCACAGTTTCCGGTTAAGGGAGAGGATTTGGTCGAACGCGGGGTCGCTCCCGGACCTCAAGTGGGGGAGTTATTGCGGGAGATAGAGGCGTGGTGGATTGAGCAGAATTTTAAGCCGTCAAAGGATGAGTGTTTGAGAAGAATTGTTTGATGTGACCTCGGGCTGGAGGCTTACGGGATTGGTTGGGCGCAAGGGGGTTATTGCTTGGACTGCGCCCATGATGCCGGATTTTATTTCGTTTACTATTCTCTCGTTTCCTGTGATGGCGCGAGGCGGTTTATCCCAATCTTCGGGAGCGTATGACGGAATAAAACGATCGGTTTCTTGGCTGTAAAGCCCGCTAAGCACTTTGACCATAAATTGCGATATTTCAAAGTGACGAGCTCCCACATAAAGGTTTTTATCAGGCAATATAATTGCCGATATCGGATAAATTGATGAGAAAACGGCGCAGCCAAACGCATCGGAGAACGATGTTTTGTTTATTCCGGATTCTTCGGTTAAATCATACATAATATCTATGAACGAAGCAAAACTTGTTCCGCTTTGTATGTTGTCTATTACAATCGTTTTCTTTCCGGATTTTTGAAATGTTTCAACTATGTTTTTCGGATCGAGGCTGAGCTCTTCAAGTAATCGGCGATAGGCGTTGCGGTTTTTTACGGCGGCATTGTAGGTGGCTTTGTAATCTGGGGATTTTAGATCAACACGATAAGAAATAGCGTCTTCCGGATAATCCACTACGCTCATGTATCGGCTGGAAAACGGAAGGTGTCCGGTTTCTATGTTGAGATTCTGTTTGTTGGGAGAGCAATCTATACCGTGAATTACATAGGATGGGCTGTTTCCTATTCCTATTAGGCGCGTGTTGGGAAAACTTTCAATCAATCTTTCCGATAGGACTGCAACTTCGTTAAATGTGCTCTCGTCCCACCTATAAACGGGAGGGTTTCGCCGAGCTTTTTCCATAATTAGTATTTGTAAAACCATATGTTCTATGAGGGCGTGCTTGGTTTCTGGATCGGTAGTTTTCTGGTATTCTGGTTGCCCATCTAACATGTCTTCGGCAAGGCGAAGAAGCTCTTCGGGTATGTCGTTTAAATTCATGTTGCGGCCAATGGATAAAATTAAAACGCTTAAATAAATATGCGCTTTTTTTAAAGATCGCTTGGGCCGGGCGTCAATTTATTATTTACTTTCGGGGCGGGATGGCTGGGCGCGGTTTGTGGCTGAGTGTCCATAATGGGTATTGTGGGGACTTTTTAGGCTGGTTCGGTTGCGCCGACTATTGCGTGGATGGTTGAGATGGCGGTTTGCGGGATTGTGAAGTCTCGCGGTTTGGGACGGTGCTCGCGCAGGATCACTCCGGTGGGTTTTTGTTTTATAAATTCATTTATGAAAACGCGACCGTCGGTTTGGGTCAGTATTACTCCGCATCCCGGGGTGGGCGGTTTGTGCGGGTTTATGAAAAGAAGTTGGCGCGGCCTGTACATCGGGGACATGGAATCTCCGACCATGTAAATCGCGTATGCGTCTTTTGCATGAGATAGATAATAGGGGCGTGGGACCCGGTCTATTATTTCGTCGGTTATAATGATTTCCTTGTTTTTTGCGCTCTCTGACGCGCTTTTTACCGGTAAGGAAGATTCCGGGCGCGTGAATGAAGACGATGATCCGAAGTTTATAATTTCAAAGCCGGATATGCCTCCCATTAAATCTCCCGGGTTGCAGCATAGCGGTTTTGACAGGCGCACCATCCATTCAACAGTCAGGCGACGAGCGCCTTTTTCCAGTTTGTCTATTTGGCTTTTGCTTGTGCCAATCGATTCAGCCAACTGCTGAAGCGTCATGTTGCGCTGGCGGCGTAGTTCTCGGATGCGGTTCGGGCTGTCTGTCATTATTTTCGTATTTTAATGCATGTGTGGGGTGGCTGGCAAGCTTGTTGTAGTACAAAACGGATACTTTTTTATTGACATCGGTGTCCAAAATGGATACTTATCAACCCTCAATTGAATTTGTCTTCAAAGGGGGGCGTCTATGGGGTTGCAAAGAGGATTTGTTTCCAGTGATCGACGCTTTAAAAAACCTCCTTCCGGCGTGGATCATGGGACTCTGGAACGATGGCAGCATTCCTCTCGCATAATGGAAATTACGGAACGCGCTGGAGTTCTGGCGGCCAGGGCAGGGGAAGAGAATATTCTCGATGTGCTTCTTGCTCGGGGTTGGATAGGAGCGGTGGAGCGTGAGGCCGGGATGAAGTTCAGGCTCGATTATCATATGGCTGGGTTGGAGGTGCGAGTTGTTGGAAGTTATAGTCCGGCCAGGGGCGGCGTGAATAATTTTAGCGTTATGGATGAACGGACAGATGCGGAAGAGGCTGCTTATCAGCGCTGGCGCAATGCTATGCGCGTTCTTGGGCCTGCTTTGAATGATTTGGTGATGACCGTTGCTTGTCACGATCAATGGCCTGCGTCACAGCAAACTCTGCGCGTAAAGCGAGGCCTAATGGTGTTAGCCAAATGGTACCGGGTTCAGAAGACAGAGGGCAGATGACAGGGATCAGAGGGCAGATGACAGGTATCAGAGGACAGAGGTGCTTATTTTTTCTGATTCCTGATGCCTGTCATCTGTCCTCTGAATAAGTTGCCATTATAGGCGTTATTCGCTAGCCTGAAATTGGAACAACGAAAAAGGTTGTTTCGGGGGCTTTATAACCTCTGTAGGCGAGCATTCATCTGCTCGTAAATCCGATGTGTCTCTCGGCCTTGGCCGTGGAGGCAGCGGAATACAATAGCGCTTGCGTAAATACGCTGCGCCGTCCTACACGGTTATAAACTCCCCGGTCTCCAGAGAAATCTGGAGATCGTTTACCGTGAAACAGGGGGAGAGCGATGAACGATAATCAGAAAATAAATCCGATGGAAGTGGGGCTTGAGGCGGTATCTCAGGCTTCGAAGGTTGTTGCTGTGCAATTGCGCATGATGGCGGCTGGTGAGGGGCAATATTTTGGATTTGCTTATATGTCTCCATGGGTGAGAAACATTCTAAGCGCTGCTGCGGATATTATTGAGGAGTATGATCGGGCGGCTTAGAAGCAGAGGTGCTTGCTTTTTCTGATTCCTGATACCTGTCATCTGCCCTCTGTCTTCAGACCGTTATGTCAACCAGGCTGCCTCGGGGGAGAGGGCCTTCGCTTGAGGCTATGGATTGAGTTTGCGGTTGGAGTGCGGTGCTGGGATTCTTTTGTAGCTGGTTTATTATGGCTTGCGTGGCTTGCTGGTTCGCTTTCAGGCCAATTATGCCTGTGGTTTGTGCGCGCAAAAGAGTGCTTATCGCGGCGCTGGCAGATGCGGGGTTCGAGATGTTGCTTACCATTTGGGGAGCTCACGCTTGAAGTAGATGCCAAGGAGGATAGCACGAGGATGCAGATTGGTTAAGAGAAAGTTAGCGCGTGTTTGGCGAGGACGAGGAGAAAATAATCCTATTATAGGAAAATAGTCCTTGACTTGCGGTCGGGCTGGTGCTATTGACTATCCCACGGCGAGTTGCGCCTGAAGTGCAATAAAGAAGATGGGATTGGGCGCTGGTGAAGACTGAAGGCAGTTCCTCCTCTTCGCGAAAGAAAACTTCGTATCAAAGTATAAAAAATAGTCTTCGGTCAGCCGATGGGCGGTTTTGCTCTTCTCCTATCGGAAATAGACGTAAGCCGGTTAAAAAAAATAAAAAACCTGAAAATCCAACTCATCTTGTGGAAGAGACACTGCTCCAGCTTATTAGCGAGGGGACTAGCGATGCTGCCAGAGTTTCTGCGGCTAAGGCTCTTATGAATTTGGTGAAATACATGAACGAACAGAATGACCGGACATCAAAGCGACACAACGATCCAGAGCGCGACGCCGCTATCGCTGAAGCAAGAGCTTTGCTCGCGCAATTCGCCGCTCTTAAATTGGGACGATCTGCCTCTGCCTCAGTTGTTGGCATGGAACAGCAGGGTAAAGTGGATATTGCGCTCGAGGACGGAGCAACTGACTCCGGCGGGCAACTGGAGAATATGGCTGATACTGGCAGGGCGCGGTTGGGGAAAGACCAGGACCGGCGCTGAGGATATTGCCGCTTATTCGTTATGGAATCCCGGGGTTCGGGTTGGGGTGATCGCTCCGACTATGGCGGATGCCAGAGATATTTGTCTCGAGGGCGAGAGCGGGCTGCTTGGCGTTATTCCTCGCGGGTGCGTTGAGGACTGGCATCGCAGTTTGGGCGAGCTGATACTTTTTAACGGAAGCAGGATAAAGCTTTTTTCAGCTGACGAGCCGGAGCGCTTGCGCGGGCCGCAGCATCATCGCGTTTGGTGCGATGAGCTTGGCGCATGGTCCAGCCGTGAGGCTTTCGATCAGTTGTGGTTTGGGTTGCGGCTTGGGATCGATCCTCGGGTTATTATTACGACTACTCCTAGAAATAAAGAAGTTATTCGCGAACTGGTTGCTAGGAAAGGCAGGGATGTTTTTCTGACTCATGGGCGCACGTTCGATAATTATGAAAATTTGTCGCCGCAGGTTCTGGCTCAACTTAAAGAGCGATATGCCGGTACTCGATTGGGGCGGCAGGAGCTTGATGCGGAACTGCTTACTGATACCGCTGGCGCTTTGTGGCAGCGATCGCTGATCGATGGTTGTCGTGTGCAGGTGGCTCCTGAGCTTACGAAGATCGTTGTCGCGATCGATCCTGCTATGAGCTGCGGCGAGAATAGCGACGAAACCGGCATAGTTGCTGCTGGGCGTGGGGTCGATGGGTTCATTTATGTGCTGGCTGACTGGTCGGGGAGATATACGCCCGATGCTTGGGCCAGGCGCGCTGTGCGGCTTTATCAGGATTTGGGCGCGCAGATGATTGTTGCAGAGGTAAATGCCGGAGGCGAACTGGTCGAGCGGGTTTTGCGGCAGGTCGCTGCGGACATTCCATTTAAACCCGTCAGGGCTTTGCGCGGAAAGGCGGAGCGGGCGCTGCCTGTTGCTTCTCTTTATGAGCAGGGGCGCGTCAGGCATGTCGGCGCTTTGTCTTTGCTTGAGGATCAGATGACTGGTTTTTCTCCAGATCATCCTGCGGCTAAGTCTCCAGATAGGGTGGATGCTTTGGTTTGGGCTGTTAGCGAGCTTAGTGAAATTGCTCGCGGGGAGCCGAAGGTTCGGGTGCTTTAGGAGTCGGGGAGGGGAAGTGGGCATGAAGTTGTTGGATTTCGTGAAAGAGTGGGGGCGGCCTTTGGCTGCTAAGGCTAGTAGCGCGGGGGCTGCCATTGCTTGGAGCAATGTTGGAAAGCCCAGGTGGACCCCTCGTAGGTACGAGAGCCTGGCGGAAGAAGGATTCCGTAAAAATGTCGTGGCTTATCGCTGCGTCATGTCAATCGCAAGCGCTGCTTCTTCTATACAATGGCAGCTTTACGATAATGATAGAGACTCGGAGTTGAATCAGCATCCTTTGCTCGATCTTCTGCTGCATCCTAATCCTATGCAGGATGGAAATTCTTTCCTGGAAAATGTTTTTGTCAATCTTCAGATATCCGGCAATGCCTACATAGAGGCTGTGCCGGGGCGCGAGGGTGGCGTGCCCGCAGAGTTATATGTTTTGCGTTCGGATCGCATGAAGGTTATTCCCGGAGAAACCGGGTTGCCTCAGGGTTATGAGTACAGCGTTAATGGAAAGACTACCAGGTGGAATGCCGATCCATTCTCCGGTGAAAGCCAGATTCTGCATATAAAACATTTCCATCCGCTTGATGATTGGTATGGGTTGGCTCCATTAGAAGCTGCGTTGCTTTCCGTCGATCAGCATAATGCCGCCGGGGCTTGGAACCAGGCGCTTCTTAATCAGGGGGCCAGACCTTCTGGCGCTTTGGTTTTTTCTCCTAAGGAAGGGCCCGCTACTCTCACTGACGATCAGATGCAGCGTTTGCGCGATGAGATGGATTCTCTTTATCAGGGTAGTAAGAACGCGGGACGGCCTCTTATTCTCGAGGGCGGGCTTGATTGGCGCGAGATGAGCCTTAGTCCGAAGGATATGGATTGGCTTGCGGGGCGCGATGCTGCTTCTCGCGATATTGCTTTGGCGTTCGGGGTTCCTGCTCAACTCGTCGGAATTTCCGGGTCGCAGACTTATGCAAATATGCAGGAGGCTAGGCTGGCTTTTTATGAGGAGACTGTTTTGCCTCTTATGACCAGGGTGGTTGCTGCGTTCGATCACTGGCTTACTCCTATGTTCGATGAATCTCTGGAGCTGGAGTTCGATCAGGATGAGATACCGGCTCTTACCGCAAGACGTGACATGCTTTGGGATAAGTTGCAGCGCGTCGATTTCCTGACTGT
>JAQUWX010000079.1 GCA_028692635.1 Alphaproteobacteria bacterium
CTCGCCGAAACAGAGCGATCTCCCATTTTTCAGGAAAAGATTACTGGCCCAGCCGGTAAAATCCTCCCCCTTCTCGTCAATGAACTTATAGAAACCAGAGCCACAGTGGCATAACGCAGGAGAAAACAATGGAACGATTTTCTATAAGTTGGCGCGCCGTAATTTCCATGTTGATGGTGTTCGGGTTTGTCATTCTGGCTGTTAGCGGAATCCTGCTTTATGTCGCTCCGCATGGACGCGCTGCCGAATGGAGTTTCATGCTTCTCAACAAACAGGATTGGCGCAACCTTCACATAGTTTTTAGCTTTTTGTTCATAGCTATATCTATTTGGCACCTTGTGCTTAACTGGAAACCGTTTACCGGTTACATCCGGCAACGCATTACTACCAACATGGAAAAAATCTCTATCAAGCTCCGCCCAGAACTGTTCATAGCGCTTATCCTATGTCTGCTGCTTGGAATTGCCTCCGTGAGTTTTTAGAAGCAATAGCTTAATGTAGGCACCATCGTTCGCAAACACGGTAGGCATAACCTTCACCTGCTATACTATACGAACATTGAGAGCCTCTTAGTTCTGCATCTCCAGAAGCACATGATGTTGGAACACAGTCACCACCGCCGCTTGTTTCACAAATAACTCTATACGACCCATGAGCCGCGCATGAAGCGGCAGCATCTACATACGCTTTGGTAGCGAGGTGGTTGGATGCAGTAGGTGTGCTGGCGGAAACGGTGCCGGAGAAAGCGGTATGTCCGCTTGTGCCGCCGTATATATTCAGGTTTGCGCCACTGTCATTGTGGATGCCTCCGCGAGCCTGTATGGTCGCTTCGGTGTACACCGTTCCACTGTTAAAATACGCTCCACCGGGAATAACAAAATATGACGACGCGGTCAGGTATGGATTGGCATTGCCAAACGTGAGATTGCCGGAGGCGTCTATTCTCATGCGCTCTGTAGCATTCGTCCAAAAGGTCATGGCGCCGCCGGAACCAGCATAAATATTGAGTGAATTTGCTCCGCCCCATGAAGTCGAGTTTTGGTTTGCCGTCCACAGATAGCTCGCTGCCGATCCAGCAACCAGCCCAATTTGAGTATAGGTGTTTGCAGTTGTGTCCGTGTTTTCAAAACGAACAAAATTGTTGTTGCCAACGATATGTAACCGCAATGCAGGATTCGCAGTTCCAATCCCGACGTTGCCATTATTTAAAATCGTCATTGGTGTAGAGAACGATATAGCATTTCCAGTTGTTCCATTCGGAGCGGTTCTAAATACAAACCCGCCCATCGTGAACATTATTTGAGACACATAATCATTCACGCCATAAAGATATTGTCCTGAAGTGGTTGTAGGAACATATCCATATCCTGTGCTGCTGTAATCTCCGCCGGAATATCCTATTATACCCGTCCTTGGACCTCCCATTCTGTACCCGGACAGATTTATGTTTCCCACAACGTCAAGCGCATGCGCGGGTGATGTTATTCCAATCCCGACGTTGCCCCTATCCGTAAACGTAACCAGCGCACCTGTAAGGTCTGTATTGACTGCGCCAGATACAGTTTCGCTCATTCTACCTATGTGAAACTTCCAGCCTGTGTTGTCTCCAAATCGCAAGAACCCTGAATTAGGGGATGCATTGCCTCTTTGAAGACCAAACGATGATCCTCCTATGGTTAGGTCAACGGTGGGTTGCATAACACCAATCCCCACATACCCGCTTGCTGTAACTGTCAGCCTGCTAACTCCCGCAGTCGCGATGCTCACGGTGCTGGCGGTGTCGCTGAATAATCCGGTGGTTATGTCTCCGGGGCGGGCGGGGGCTGTGTTAGTGGCGGAGACTCCAAGGAACGATCCTTCTCCAAAGGCTATCCAACCGCTCCCGTTGCAGCTCTTGAACGATGTCCCCGTCCACTGGATCATTCCGGCTTTGCCTGCGTCGCATGCCGTTGTGGCATAGGGCGGAGACGTAACCGTCCCTACGATAAGCGGACCTTTCTGAAATACCGTTCCGTTGCACTGGCCTATGGTATCCCAGTCTATATTGCTGTTGTCGCTGTTGCAGGTCTTGCCAATTGTTTTCTGAGCTGCGTGCGCAGAGCTACACAAAAAGACAGCGATAAACAAAATCGCAAAAATATTTCTCATGGCGACACCGCCTTGCAGCAGCGGCAGGTGCCCCATACGGGAGAAACGGCCATCTCTTCGCAGCTCTGGGGTGGACTTATCGCGCTAGTCACTCCGGTGCAAATAGCTCTCTGTTTTTCGCACAGATCGTTGCACGTAACAGGAACCTTGGGATCCCATGTGGATGGATGAATCGTAAAACAGCTCAATGCGCCAATTTTGACAGGAACCTCTGCGCTTTCAGCTAACGCCGACGCGCCGCATACAAAAAGCATTATCCAAAGACACAAAAAGGAAACCCCGAAATGCTGCATCCGATTTCTCCCAGAAAAATAGAAAGCACCACCAAGGACTCTTGGTGGGCTGGGAGTTCAAAAATCGCTAACATACGACTGCAATGGCCTTTGGGCCGTGAGGCTTTGGACATGCGCCACTGCCTCCCAGCCCTAAGGGCCGGAGGCAGCATTCGTGACGGCAATGCTCTACAACATCGGAACTTTACAGTCCAATGTTGCGCATCACATAAAATCTACACACGAAAACAGGGTCCCCTGTTTTCGGACAGGTTTCATATGACAAACCGATGTTAGAGAGGTTTTGATACCCCAAAGGCATGCGTTCACATACCTTCGAGTGAATCCTAGCAGCATTGCTCAAAAGGCGTAAAGACTTATTTTTTCCGATTCTCTGCCTAAATCAGGCTTTCCTGAGTTTGCAGAAACATGGTTACGGTTCTGGCAAAGTCAACGGGGGCTTGATACATAAGCCAATGCCCAGCTCCTTTGAAACGCGCCAGCCATGAAGTTTTTATTCTGTGCGCAACGCCAAAGCTTTGCTCTGGCAAGGTCACGACATCTTCGTCACCGACGATCAGAAGAACATCGTTTTTGATTTTATCCAGACGATCATCTGTCCCTTCCCATGTAGCGAGAGCTTGTTTTTGCCGGTTCATTATAACCAAGTCAGGAACTTTCCCAGGAACAGGCAGAGTCTTAAATACGCCAGGGTGCGATTTGATCCATTCTTGAGGGAAAAGATTTGCCATAAATTCCTCTACGGACATCTTGCCCATTACATCTATGGCTTTCATTACCTCCACAGTATTCGACGCAGTCCCGTAAAGCACAAGCTTCCCGGTTTTGGCAGGTTGCGCCAGAGCCATCTCCTGCGCGATAAGGCTTCCCATCGACCAGCCAAGAATGTCCGCCTTTTCGATATTAAGCGCAGTCAAAAGCGCAAGAGCGTCCTCGGCAAACATTTTTATAGAAAAATTATCTTCAGTCGCCGATGAATATCCCATGCCGCGATTATCGAACATTATTACGCGGCGAGTTTTTGCCAGTTCCGCTACCATCTCCGGCGCCCAGACATCCATCGTCCCGCCGTATCCCATCACAAGCAGAAGAGGAGTCCCTTCTCCAACCATGCGATATGCAATGGTGACGCCATTAACGGAAGCCGTTTTTATCTCCAGCGCTTTCAGGTCAAGCGGGGCAAGCAGCTCTGTCTTGCTTATCGCGACCTCGACATTGCCGTTAGGCTTGTTTACGAAAAAGATGGCTCCCGCGATAAAAACAACGCAGACCAAAACCAGAAGCGACGACAAACCGCGTGTTTTCATTTTTCCCTCTTTGTGCATGGATAGACTTCAGCAATATCGTTATTGCGCCACATCAAAATGTGTGTCAACAATCCTGGGCCACATACGCTATAGTGTCGTTTTAAACCCCGCAATTCACAAAAGTTCAGCCATAAGGTTCGAGGTTTAGCTTGCAATCAGACGCTTCGGAAAACAATCAGATACAGCCGCTTGCTCCACGCCGCCGCTCGAATCCATTTGCCAGGATCACGCTTGTTCTGGCTTTGATCGCGTTTCCTATCATCTTGTGCGCGCTGGCGATCGCAACCCCAGGGCCGCTCATGGACAGCAAGACAATCGTCGTTCCCAGGGGAATGAAAATATCTGAGATAGCTGATCTGCTCGATAACAACGGCATTATTTGGCATCCTATCGCTTTCAGGGTCGCGGCAAAGATGCTGGCCGATGACACTCTTCAGGCGGGCGAGTATTTGTTCACGCCTCGCGAAAGCATCGCGGAGGCGATCCAGGAAATGCGCGAAGGGCGCTCGGTTATCCGGCGCTTCACCGTAGCGGAGGGACTGACCTCGCACGAAATCGTCGATCTGCTGAATAACGAGCCTTCTTTGAGCGGCGAGATAAAAGATATCCCCGAGGAAGGAACTCTGCTCCCTGAGACTTATCATTATAATTACGGAGACAACCGATCCAGCATCATCGATCGCATGCAAAGAAAAATGAAAGACACATTGAGCGATCTTTGGAGTAAGCGGTCAGCTTATGTGATCTTGGGAACGCCTCAGGAAGCTCTTATTATGGCGTCTGTCATAGAAAAGGAAACCGGCAAGAAGGCCGCAGAGCGCGCTCGCGTTGCCGGAGTCTTTTACAATCGATTGACGCAGAATATGCGTTTGCAGTCCGATCCGACTGTTATTTATGCGATCACTCAGGGGCAAGGGGCTTTGCCGCGCAGCCTGACGCATAACGATCTTGCAACCCCCTCGCCTTACAACACTTATGTGAACGGCGGATTGCCTCCGAAACCTATATGCAATCCGGGCAGAGCCGCGATAGAGGCTGCGCTGCAACCGGAACTTCATGATTATATTTATTTCGTAGCCGACGGCACAGGAGGCCACGCGTTCACGAGAAACCTATCGGACCACAACCAGCAAGTGGGAAAGTGGAATAAGATAATCGGGAAGAACAAAGATAAAGATAAGAACAAAAGCGCGGAGAAAAGTAAGGATAAGAGTAAAAAGAAAGTTGCCAAATAATCAGATGGCAACTTCCGCCCAGCCGCGCTCGCCTTGCTGCCAATAGCTCATTTCGTATCCTGCCGCTTTGTATTCCTTCCAGCGAACGCGGGCTTCGACGATAGAGCTTTCATCGTTGCCGTCGAAAATCTCGCATACTCGCTGGTATGAGCCGACTAATTCGGATTTAGCCATGTCGGTCAGAAAAAGCACTTCCGCCTCGTTGAGCCTTTCATCGATATGCGTGATCCATATCGGATGCATTGCGGCGTTTCCGTCCTTAGCGTTACCATGCGGCAAAAAACTCTCCGGGCGATACGTCCATAAATGCTGCGTGATAGCCTCTACCCGTTCGGGAGATCCCGCCATTACGACAGCCTTCCATCCGCGCAGAAGGGTCTTTTCCAACAATTCCGGCAATGCCTGCTCAAGAGAGCTGCGGGTAAGGTGATAAAAACGAATTTCGGTCATATGTACGATGCTTTACGCGCCTTCATAATTATCGGCAATAAATCTATCCAGAAGACGCACGCCGAAAGCCGACGCTCCCTTTGGAGAAACAGGTCGATCCTTATCCAACCGAGCAACCGTAGCTATATCAAGGTGCGCCCATGCAACGCCCTTTTTCACGAAGCGCTTGATAAAATGCGCTCCAGTAGCGCTGCCCGCTCCAGTGCTGCCATCGGACATATTTGTCATGTCCGCCACGGTTGAATTCATGGATTTGTCATAAGCCTCATGCATTGGCAATTCCCACAAATTCTCATCTACCGATTTGCCGGATTTAATCAGCTCGTCACGCAATTTTTCATCGTTATCGAACAGCCCGGCAAATTCCGTTCCCAAAGCTATGCGGATAGCGCCGGTAAGCGTTGCAATATCAACGACGCAGGACGGCTTGAGCTTCTCCTGCGCATACCAGATAGCGTCACAAAGAACCAGGCGTCCTTCTGCGTCAGTATTTTGCACCTCTATCGTTTGGCCGGACATAGAAGTTACGATATCTCCCGGACGTAAAGCTTTTCCGTCCGGCATGTTCTCGACCAATCCTACAACGCCGACGACATTCGCTTTTGCTTTGCGGCTGGCCAGAACTTTCATGGCTCCTATTACAGCAGCAGCTCCAGCCATATCGGTTTTCATCTTGTCCATACCTGCACCGGGCTTGAGAGAAATTCCGCCAGAATCGAATGTCACTCCCTTGCCGATAAATGCTACTGGGCGCTTATCCTTGGCGGATTCGTTGCCCATCCATGACATGACGACAAGGCGCGGAGGAAAATTGCTTCCTTGAGCGACGCTTAGGAGCGCTCCCATGCCCAGTTTTTTCATCGCTGCATGGTCAAGCACCTCAACCTTAACTCCAAGATTTTCCAATGACTTGCAGTGTTCCGCTAAAGTTTCAGGATAAAGAATGTTGGATGGTTCGTTTACAAGATCGCGAG
>JAQUWX010000016.1:0-13495 GCA_028692635.1 Alphaproteobacteria bacterium
AGTTGCCCTTTTTTGAGAAAAACACGACCTTGCTCCTCAGTAAAATGCTTCGCGCAAGTATCAAGATAAGGTTTAAAGTTTGAATAAATGAAATGCTTACCGCCGTATTCGTTCGGTGGCGCTTGGGGCTTTAGGAAAAACCCGCTAGTTAACCGGGCGTGCCTTGCTGTTTCAAACAATCGTGTTTATAATCAATGCGGTAACCAGGGGCGCGTTTACTAAAGCTCCTAATTGTGAGTTTTATGATTAGAAATAAAGAACTGTGCGGGATTCTGGTTGCGGTTGGGGCGGCGTTGGTGTTTGGGTTTTATCCTACTGCTACCAGAGCTGTTTATGCCGATGGCGGAAATGCTGTTTTTATAATTATATTTACTACATTCTGGCGAGCCATGAGTATGGCTGCGTTTTGTTTTGCTACAAAGCGCCGCCTCTTTTCTAATAAGAAAGATGTTCGCTCGGCGATTACTAACGGATTGTATCAAATAATATCGATTATAGGGATTTTGGGGGGAATGGCGTTTATTCCTGGCGCCATGGTCATTGTTATTGTTTTTAGCTATCCGCTGATGCTCTATTTGTTTTTAGCGTTTAAGGGGGAAGAGAGGATTAGTCTGTTGACTCTGTTGCCTATCGTTGTGGCCCTTCTTGGTTTGGGGCTTGTGCTTAATGTTTATAACTATTTTACTGGGTTTAATCTAATCGGGGTGGGGCTTGCTTTTTTGGCTGCCGTTACCGCTGCAACTCGCATATATGCTTATGGGCAGCTTCTTAAGGATAGAGATCCCGCAATCGTTGGCGCGGAGACTTTTATTTTTGCGTTATGTTTTTGCTTCATTACTCTTTCCTATAATCTTCCATGTGCTCCGACTACTACAATGGGGTGGGTTTGGGGCGTGGTTGCGGCGGCATCTCTGTCGGCGGGAAATTTTGGGATGTTTTATGGAATCGGTTTGTTGGGGTCTTTCAAATTTTCGTTCTTCTCTAAATTGGAACCGGTTTTTGCCGCTGTTTTCTCGGCGCTTTTTATCAACGAAATTATGTCGGTCAATCAGTATATAGGCATGGCTCTTGTGGTTGGGAGTTTGTTTGTTTACCAATTATTGCAAGGTAAAAACCACAGGTTTCCAAACGAAAACATCGTTGTTGAATGAAAATAATAACCGGGCGGTTGCGGTTGGGTGGGCGTTGGTATAGTTAGAGTGGAATGGGATTTTATTTTAAGCTTATTTTTTAGGGGATTTTTATGACTGATAGACCGATTTGGCTTGCTAATATTCCTGCTCAGCAAGGGGTGGACGATCTTTATTCTCGGTTTTGTTCTGGGGCATCGGTTCATCGCAGGGGATTCGCCAGCACTGCTGTTGAAAGGTTTTTTGCGGATAGCGGGATTGCGCAGGTTTATCAGCTTTATGATTATGGCTCGCCTTCCCTGGCTGCTATGTATGAGAATACCCAACAGGGAAAATATCGCGTTGTGTTTTCTAAGGAAAATTGGGCGGGGAAAATATATCCCGATGGCGTTGTCGTTAACGTCAAGATGGCTGCGGATGAAAATGTTTTGCGGCTCGGGGACGAGGTGTTTGCTGCAATAAATAAGCAAAAGTTGCCCAATCTTGAGATGTCGCGGCTGGTGAAGTCTATTTCCAGCAATTTTGTGGTGGATTTAAAAGATCATGGAGACGGGGTTGAATATAAGGCTTATGTCAGCCCTTATATTAATGGACAGCATCCTTATTCAAACAAGGCTGATTTATTTACGGTGGGCGCTGGGCTTGGGAGTTTAGCTAATGCTTTCGCCGAGCTTGACGATACGCTTAAGGAAAAAATACATCTTTCTTCGCGGGATGCTATTGCTCGTTCAAAAGAGGGGGCGGGGATTGTTTTGCAGAGCCATTATGGGAAAAACGCTTCCTGTGCGTTGGGGGCGGGGTGGCTGAAGGCTAATGGTTTTAGCGATGTCGCATATAAGGAATTGGTCCGGCATGCGGAAAAATATTTAAGCGATACTGGCGAAAATTCTAATTGGGGGCCAAATCATTTCGATATGATTTTGGGGAATGTTCTGGTGAACGGAAAATCCCTGGTGGTTCTTGACAATGAGCGCGTTCCTGAAGGATGGGCTCCCAGGGGTACGGATATTGGATTGGCTGCTACGCGTATTGCTTTGGCGGCAGAGTCCAAGTCGTGGATTGGGAAGTGTGAAGGCAAACGAGCTAAAGTTTCTAATTTGTTGGATGGATATAACTCAACGGCAGAGGCTCCCATAAGGAGGGAAAGGTTTGGTGAGTTTGCTCAAGCCGCTGCGTGCGTTGGAAAATTATTTCCCATAGCCTGGCAGATAAAAAATGGCGTTGCGGGGGCGGGTGAAAAATTTATAGTCCACGCCAAAAACTCATTTATTCCGGCACTTTCGCTTTAACTTTTTGTAGAGCGAGTCATTTCTGTGGGGGGGGTTGAGCTTGGGGGCGGAGTCACGAATTCAGCTATGCTAAGTCTGTGCGATGAATGACTCTGTAAAACCTAGAAAAAACCTCGTGTTTCATACCTCATACGGCCCGCAGACGCGGGCCGCTGGATTCCCGCCTTCGCGGGAATGACTCGGTTTTATGTGGTTATGCAAGAGATCTATTCGGATGCTAACGCTACTACCGGGTCTAGGTAGGCGGCTTTTCTGGCTGGGAGATAGCCGAAGAGGACTCCGGTCGATACCGCGCAGAAAAAGGATAGTAGAAGCGGCGCTATAGTCACAATCGCTCGGATGCCGCAGGCGTTTAGTATTAGCGCGCCTCCTACTCCGAGGGCTACTCCGACGATGCCTCCGGTCAGGCAGACTACTACGGCTTCGGTTAGAAATTGAATCAGGATGTCTTTCGTGCGCGCTCCGGTCGCCATGCGGACTCCTATTTCTCGCGTGCGCTCAGTTACGCTTACCAGCATTATGTTCATTACTCCTATGCCGCCTACAAAAAGAGAAATCGCGGCGACTGCCGCCAGAAGTATTTTTAGCGTGTTTTGCGTCTCTGACGCCATTTGGATGAATTGCGCCATGTTTCTTACGTTGAAGTCTTCGATCTTGTGGCGCTCCATTATGATGTTTTGAATTTTTTCTTGCGTTTGTCCTACCTGAGCAAGGTTATCTACGCGGATAAGGATGTTTCCTAAAAACGCTTTTCCGAACAAGCGCACAAAGCCCGTTGTAAGGGGAATGAAGACTACGTCGTCTTGATCCGAGCCAAATGGAGAGGCTCCTTTCTCTCCCATTATGCCAACCACCTCAAACGGGATGTTCTTTATCAGTATGGTTTTCCCGATCGGATCTTCTCCGTACGGAAACAGATTGTTTGCGGTCGTTTTTCCAAGCACGGCCACGGGGGCCATGCGGTTGTAATCCTGTTCGGATATGCCGGTTCCTTTTACTATTGGCCAGTTGTTCGCTACAGGTTGATACTGGTTTGTGCCGGTTACAGATGTCGTTACGTCAACGTTGCCTCTTCGGATTGTGAAGCTTTTATTGCGCTGGGGGACTATGGCTCCGACATTTGGGGTTCCTATCAGCGCGTTTGCGTCGTCCAGAGTCAGTGTGGCTATTTCATCGCCGTGCCGGATATTGGGCGCTCCCGGGCGCACGATCAGCAGATTTGTTCCCATCGCCGTTATTTGGTCCAGCACTTTTTGTTTGCTGCCGTCTCCTACTGCAAGCATTACGACCACTGACGTGACGCCGATGATTATTCCAAGCAATGTAAGCATCGTTCTGAACATGTTCATGCGCAACGAACGGGCGGCCATTTTTACGGATTCTTGAAGTTCGGCGACTACTTCCGGGTTTGTTTTTTTGTGCCTTTCTTTTTCGACTGTGCCAATTTCAGAGGGGCCTGTGTCTTCAATTATTTTTCCGTCGGCCAGCCTTATTTTGCGGTTGGCGTAATCGGCTACTCTTTCGTCGTGAGTGATGATTATTACAGTTTGGCCTTCCTCGTGGAGGCGGCACAGCAGGGACATGACTTCTTGTCCGCTGTGGCTGTCCAGCGCTCCTGTCGGTTCGTCGGCAAGTATGATCGAGGGGTTGTTGACTAGAGCGCGAGCTATGGCTACGCGCTGCTGTTGTCCTCCCGATAATGCGTTGGGTTTATTGTTATAGCGATCTTTTAATCCCAGGCGGTCCAGTAAAGAACGCGCTCGCTCTTTTCTTTCGGTTTTATGGACCCCGGCGTAGATCGCGGGAAGCTCTACGTTCTCTGCCGCCGTTGCGGATTCCAGCAGATTGTATCTCTGGTAGATAAAGCCGAAGGTCTGGCTGCGCAATAACGCTCGCTCATCGAGGCTTAGAGACGATACTTCGTGGCCGTCAAGCTCATAGCTTCCTTTTGTCGGGCGGTCTAGGCAGCCCAGCATGTTCATCAGAGTCGTTTTGCCTGAGCCGGACTGGCCCATGATGGCGACGAACTCTCCCTGGAATATATCCAGCGACACATTATCAAGCGCTTTTAAAATTTCATCCCCGGCCGGGTAGTGACGAGAGACATTTTGAATGCTGATGAACGGTTTTCGCGCAGAAGTCATAGGCGTGGCCCCATGGGAGGCCCCGATGGTTTTTTCGTCGTTGTCGAAGTCGTTGCGTCAGCCGTTGGGGCGATTACTTTTTCTCCCTCTTCAAGGCCGTCGCGCACTTCTGCTTGCGTGCGCGTCATCATGCCGACGTGTATGGTGCGGTCTTTCGCGCCGTGTGGCGTCTGGACTTTTACTGTGTATGCCGTTCCTGACGCGCTGTCGCTTGAGGCAAGGCGTTTGCCGAGGGCGTATGCCGGAAGAATAAGCACATTTTCCGCTTTTGCGGTTTCAAAGAAAACTTGAGTGCTCATTCCGTTCATCAGCGCGTGGTCGCTGTTGTCAACGTCGATCAGGACGTTATAGAGCACGACGTCGTTTATCAGCTCCGGCGTCGGCAATATCTGGCGGATTTTTCCTTTCCATTTTTTATCCATCGATCCAAGCGTGGAAAACGCAGTCTCCATGTCAGGCTTCAGGCGCATGATGTCGGCTTCCGCCACCTGGACGCGGACGGTCATGATATCGAGGTTGGCAATCTGGATGATTTTCGGCGTTGTTTGATTGGCGTTTAAGGTTTGTCCTTCTCGCGCAATCTGATCCGATACTACGCCGTCCATCGGGGCGTATATGCTTGTATATCCGATGTTGATTTTGTCGTTGTCGAGATTCGCTTGGGCTTCCGCTATTTGCGCTTCGAGAGATTGGACCGTGGCAATGCTTTTTTTAAGCTCCGCCGTTTTGGTGTCCATTTCTTCTTGGCTTACGGCGTTTATTTTTAGAAGCTCCTCGCCGCGTTTGAACAGGGACTCGCTTAATTCTTTCTCAGCCGTTTTTTCCAGCAGTTGGGCTTTTAGAGAATTTAGCTTCGCTTCGTCCGCGGCAAAACGCGATTTGTATGTTGATGGATCCAGCTCTGCTATCAGATCGCCTTTTTTGACTATGCTGCCGATATCGACGTGAAGCTTTTCCAATTGGCCGGAAACCTGGACGCCGACATCGACGTAATCTTTCGGTTCCAGCTTGCCTTGCGCGGTTACGGCTTCCTGTAGCGTGCCTCTGGTTACGGCTATGGTTTCCAGCGCGTTGTTCGCGCTTGTTCCGCGCATTTGAAATGCGAGAATCGTTCCGCCCACCGCGAGCAGAATAAGGCACGTTGCAATAATAGGATTTTTGAATTTATGGTTTTTCATTTAGGCGTTCCTATGAGGACGCCGGATTATAAGCTTTTTCTGCGCTTATAAAACTATAATGTGAGGAATTATACGTCGCACGGACGTGCGACGCTGGATTCCCGCCTCCGCGGGAATGACTCGGAGGGGGTAAAAATATTTTTATGATTATCGACGGAATGTGGAGTGATAAACGTGTATAGTGCTACTGCCGCGCTTTTTTTGCGCCTTTTATTCTTAGGCGGGTTATTCGAGCCTGGTCGGCTTCCAGTATTTCAAATTCTAAACCGTCAGGGCTGCGGACTATTTCGCCTATTTGCGGAATGTGGCCCGCCAGGTGAAATACGTATCCACCTATTGTGTCTATCGTTTCTCTCTCCTCTAGGGATAGAATCGATCTACCCAGGCGCTCTTCAAAATTCTCGATCATCATGCGGGCATCGATTAGCAGCGTTCCGTCAGCTCGCGCTATGACGTCAGGGGTGGCTGGGTCGTCGTGCTCGTCTTCAATCTCGCCCACAATTTCTTCAACCAGGTCTTCGATTGTGACCAGGCCGTCCACTCCGCCAAACTCATCCACCACCATCGCCATGTGCTGCCGCGTTTGGCGCATCTGGAGAAGTAGTCTCGTTGCTGGCATGGAGGGAACTACTATTAATACCGGACGCAGCAGGTCTCGGATGGCGCATTCTCGCTTGTTGTACTCGCACAAAAGAATGTCCTTTATGTGGACCATCCCTAAAACGTCGTCCAACGTTTCACGGTAAACCGGGATTCTGCTGTGCAGGCTTTCGCTTACAACTTCGAGCAATTTCTGCATTGTGCAGCTTATATCCACTGCTTTTATGTCGGCTCTGGGAATCATGCAGTCTCCGACCTCGCGTGTGCGCAGGTTCAGGACGTTGGCAAGCAGCGTTTGCTCGGCGCTTGGCGCTCCAGACGGCGATGGTTGCGCTTCTATCAGCTCTTCTACGGCTTCGCGCAGGGCTTCGATCTCGGGCGGTTTCTGCCAGCGCGCAAGCAGGCGGCTATAGGCGCGGCCTATCCAGCTTGAGAGCGCAGAGGGATTGTGTGTGTCAGTCGCGGCCACGTCGTTCATATTGCTTTTTTATTTGTCTGCCGCTTTTTGGCCTTTGCTGTTTTAGCATATGGCTCGTAAGGGTCGGGGAGGCCAAGGAAGGCCATGATCTTTTTCTCCAGTTTTTCCATTTTATTCGCCGCTGTAGCGGAGATGTGATCATAGCCGAAAATATGAAGAATGCCATGTATCATTAGGTGGGTTACATGATTTGACAACGGCTTGTGTTCTTTTTTGGCCTCGGCCACCACATATTGGTGTGCGATGGCTATATCTCCTATGTATAGGGGGCCTTTTTCCTTTAATAATTGCGGTCGGGTGAAGTGCGGAAACGACAGCACGTTCGTGGGTTTATTCTTTTTTCTCCATTCCGCGTTTAGTTTTTTTACGGCGGCGTTCGAGGTTAAGAGCAGCGTGAACTGGCAATTCTTTGCCGATTTCCGAAGCGGAACGGGGAGGTGCTCAAGAGTCGCCGCCGCCGCTTTTTGTAAAGAGGATAGCGCTGCGCGTTCTTTGCGCCATGCCTTATAGGCAACACTAATCTCTGGTTGGGTCGAAGATTTTCGGGGGGTGGTCTTCGTCTTTTTGTTTAAGCAGGTGTCGGCCTTCATCGTAAACTTCCTCAAAATGATCGGTTTCTTCAATTTTTTCCGCAATGCTTTTTGACATCCCTCGTATAAGATCCAGGCAGGTCTCGTGGATTATTTCTATGTCCGGTTGCAGATCCCATATCGGCTCGTGATGGGCTATGCAATTGCGGGCAAAGCGCGCCAGCAGCAGTTTCGGTCCTATTTGCTGGCGAGTGCGGTATTGCCTCGAGATATACGGGAATACCGTGGACATCGCTTTCGGCTGTTGCCAGAGAATTTGGTCGTACTGTTTTTGCATGAACGAACACCAGAAGCCAAAATTCATTCGGGCTACTATGTCGTCGTTCTCTATTTCTTTCCCTTTTTCCTGACGGATCTCGTGGCTTATCGCTCTTATTTTGTCCATGTCGTTTTGTCTTAGATATAACTGGTGCGGCGGCGCAAGCAACCAGCGATCTCCGTAAAATTGGCTTATTAAAAAGTTCAAATGATTGCGCAGTCCAATTTCAACAAAACCCAGGGTGGGCATCATGGTTTCGGAAAGACGCACATTCCACATGTAGCGCTCAAACATTTTTTCGGGCGTGTCGTCGGCCAGTTGGTATTTCTCAAGCCTGGCCGGGGATAAGAAACGCAAAATTTCCTTGTGCATTAAAACTTTATACATCATATGGTTAAGGCGTGTCACCATATAACGCTTAACACAGTGTTTTTGCTTGAACTTTTTAAATACAAGAAAAATGCGGTAAGAGTACCGGAGAATGCCTGTAGTCGATAATCGTTGTTTGAACGGATCGTATGATAGTATAACCAGTCCGCTTGAAAAGCCGAAAAACTTCTTCGCTGCTAGGCCGTACAAACCCAAACTTATTAAGTAAATGCGGCCAGGAATTTTTTCGGCTTCTCGAGTTTACGTAGCATATATCGGGTGTCATGAGCTGGCTTAAAAATATCGTTCGTCCTAAAATCCGCGCTCTGGTCGGGGCGCAGAAAGAAATACCGGACAACCTTTGGGAAAAGTGTCCCGAGTGTAGCGCTATGCTTTTTAAGCGCGAGCTTGAGGAGCTTTTGAACGTCTGCCGTCATTGCGGATTCCATTTGAAGTTGGAGCCGGTCAAGAGGCTGGAGCTTCTTTTCGACAAGGGCGAATATAAAGAAGTTCCTTTGCCGGGCGTGCTGCACGATCCTCTTAAATTTAAAGATCAGAAAAAATATGTGGAACGCCTGCATGGCGCGCAGCAGAAAACCGGTCGGTCAGACGCTCTTCTCGTTGCCGAGGGAACCGTGGGCGGAATCCCGACCGTCATGGCGGTGTTTAATTTCAGTTTTATGGGCGGATCTATGGGGCTGGCTGTCGGCGAGGGGTTGGTGGTAGCCGCTAAGCGCGCTGTGGAGAATAATGCTCCGCTCGTGGTCATTCCAGCTTCCGGCGGCGCCAGGATGCAGGAGGGAATCCTTTCTCTGATGCAGATGCCTCGCAGCATAATCGCCGCCAAAGAGGTGAAGGCTGCCGGGTTGCCTTATATTGTTGTGTTTACCGATCCTACTACCGGCGGAGTCACCGCTTCTTTCGCGATGGTGGGCGATGTTCATATTGCGGAGAGAGGCTCTCAGATAGGTTTCGCTGGCGCTCGCGTTATCGAGAATACTATACGCGAAACTCTCCCTCAGGGTTTCCAGCGTGCGGAATATCTGCTCGATCATGGGATGGTCGATATCGTTGTCGTTCGTAAGGAGCTTAGGGAAACGCTGGCTCGCGTTATCAGTCTTTTGATGAACAAGAGAGGGGCGCGCAGTAAAACGTCTAATATTGCGGGGCCGGTTCCTCATGGCTCCCCCAAAAGCGCAGCCAGACGGTAGTCGCCGTGGACGCGTCAACAATTATGGAAAAATTTCGGCGCGGGAAACCGCACGATATTAATCTGACGTTGCGTGCGTCTTATCGCGATCTTCTGGCTAAACTCGGCAATCCGCAGGATCATTTGCCTCCCGTTATCCATGTCGCTGGGACTAACGGTAAGGGTTCCGTTTGCGCATTCCTTCGCGCAATGGTCGAGGAGGCTGGATATAAGGCTCACGTTTATACTTCTCCTCACCTCATCAGTTTTAATGAGCGCATAAGGATAGCTGGAAAATTAATCGAGGATGTTGAGCTTGAAGAAATTCTTCTTGAATGTGAAAGATTATCCCCTCCAGAAGAAATCACTTATTTCGAAGCGGCAACTGCAGCTGCTTTTACTGCTTTTATGCGCCACCCTGCCGATGTTTCAATTATAGAGGTCGGTCTTGGCGGAAGGCTGGATGCTACTAATGTCATAAACCATTCTGTGGCTACCGTTATTGCTCGGCTCTCTTTCGATCATATTGAGTTTCTGGGAAATACCATGGCTAATATTGCCGCGGAAAAAGCCGGGATAATGCGCGAAAAAGTGCCGTGTTTTCTGGCTCCTCAGCCCGATGCCGCGGCGTTGGCTTCTCTTTGGCGGGCTGCGTCCGCTTTGAATTCTCCGCTTATCGTTGGCGGAAGAGAATGGCGGGTGGAAAAAATAAACGAACAATCTTTCCGCTTTATAAGTAAAAATCGTGTGCTCGATCTTCCCAATCCGGCATTGTTCGGAGAACACCAATTATGGAACGCGGGACTCGCTATTGCTGCATCAAGCGCATTACCGCTTAAAATTACAGATGATGCTATGCGCCGGGCTATGGGTTCGGTCGAATGGCCGGCGAGACTTCAGAGGCTTGAGAGCGGCAAACTGCATGCTCTTTTGCCCCCGGGGTGGGAGCTTTGGTTGGATGGCGGGCATAACGATTCTGCCGGAGAGGTGCTTGCCGCGCAGGCGGGAAAATGGGTGCATGATAAAAAATCGCTCCCTCTCGCTATCGTGTGCGGCATGATGGCTTCAAAATACCCGTCGGAATTTATTTCTCCTTTAATCCCCTTTATTTCAAACATAAGGACCGTCGATATTCCTGATGAGCCGCTTTGTTTGAAAGCGGAAGAAATATCCCGGACAATAAAATATATGGGATTCGACAATGTCGCTCCGGTATCGAGCGTGGAGCAGGCAATAAGCGATATAGTGAGCGCCGCCAAAGAGCCAACCCGCATTCTTGTGTGCGGATCTTTGTATCTGTCGGGGTATGTCCTGCGCGTTTCTTAATCGTTTTGTGAGGAATAATTATCGTGCTCTCTTCGTCTGAGACCTCTTCTTGCCCGCATGGCCATTCGCCGGAAAGACTTTATGGTCGTCGTAAGGGGCGGCCTCTTAATAAGCGCAAGTCGGCGCTGGTTCTTGATTTGCTGCCAAGAGTTTGCATTGATCTTTCTTCTCCGCTTTCGTTGCCATTGGCTCCTTTGTGGATGGAGATCGGGTTTGGCGGCGGAGAGCATCTGGCTTCTCAGGCGGAGTTGCATCCTACATTTACCATGATCGGGTGCGAGCCGTTCATGAATGGCGTTGCCGGGATGCTGGAGCAGATCGACGATAAAAAACTTTCCAATGTGCGCATATTCCCGAATGACGCGAGACAGCTTCTCGATGCTATGCCGGATAATTGCTTGTCGCGCTGCTTTGTTCTTTATCCCGATCCATGGCCTAAAAAGCGGCATGTTCGTCGTCGCTTTGTGGGGCCTGAAAATCTTGCGCGGTTGGCGAGAGTGCTTAAATCCGGCGCGGAATTGCGCCTTGCAACCGATGTCGCTCCTTTGGCGGAGTGGATGGAAAATCAGGTTTCCGGGCATCCTGCGTTTAAATTGGAGTATGCCGGTTGCGACGCTCCTGTCGATTGGGTTCAGACAAGATATGAAAAAAAGGGCATTAAAGCGGGTAGAACGCCGGTTTATCTATGCTATTCGCGTGTTTAGCCTTTATTATCAATTAGCTCATACTATTTGCGCGCTATTTCCGTTACCTATGGCAAGTCATTTGAGATGAAACAGAAAAATTTTACCAAACTCAGCGCGGCTCAAATATGCGCGCTTTCTCTCTCAACTCTCGGGGTTGTGTTCGGAGATATTGGCACCAGCCCGCTTTATGCTTTGCAGGCTTGTTTTACTCATGGGCTGGTTTCGTCTCATGAAAATATATTCGGGGTTTTGTCCCTCATCGTATGGTCGCTGATACTTGTTGTTTCCGTTAAGTATGTGCTCATCGTTATGAGCGCCTCGAATCACGGAGAGGGCGGGATTATGGCTCTGGCCACCCTTGCTGCGGGCGGGGCCAGAAGATTGAGCCGTAGTACGGGGGCTATCGCTGTGATCGGGCTTTTCGGAGCGGCTCTGTTCTTTGGCGATAGCATCATAACTCCTGCCATATCGGTGCTTAGCGCGGTGGAGGGACTTAGAATTATAGCCCCTTCTATGGATATGTATATTATGCCTATCGCTATTGGCGTTCTGGTTCCGTTGTTCCTGCTTCAGCATTTCGGTACGCAGAAAGTCGGAAGCTGTTTCGGCCCCATCATGGTCGTATGGTTCGTTGTGATTGCTGGACTCGGGGTGCGCGGAATAATCATGTTCCCGGAAGTGCTGGTTTCCATAGACCCCATGTATGCCGTGAGATTTTTTATTAATAATGGATTTTTTGGGTTTTCGATCCTTGGTTTTGTGCTTCTATCATTCACCGGGGTTGAGGCTCTTTACGCCGATATGGGGCACTTTGGCGCTTTCCCTATTCGCATGTCGTGGTTTTTTGTGGTGCTCCCCGCGCTGGTGCTCAATTACTTCGGGCAGGGCGCTGTTATGCTTCATAACCCTGCCGCTGCCGTTAATCCGTTCTTCTTTCTTGTCCCGACAGATTTTATACTGCCGATGGTTTTTCTCGCTTCCGCAGCTACGGTCATCGCTTCGCAGGCGGTTATTTCCGGCGCCTATTCTGTCGCTCAACAGATTATACAGCTTGGCTTTCTACCTCGCATGATTGTGCGCCATACTTCGGAGAGCCAGTTCGGCCAGGTTTATCTGCCAAAAATAAACCTTATGATTTGCTTTGGCGTTCTTCTTCTGGTTTTGACTTTCCGCACATCTACTGCTTTATCCAGCGCATACGGTTTTGCCGTTATGGGAACTATGATGATGACTACTTTGCTTGTCTTCAGCGTTGCAAGGCATGTCTGGCGGTGGTCGTTCCTTCATGCGATGGTGGTGGTGGCTCCTTTCTTTGTCATCGATCTTGTTTTCTTTGGTACGGCGGTGGTCAAGATACCCGATGGCGGCTGGTTGCCTCTTACTATCGGCATTACGGCTTTCTTCATCTTTATGACTTGGCATAAAGGGCGGGCCATCGTTCAGGCTAAGCGTAACAGCAGGGCTATAAAACTGGACAGCTTTATGGAGAGCTTCAGGCCGGAAGACCATAAGCGCATTCCCGGCACCGCTGTTTATTTCTCGAGCCTTCGTGCGGTGTTGCCTCCGGCGCTTATCAATAACCTGCGCCATAATAAAGTGCTGCACGATAAAGTTATCGTTCTTAACATTCACAATGAAGAAGAACCTCGTATGGCGGAGGATCAGCGCATATCCGTCAAAAATATGGGATATGGCGTTTGGCTGGTTGTGCTTAGTTACGGCTTTATGGAAAGGCCCAATGTGGTTTGCGATCTTAAAAACTTTCTTCCTCCGGATTGCCCCGTCGATGTCAAGGACACCACTTTCTTTGTCGGCAAGGACGTTTTCGTGGAAAGCGATAAGCCTATGATGTTGCCTCGTTGGAGGGAGCAGATGTTCCTTTGGTTGTCTAATAATGCGGCTGACTATTTTGAGTATTTCCGCCTTCCTCCCGATCGGGTGGTGGAGCTGGGCGTGCAGGTCGAGATTTAAACCCCAGGCACGCGCTCAATCAAAATCCAGGCAAAAGCTCATGTTTCATGACTCATACGGCCCGCAGACGCGGGCCGCTGGATTCCCGCCTCCGCGGGAATGACTCAGTTCTTATGTGGTTATGCAAGAGGTCTAATATATTTTAATTGAGGGCGCGACCTGGAATCCGGCTGATTTTTGGGCTTTTTTCTTGTTATTAACCGGTTTTTTGCGCTTTCTTCCCTTTTCGGCTTGATTTGGGGGCGTTATGCGCTACTATGCTTGCACATATCCGGGAAGTTGACGG
>JAQUWX010000016.1:13595-30466 GCA_028692635.1 Alphaproteobacteria bacterium
CTGGAATCCGGCTGATTTTTGGGCTTTTTTCTTGTTATTAACCGGTTTTTTGCGCTTTCTTCCCTTTTCGGCTTGATTTGGGGGCGTTATGCGCTACTATGCTTGCACATATCCGGGAAGTTGACGGGTGGGCCAAAAGCCCGCCTTTTTTGTTGGTCCTTTCCGGTTGTGTAATGTTTGATTGTGATTATCAATATTCGGGGTTCAGATATGGAACTGTTGCAAGTCGCAGATACCGTCGCACGTGAAAAGGGCATCGATAGAGACGAAGTGTTGGTCGCTATGGAGCAGGCTATACAAAAGGCCGGACGCGCTAAGTACGGGTATGAGCATGATATTCGCGCCGAGATAGATCGTCGTACCGGCGAAGTAAGGTTGCAGCGCTTCTTGCAGGTCGTCGAGGTTATCGAGAACGAGCTTACCCAGATAAATCTGAAGGCTGCGAAAAAAACCAAGGCAGACGCTCAAGTCGGAGATTTTGTAATCGACGATTTGCCTCCTATCGATATGGGGCGCATTGCGGCTCAGACTGCCAAGCAGGTTATCGTTCAGAAGGTTCGCGAAGCTGAGCGCCGCCGCCAGTTCCTGGAATACAAGGATCGCATCGGGGAAATCGTCAGCGGTATCGTCAAGCGCGTCGAATACGGCAATGTTACTGTCGATCTGGGGCGCGCCGAATCCATTATGCGCCGCGATGAAACTTTGCCGCGCGAGCACTTTAAAAACGGCGATCGCGTTCGCGCCTATATTTATGACGTTCGTGAGGAACAGCGCGGACCGCAGATTTTCCTTTCCCGGACCCATCCTTTGTTTATGGCCAAGTTGTTCTCGCAGGAAGTGCCTGAGATTTATGACGGCATTATCGAGATTAAGTCCGTCGCTCGCGATCCGAGCAGCCGCGCTAAGATTGCGGTGGTTTCCAATGACAGCTCTATCGATCCTGTCGGCGCTTGCGTCGGTATGCGCGGAAGTCGCGTTCAGGCCGTAGTCGGAGAGTTGCAGGGAGAAAAAATCGACATCATTCCATGGTCGCAAGATCCTGCAACTTTCGTCGTCAACGCTTTGGCTCCTGCGGAAGTCGCCAAGGTCGTGCTTGATGAAGACAATCACCGCATGGATGTCGTCGTTCCTGACGAGCAGTTGTCTTTGGCTATCGGAAGACGCGGGCAGAATGTCCGTCTTGCTTCGATGCTGACCGGGTGGGATATCGATATCCTGACCGAAAAGGAAGAATCTTCGCGTCGTCAGGAAGAAATGCATGTTCGCACTTCTCTGTTTATTGATGCTTTGGAAGTCGATGACGTTATCGCTCACCTGCTCGTGGCCGAAGGATTCAGTCGCGTTGAGCAGATAAGCGATACTCCAACCGATGAGCTGTCTGAGATCGAAGGTTTTGATATCGATGTCGCCAGCGAGTTGCAGCAGCGCGCTCGCGCATGGCTGGCTGAGAATGCCGCTAAGCTTGAGATAAAGCGCAAGGAAATCGGCGTCACTGACGAAGTAATGGCGTTGCCGCATATGACTGGCGAAATGGCTGTGAAGCTTGGAGAAAAGGAAGTGAAGACTCTTGACGATGTTGCCGATCTCGCAGGCGATGAGCTGCGCGATATCTTCGGCATCGATCATATCAGTGAGACAAAGGCCAATGAGATAATCATGGCAGCTAGAGCGCATTGGTTTGCTGAGGATGATTCCTCGGCAGGCGCTTGAGTTGGCCTGAGATGAGGCGCGACAAAACATATGGGAATGGCTTCAACATCCGCCACCAAAGACAAAACGCCGCCGCAGGGAGCTGTATCCCTGCCGTTGGCGTCGGCGGATGATTGCGGAAAAATCGCAAGAGCCGGAGTAAGAGAAAAACATCTTAAAAGAAAATGTATCGTTTCAGGCAAGGTATTGTCTCGGAGCGAGATGATCCGCTTCGCTCTCGATGCGAACAGGAATGTCGTGCCCGATCTTTGCGCCTGTATGCCCGGGCGCGGGATGTGGGTTGTTGCAGATAGAGACGCTATTGTCGCTGCGTCTAAGGGCAGCAAGTTTAAGCACTCGATTAAGACCAAGGTTAAGGTCGATCCTATGCTTCCCGATACCGTTAAGGCGCTTTTGCTTAAAAGATGCTTGGAGCTTGTCGGGTTCGCTAAAACTGCGGGGGTTGTCGTCGTTGGCCAATCCTCTGTCGAACAGGCTCTTAAAAATGGCGAATTGGCTTATATTATAATGGGTTCCAACGCGGAAGGGCTTGAGCCAGAGGTTCCTCAGAATATTTCTTCTTACGTAATAGGGTGTTTGCCGGAGGCGGAGCTTGGCGCGGTTCTGTCCTCAAATCAAATTTTCTGCCTGGGCTTCAAGCCCCACTCGTTAACCAGTAAACTCCGCTTAGAATTCACACGCTGGCAAGGTGTGAATTCTGGGGCTATAAACCCAAGCTTAACAGATTGTGAAAAACCATGACGGACAAAGAACCAAAAAAAGTGCTTAGCCTTGGAAGACGCGGAAAGCTCGAGCTTAAAAAGCCGGTCAGCGCCGAAACCATGGATAGAGCCGGTTCAGTAAAACAGAGCTTCTCTCATGGGCGATCAAAAACGGTCGCGGTCGAGGTTAAGCGTAAGCGCTCGGATGCAAGCTCTATTCCGCATCATCCTGCGGATAGCAAGATCGTGGGCACTCAACAGTTATCTCATAGCGCAGATCTTGGCTCTTCAAGCTCGGCTGTGCGGCAGCTCACGCAGGATGAGCGCGACGCAAGAATGCGCGCTTTGCGTGGCGCTGTCATCGATAACGAAAATAAGCGTCAGCAGGTCGCCGATGTCTCTAACGATCAGGCCGATGCCGGAGCGGTCGTTGAAGTAGGCAAGGAAGAAGGGCCTCCGCTTAGCGCTCGTGAGCGGTTGCGTCAGCGCGAGATAGAAGAGTTAAAACAAATTCAGCTTCAGGAAAAAACCGATCTCGAACGTCGCAATCAGGAAGCTGATTTGCGCGGACAAAAACAGACGGAAGTCGAACGCGCAAAGACTCCTGCGGGAGAGACTGCTTCCGTCAGGCCGTTGGCGCGGCGCGGCGTCGTTGAAGAGGAAGATAGCGAAGGCTCCTTTAAGCGCGGTAAGGGTGGGCGCGCAACTCCGGCTCCGAGGCGCGGGTCCAGTCAAGAGCGCCGTCGCCCTGGCCGCATCACTATTACCCAGGCTCTAACCGATGACGAAGGGGGCGGAAGACAGCGCTCTTTGGCTTCTATGCGCCGCCGTATCGAACGCGAAAAGCGTCAGGCGATGCAAAAGCAGGAGCAGCAGAAAATAACTCGCGATGTAATCATCCCGGAGGTTATCACCGTTCAGGAGCTTGCTAACCGCATGGCTGAGCGCGGCGTGGATGTTATCAAGTCGTTGATGAAACTTGGCGTGATGGCGACTATCACTCAGAGCATAGACGCGGATACGGCTGAGCTGGTGGCTACCGAATTCGGGCACAGGATAAAACGCGTTACCGAGGCCGATGTTGAGGCTATTACTGCCGGTATCGAAGATACCGCGGAGAATATGAGACCTCGCGCTCCTATCGTTACTGTGATGGGACACGTCGATCACGGAAAAACTTCTCTTCTGGATGCTTTGCGCAA
The DNA here is from genome assembly GCA_028692635.1 of Alphaproteobacteria bacterium. Taxonomy (GTDB): domain Bacteria; phylum Pseudomonadota; class Alphaproteobacteria; order UBA9219; family UBA9219; genus JAQUWX01. The sequence continues at coordinate 17,209 of JAQUWX010000016.1, forward strand.
GACCGATGTGGTTGCCGGAGAAGCTGGCGGAATTACCCAGCATATCGGCGCTTATCAGATTGTGCTGCCTAACTCTATTCACAAGTTCGATCGCATAACGTTTATCGATACTCCCGGCCATGCCGCGTTTACTGAAATGCGCGCTCGCGGGGCGAACGTTACCGATATTGTCGTTCTGGTGGTCGCGGCCGATGACGGCATTATGCCTCAGACCGTTGAGGCCATTCGCCATGCTAAGGCGGCCAAGGTTCCGATTATCGTCGCTATCAATAAATGCGATTTGCCCGCGGCTAATCCCGATAGAGTTCGTCAGGAGCTTTTGCAGCACGATATTCAAGTCGAGGAAATGGGCGGCGAGGTTCTTTCAGTTGAGATATCCGCTAAAAAACGCATGGGGCTTGATAAGCTTCAGGAAGCTATTCTTCTTCAGGCGGAGATGCTGGACCTTAAGGCTAATCCGCAGCGGCCCGCTGAAGGCGCGGTCATTGAGGCTAAGCTGGAAAAGGGACGTGGTTCGGTTGCTACGGTTCTTATCCGTCGCGGCACTCTTAAGGTCGGAGATATATTCGTCGCCGGTAGCGAGTGGGGCCGTGTGCGCGCTCTCGTCAGCGATCATGGCGAAAGCGTCAATAGCGCTGAGCCTTCTATGCCGGTCGAAGTGCTGGGGCTTAACAGCACTCCTAGCGCCGGAGATGAGATGTCGGTTGTGGATTCAGAATCTCGCGCTCGTGAGATCAGCGAATTCCGTAAGCGTCGTCGTCGCACTATGGCTGCCGCCGCCAATCAACGCGGCTCGCTTGAGCAGATGCTTGAAAATATCAAGGCCGGCTCTATGAAAGAGTTCAGCGTTCTTATTAAGGGCGATGTTCATGGGTCTATTGAGGCGCTTAAGAACGCTCTCGTTAAGCTGTCTGCCGATAGCTCTGAGGTGAAGGTGAATGTGCTCGATGCCGCTGTCGGAGGCATCACAGAATCCGATGTGACTCTGGCTAACGCTTCTAACGGATTGATTATCGGGTTCAATGTTCGCGCTAATCCGCAGGCTCGTGAGATGGCAAGGCGTACCGGGGTCGAGATACGTTATTACTCGATCATTTATAATGTGATCGACGACGTTAAGCAGGCTTTGACCGGAATGCTCACTCCTGATTTGCGCGAGAAGTTCCTTGGCAACGCTCAGATACTTCAGGTGTTTAATATCACCAAAGTCGGCAAGGTGGCGGGCTGTAAGGTTACTGAGGGCATCGTTAAGCGCGGGGCCAGGGTTCGCTTGCTGCGCGATCATGTCGTTATTCATGAGGGGGCGCTTAAGACGCTTAAACGCATGAAGGACGAAGTCAAGGAAGTGCGCGACGGGTTTGAGTGCGGTATGGCGTTCGAGAATTATGACAACATAGCTCCTGACGACATTATTGAGTGCTTCGAGATGGAAGAAGTTGCCAGGCAGCTTTGAGGTTTTATGCGCACACAACGTCAATTAAGAGTCGGAGAAGCTATCAGGCACGCGCTTGCGGATGTTTTGCAGCGCGGCGACGTGCCGTGGCATAAGGGGTTTATGGCTGGCGGGGATATTCCTTTTATCACCATCACTGAGGTTCAGGTCAGCCCCGATCTTAAAAACGCTTCGGCTTTTGTTATGCCGTTGGGCGGCGTGCGGTTGCAAGATTCGGTCAAGGCTATGAACGATATTGTAAAGTTCTTTCGGCACGAGGTCGCAAAGGCGGTGGATCTTAGATATGCTCCTATGCTTCACTTTGTTCCCGACAACAGCTTCGATTATGCGACGAAGATTGAGCGGATACTTCACGATCCTGCGGTTGCTAAAGATTTGAAAGCGCCTGAAGAAGAATGAATTCTTCTCAAAAAAATCAAACGGTTCATGGGTGGCTTGTTTTGGATAAGCCGCTTGGGCTGACTTCTACGCAGGCTTTGGGAAAGGCTCGGCGGTTTGTCGGGGGGAAGAAGGCGGGGCATGGAGGGACGCTGGATCCTTTGGCTACCGGCGTTTTGCCCATCGCTTTTGGCGAGGCTACTAAAATTATCCCTTACGTTATGGACGGGGATAAGGAGTACGAGTTTTCCGTTCGGTGGGGAGAGCAGAGATCTACTGATGACGCAGAGGGAGAAGTTGTTGCTGCAAGCAATCATCGACCTTCCTCGGAAGACATCAATATGGCTTTGCCGCAATTTGTAGGGAAGATCACTCAGACCCCGCCTGTTTACTCCGCCATAAAAATAGATGGCGAGCGCGCTTATGATATTGCTCGCGCAGGCGGCAGCGTAGAGATGAAGTCGAGGGAGGTTTCTGTGTTCAGCCTCAGGCTGATTTCGTGCGAAAATCCCGATGAGGCTAGTTTCCACGTTCACTGCGGCAAGGGTATGTATGTGCGGTCACTGGCCAGGGATTTGGCTGTTATTCTAGGCACTTATGGCTATGTGAGCGGTCTTCGCAGGACAAGAGTCGGGTGTTTCGGGGTGAAAAAGGCGATTTCACTGGAAAATTTGGCGAATTTGTCGGATAAGGGCGCCGCCATGACGGCACTGCTGGAGCTTGATGCGGCACTGGACGACATCCCGGGCTTGTATCTTTCAGACAGCGAAGCGCAGCGTTTGCGCGCAGGACAAAGCCTTATGATCCGGCCTCAGCATTTAGAGCTTATGAGCCAACCGGTCATTCTGGCCAGACATCAGGGAATCCCTGTTGCTTTGGTTGAGGCTAGAGCTGGCGCGTTTTGCGTACTGCGTGGATTTAATTTCTAACACTTCATTTTATAAAGGAGATATCGATGTCGAATTCTGAAGCCAGACAGGCGCTTATCAAAAAACATGCTCGCCAAAAAGGCGATACCGGTTCGCCGGAGGTTCAGGTCGCTTTGCTTACTCAGCGCATTAATGAGCTGACCGGACATTTTGCCAAACACCCAAAGGATCACCATTCTCGTCGCGGATTGCTCATGATGGTCAGCAATCGTCGCGGGTTGCTTAGCTATCTCAAAACTAAGGACGCATCGCGTTACGAGAAGCTGATCGCAGAACTCGGTTTGCGCAAATAATAAGGTTTATGAAATTGGTTATAACCACAACCACAACAGCATGCGCCTCAGAGCGAGATGCTGTTGCGGCTGCGTTTTTGCGCGCTCGTAGAAATTTACTCAAGGCTGTGTGTCCATAGGGGACTCGCGGGACGTTAACAGGGGGCCTGATAGCGCTCCCGACTAAAGGAAGGAAAGATAAAGATGTTTACTGTGTTTAGAAAAGAGATGATGTGGGGCGAGACTAAGCTTGTGCTCGAGACCGGCAAGGTCGCTCGTCAGGCCGATGGCGCTGTTATGGCGACTATGGGTGGAACTACGGTGCTTTGCACTGTCGTCGCGGCTAAGAAGGCCAAGCCCGGGCAGGACTTTTTCCCGCTTACCGTCAACTATCAGGAGAAGACTTTCGCCGCAGGAAAAATCCCCGGTGGGTTCTTTAAGCGCGAAGGTCGCCCCTCAGAGTCCGAGACTTTGATTAGCAGGCTTATCGATCGTCCTATTCGTCCTCTGTTCCCGGAAGGGTATCTTTGTGAGACGCAAGTCATCGCCACCGTTCTTAGCCACGATTTGGAAAATAATCCCGATATCGTCGCTTTGATCGGATGCTCCGCTGCTTTGACTATTTCAGGCGTTCCGTTCCTGGGGCCTGTTGCGGCAGCTCGCGTAGGGTATAAGGAAGGACAGTACGTTCTGAACCCCACCATCGGAAAAGAAAATTCAGGAGATCTCGATCTCGTCGTCGCCGGAACAAAAGAAGGCGTGCTGATGGTCGAGTCCGAGGCTAAGGAATTGTCGGAAGACATCATGCTGGGCGCTGTCGAGTTTGGACACAAGAATTTCCAGCCCGTTATCGATCTGATTATCTCGTTGGCTGAATGCGCTGCTAAGGAGCCTCGTGAGTTGCCTCCGGCCGCTTATGATAAGAAGGCGCTGATTGCTAAGCTTGAAGCTTTGATCGGGGCTGACATAAAGGACGGGTATAACGAAACAGCCAAGCAAGCCAGATATGCGAAGCTCGATGCCGCTAAGGAAAAGGCTTTGAAGGCTGTTCCTGCGGAAGATTTCTTGCCGGAGCATATCGAAGACGCTATCGAGCAGATGAAGTACGATCATGTGCGTAACATGATCCTCGACTCCGGTCGTCGTATCGACGGACGCGACACAAAGACCGTTCGTCCTATCGTTTGCGAAGTCGGAATTCTTCCTCGCGCTCATGGGTCGGCTCTGTTCACTCGCGGAGAGACGCAGGCTTTGGTGGTAACTACTCTTGGCACAGGGCAGGATGAGCAGATCATCGACGCTTTGGTCGGAGAATACCGCGAGCGCTTTATGCTTCATTACAACTTCCCCCCGTACTCTGTCGGCGAGACCGGCCGTATGGGAAGCCCGGGACGTCGCGAGATCGGCCATGGCAAATTAGCTTGGCGCGCCGTTCATCCTCTTCTCCCGGAAAAGGAAAAGTTCCCGTACACTTTGCGCGTGGTTTCGGAAATCACTGAATCCAACGGGTCTTCTTCTATGGCCACCGTTTGCGGAGCTTCTCTGTCTTTGATGGATGCGGGCGTTCCTCTGACTCGTCCTATTGCAGGTATTGCCATGGGGCTTATCAAGGAAGCTAAGGGCTATGCCGTGTTGTCCGATATCATGGGCGACGAAGATCATCTCGGCGATATGGACTTTAAAGTCGCGGGAACCGAGGCGGGCGTCACTTCGCTTCAGATGGATATCAAGATCACTTCCATCACCTCCGAGATCATGAAGATCGCTTTGGGTCAGGCTAAGGACGGTCGCATGCATATTCTTGGTGAGATGTCTAAAGCGCTCACCGGCGCTCGTGACGGCGTGAACCAGAATGCTCCGCGCATAACTACTATGAACATCAACAAAGACAAGATCCGCGAAGTTATCGGCTCGGGCGGTAAGGTGATACGCGAAATTTGCGAAACCACCGGCGCTAAGGTCGATATCGAGGACGATGGCACTATTCGCGTTTCCGCCGTCGATCAGGCTGCTGCCGATGCTGCGATCAACTGGATCAAGGGCATTGTCGCAGAGCCGGAGATCGGTCAGATTTATCAGGGTAAGGTTGTGAAGGTCGTCGATTTCGGCGCTTTCGTGAACTTCCTCGGTAATCGCGATGGACTGCTCCATATCTCGGAGATCAGCCAGCAACGCATTAACAAAGTATCCGACGTCGTAAATGTCGGAGACGTTGTGCGCGTCAAGGTCGTCGGCGTCGATGATCGCGGCAAGGTTAAGCTGTCTATGAAGGCTATTCAGGAGGCGTAACGCCGATTGGAAGTAGCAGAAAAAGAAACGGCCCTGTTTATGCAGGGCCGTTTTTTATTGGGGTTATCCGTTGTTAAGGGAGGGCGGTAAACTATCTTTGACGTGTGGGTAGTGAGGGCATCTTTCGCAGATGTTTCCGGCACCCATTCCTGTTAATTCTTCTTCTGCTTTTTTGAAATCGGAGAGTCGTTTGTGTTTCACTAACGAACCCCCGGCATAGATCAGTGCCCCAATGCTGGAGGAGGTCAAAAGGGCCAAAGCTGCTGTTGCTTCATATAAGGGAATATTAGCCGCTTTTAAAAGGTAACCTGGAATGGATACGCTAAGCGCGGTGATCCCTATGGGGGTTATTCCGGATATAAGCGGATCAGGCGATGCTGAGAGTTTGTGGCATATTTCGCACTTTTTTTCTTCCAGGGCCGCAGCCATTCTTTTTACAATTTCTTCTGCGGAAGGAGCGATCGAGGATTGTTCTTCGGGCGTGTTCATAATATTTTTCCTGATATGTCGTCGCGTGAGGTTAAATACGTTATCTTTATGCGGGCAATATAGTCTTTGCGCAAAGAGGGCTGCAAATAGTTTCAGGGCGCGTTAACCATAGATGGGATCAATTCTTGTTGAGCGACTGTGTTTGCAGGGATTTTCTGGCGCGTGGATAGTGGGGACATGTCTTGCATTTATCTTCTATGCCCATGGCGGTCAGTTCTGCTTGCGCCTTTTGGAAGGCGTTATTTTGAGTTATGTTTCGAAGTTCACCGGCTACCAGCATTGCCAATCCTGTCCCGGCGGCGAAGATAAGTATGGCGGTTGTTTTCGAAGGATCCAGAGAAACTCCCGTGAGACGCTCCGCTAAAGGAGCCAGATAATAACAAATTCCAGAACAGACCGCGGCATTCAATCCCATATATGAAGTATGATCGCTTTCTGATATCTTATCACATAGCGTGCACTTCCTCTCTTCCAGATCGGCTGTGGAAAGAAAAGGCAAAGATTGTTCAGGTGCGCTCATAATATTTCTTTCTGGTGTTTTATGTGGGATCAAAACTACCGTCTTTATTCAGCAGTATAGCTTTCACGCAAAGATGGCGGCAAATAGTTTCGGCGCCCGTTAACCTTTGCCGGAAAAAGCCGTTTTTAAACTACTTCGCCTTCCAGGCTGTTGGTTTTGGTGGCGGTGATTTTTACCATCACTTCCTGGCCTATCAGGTCGGGCGAGGCTTTCGCGTGGGCAGATTGCATGTAGGGAGTGCGGCCTCTGATCTGGCCTCCGTTGCGTCCCTTGTTTTCAAAAAGCACCGGCATGGTTTTGCCGACGCTGCTATGGTTGAAGGCGTCTTGCTGCTGACGGATTAGCGCTTGAAGTTCTTGCAGGCGCTCCTCTTTCAGCTCTTCTCCGATCTGGCGCGACATCGCGGATGCCGGAGTTCCCGGACGGCGGCTGTATTTAAATGAATATGCTTGCGCAAAGCCAACGTCGCTTATGAGCCGTAACGTCGCTTTGAAGTCAAAGGTCGTTTCTCCCGGAAAGCCGACTATGAAATCTGACGATAGCGCTATGTCCGGTCTGGCGGCTCTCAGTTTGTCAATTATTTTGCGATAATCGTCCGCGCTGTGCTTGCGGTTCATGGTCGCAAGAATTCTGTCAGCTCCGCTCTGCACAGGAAGATGTAAAAACGGCATGAGCTTGGGATTGTTTTTATGAGCCAGGATTATCTCGTCGGTCATGTCGTTAGGGTGCGACGTCATGTAGCAAATTCTTTTGAGATCGATAATTTCCGACAGGCGGCTTATCAGATAATCAAGTCCTCGGATGTTTCCGCTTTCGTCTTCGCCGTGATATGCGTTTACGTTCTGGCCCAGAAGAGTTATTTCACGCGCTCCAAGCTCTACCAGCCTATTGGCTTCTTTTGCTATTGCGGAGATTGAACGCGAGTATTCGGTTCCTCTCGTGTAAGGGACTACGCAATAGCTGCAAAATTTGTCGCAGCCTTCCTGTATGGCTAAAAACGCGCTTATGCCGCTGCTGCTTGTTTCCGCAAGGCGGTCGAATTTTATTTCTTCAGGGAATTCCGTGTTGAGTATGCTTCCGTTCCCGCGGCTTATGCGGGCGATCATTTCCGGTAAATACTGGTATGTTTGCGGGCCAAATACCATATCGACATATGGCGCTCGGCGTTGAATCTCCGGGCCTATCGCTTGCGCTACGCAGCCTGCTACTGCGATTAGGGTTTTTTCTCCTCGCTTTGCCCGCTCTAGCTGGTTCTTGTGAAAACGGCCAAGCTCGGAAAATAATTTCTCGGTCGCCTTCTCTCGGATGTGGCAGGTGTTGAATATAACCAGGTCCGCTTCCGACATCTTGTTCGTCGCGGAGTATCCAAGCGGAGCTATGATATCGGACATCTTATCCGAGTCATAGGCGTTCATCTGGCAGCCCCAGGTTTTTATAAATACTTTTTTCGTCATGGCGCTATTTTTAAATACTTACTCATACCGGTTTCGATTTCACTCTGGCAGTGCTTGCTCAGTTCTTTGCGGTTGGCAAAATTATCTATTGATACCGGTTTGTGAAAAACGATCTCAAGCTCAAATTCTCCCAGCTTAAACGCTGTCCACAGGTGAGGAACCAATGTCATGTCTCCGTACCATGCGTAATGCGGCATCAGGTCTTTGGTCATTTTCTTTCCGCAGATTCCTGTGCAGACGATCGTTACCGGCTGCACCGTTATGGCTTCTCCGTTCGGAAGGCGCTTTTCAGCCAGGCTGAACAGGCTGCTCTTAAATGGGAGCACGGTCAGGCCGTTCGACGAAGTTCCCTCCGGGAAGAATATGATGCTTTTGTTTTGTTCGATAAGGCTGCCGAGAGAGTTTTTCTGATCTAGCGCACGGGTGGATTTTCTTTCAATAAACGCGGTGTCCTGCACTCGCGCCAGCCTTCCTATCAACGGCCAGTCGGCTACGTCGGATTTGGCGACGAACGATGCCGGTATTACCGATCCCAGCGCAGAGACGTCGAGATACGAGGAATGGTTGGCGACAAAAATCGTCGGTTTTTTGTCCGACATTTTGCCGACAACGCGCACTTTCATCTTCATCAGGCGAGCGATCATTCTGTGGGACTTTAATCGCAGCGCGAGAGGGTCAAAAATTTTGAAAAACTTCGCTATCGTTTGCGCGGGAGCCATCAGCACAACAATGGCGAAAAATCCCATGACGTTGACAAGGCCCCGCATAAGGCAAACGACGCCAGCCCCAGGAGTTGGTTTCTTGCGATTATTGGATGCGCTTTTCAAGGCAGGATGTTCTCGCGCTTGTTCGAACGCTCATAATGGCGCATGTAGCGGTCCGTTATAAGTTCGGTCTTTACCGTTATGAAAACATCCGTGGTGTTGAAATCTACGTCGATAACGGCTCCGTCTCCGACATAGCCTCCGACGCGCAGGTATCCTTTGATAAGCGGCGGAATGTTGTTGCCGCCGCTGCGCGGGTCCATCTTTATGTTGTCAAAAGCTGTGTTGGGATCAAACGCTTCACGCGGCAGGAGCTGCATGTCCACATAGCGCTCGGGCAATGCTTTGGCCCGTATGGCCGGAGGCGCCAGGTGGTGATAATAAAGATACGACAGCGCTTGCGCGTGATCTTTCGGATCGATGCCGGGGAAACTCGCGCAGCCAAACATCAGCGTTATGTTGTGCCGGAATATATATGAGGCCAGGCCGCGCCACAGTATCTGCATGGTCGCTCCGGTGCGGTAGCCGGCGTCGATGCACGATCTGCCCAGCTCCAGTATCTCTCCGGGATATTGTAAAAGCGCGGAAATCTCATATTCGCTTGCCGAATAAAATGCTCCGAGCTTTTTTGCTACCGGTCTGCGGATAAGGCGGTATGTTCCCACTACTTTATTTCCTGCCCGGGCATTGTCTATGACGAGAAGGTGGTCGCAGTGCTCATCAAACGCGTCAAAGTCCAGTTCTCGGGCGGACATCTCGGGCGTCGGTTTCGCTCCCATTTCCTTATAGAAAACGCGATAGCGTAATTCCTGCGCGTTTTTGACTTCCTCTGCCGAATTTGCCAGGCGCACCTCAAGGGTGCCTAGCGTAAGGTCGGATTCAAGAAGATCGGCAATCTTTTGGAAATCCATTTTACTATGCCGTTTTCTGTTTGGGGTTTTTGCGCGACGTTCCAAGCCCGATTTGCTTCGCCAGCTTGCTGCGTTGTTTTGCGTAATTGGGGGCTACTAAAGGATAGTCAGGGCCGAGATTCCATCTTTCGCGATACTGCTCCGGCGACATGCTGTATGAGGTCTTCAGGTGGCGCTTTAGCATTTTCAGCTTTTTCCCGTCCTCAAGGCAGACGATATAATCAGGAAATACCGATTTTTTCACTGGGACTGCTGGTTCAGGGCGGTTCTCGGGTACGGGCGCTCCGCTGCTCAGCTTCGTCAGGCTTTGGTATATCGTTGTAAGTAGATGTGGGATTTCTCCTACCGGCAGGCTGTTGTTATCTACATAAGATGCGGCAATCTCTGTGGTGAGCGCCAGCATAAGCTCTCCGGACTTAGTATCGTTATTGTTCTTTTCCGTCATTGATACTGCTCCTGGAGGGGTGATTATTACGACGATTATAAACTTCTGTTGATTTTTTATGTACTTTTATTAATAAAACTGTCAAGTAGATTGGTAATTAAAACGAATTCCGGGCTGCAAATATGCGATTGCTTCACATAATGGCCGGTCGAGGAGTCGGGGGCGCTGAGACTTATGCCGTCGATATGATCCTTAGCCTTCATAAGGCTGGAGTGGACCAATCCGTTGTAATGTCTCGTAAGGCTCCCAGATATCAAGAGGTTGTGGATGCCGGTGTGCGCACCGCGCCAGAGGTTCTTTCGTGGCCATTTCGTCCTCTTCGCAGGTTTTTGCTTTCTCGGCTTATCAAGGAAGAACAACCGGAGCTTATACATTGTTGGATGCGGCGAGCTGCGGGAATTATTCCCCGGAAATTGCCCGGTGGGAAGCGCCCCGTTATCGGCTGGTTCGGCGGGTATTATAATCCTCGTAATTTCTCGCGGTGCACCGATTTTGTCGGGGTTACCAGGGATATAGTCGCTCACATGGTTAAGTGCGGCGTGCGGGAATCTCGCGCTAGTTTTATTCCTACGTTTCCAGATATTAAGCCTCTGTCTCCGATAGATCGCGCTTCTTTGAATACTCCTGAGGACGCGCCGGTTTTGCTTACGTTGTCTCGGCTGCATCCTAAAAAGGGGCTCGACACTATGTTGCGGGCTTTGGCTCTTTTGCCGGGCGCTTATTTGTGGATGGCGGGAGAGGGACCCATTCGCCGCGAGCTTGAGGCTATGGCCGAGGATTTGGGTTTGAGCGAGCGAGTGAGATTTCTCGGTTGGCGCAACGATCGCGCTGCTTTGCTGCGCGCTGCGGATGTTTGCGTTCTTCCATCTCGATATGAGCCTTTTGGCACCGTTATTCTGGAGGCTTGGGCAGCAGAGACTCCGTTGGTCGCTTGTAAAAGCGCTGGTCCTGCCGCTCATGTAATAGACGGGGTGAATGGGCTTTTGGTTCCTATCGACGACTCTGTGGCTTTGGCGGAAGCATTGCAAAAGGCCATTGGAGATAAGGACTTGCGCGAGCTTTTGGTGAAAAACGGATACGATACATACCTTAAGGATTATACTCGAGAGGCTGTGACTGCGCGCATGTTGGAATTGTATCAAAAGCTGATAGACTTCCATAAAAGATTTCAATCTTTCTCGGACAAGTAAACTCATGAGTTTTGTTTCTAAACGCGTGTTGCCTTATTGGGGGCTGCTCATTTTTGGGTTGGCCGTTATCCCCGGCTTTTTTGCAGGAGGCGCTTGGGCAAGCGTTGGTATTGCGGGGGGTGTGCTGGCTTTAATTATGGTTTGGGGCGAGGACGGGAAATTTCCTTCTATGCGTAGGGATATTTCCATATTTATGTTGGCGTTCCTGTTAACCTGCGGGGCGCTGGCTTTTAATTCCGAATATCCTTCGCTTTCGTTCCATATGACGTTGCAGTTGGCTTCAATCGTTTTGCCTCTCCTGGTTTTTTCTTCGCCTCAGGTGCAGCAGCGCATTTGGAATCGTAAGATCTTTGTCGTCGTTCCGTGGATGATTTCGTCTGTGGCTCTCGTTCTTTCCGTCGAGCTTTGGATGGATGGGCCGGTTCTGGCTATGCTGCGGCCAGAGCTTATTAAGCCTGACGTTTCTATCACTACAAAATATAATCGCGGGATATCCTATATTGCGATGCTGTCGTGGCCGTTGCTGGCGGGGATGTATTTTGGAAGCAGACGTCGGCAGATGTGGGTTTTTGTCGCGTCGCTCATCCCGGTTTTGGTTCTTACTCAATCAAGAGCCACTATGTTGGCCGAGGGTGTGGCGGTCGGTATTTTCTTTTCGGCTATTTATTTTCCGCGTGCGGTCGCGTTTGTTCTGCGATTGCTGCCAGTTGCTCTGATGGCTTGGCCTTTTGTCTTTCAGGGGATTTTTATCAATAATATCAACTGGATAAATAAATTGCCCAACTCGTGGGGGGCCAGGGCTGAGATTTGGGACTATATGGCATACAGGATTATGGAGCGCCCACTTCTCGGGTGGGGGCCGGGAGTTAGTTATAAACTACCTATAGAATCTCCCAACCTATTGATTTATAAGTATATTGCCGGTCCAGCGTCTCATCCCCATAACGCTTTCGTTCAGCTTTGGGTTGAGATGGGGGTTCCTGGTCTTGTTTTGGGCGCCGTTTTTGCTCTTATGGTCCTGCGGCTCGCTGTAAATCTGCCTTCCAGGGCCGCTCCGTTTGCTATGGCGGCTTGGGGCGGGTGTCTGGTTTTAAGCCTGTGTGCCTATGACCTTTGGACAGATTCTTTCCTCGCTATGTTCGCTTTGGTTGTTTTGGGATTTGCTTTCGCCCTCAGAGAGTGTGAAAATGGTAAATTAAGTTTTGATAAAGCATAAAATTCTACAATCTGTTTAAGGGTAGCTAATTTCTTGTATGAAAACGCGCCTGCTGGAGAGAAAAAACATGATCAGATTCCCCAAAATAATTTGTGCGTCGCTTTGTACTATCGTTCTGGTGTTGGTCGGGGGTGGGGTTGCGTTTGCTTCTTCCTCTACGATAACCGCTTCGGAAAAAGTCCGTGTCGGGGGGCTTGTTTTTACCAATACCACCTATTCCGATGGCTCCAATCGCGTGGAGCGCGACGTTTGCGCAACCGATGATGCTATGATCCGAGAGATCCGTCAAGATCAGAACAGTAAAGATTATTATCAGTTTATTTATTCCGATGGCAGCTACTGTTTGACCAATAAGAAAAGTTTGCCGTCATCTCCGGCGGTAAGCTCTACCCCGGTGGATAGCAAGAATCCAGAAGCTACTCCTATGATTGGTATTGAGCCGAAAAGTATTGAGACTGTCAAAATTGGCGGCCTGGTTTTTACCAATTATACCTATCCCGATGGATCTAATCGTATGGAGCGCGATATTTGCGCAACCGATGACATTATGTTGGTCGATGTTCGCAAAGATACTCAGACGGAGGGCTATTATCAATTTATTTACTCCGATGGAAGTTGGTGCATTTCTAATAAGAAAGAAATTCCCAGCAAGTTTAAAAAAACAGGCGCTGCGGAATATGGACCAGTTCAGGATTTTATTTTCAATTATGGCAGCGATAGCGATCCAGATGAAGTTCATGAGCAGGGATATGAATCCCCATTTTATTCTTCAGGCGGAGGATCTACCGCTCATGGAGGCTCGGGCGGAACCGGATGGACGGGCGGAACTGGGGCGGCTGTTAATGGGTTTGCTCCGCCTTCAGAGGCTTGGTGCCTTGTTGGGTTCGCGTACGGAGATAAAGGTCTGTTCGGAAAGGGCCATCCAGGAATAGATCTTAAGGCTACTAA
>JAQUWX010000017.1 GCA_028692635.1 Alphaproteobacteria bacterium
GTTATAAAGGCGCAAATGTTCCGGTAGGTCGGACTCCCAAATAGGTTTTGTAATTTTTAGGATGTCTTCTCCGTATTCTTTTGGAAAGATCATTGTGCACCCTTTTGTTTCATCGAATATAAACAGCCGCAGTAGTTTTGCCGGTAAAACCCCTCAAGCTTGGAGATTTCAACCGCTCTAGCTGAGCCGCCGTCCTTGCGCCAGTTATAGTCCCAGTATCGCAGGTTTTCAAATTGTGAAACTGCTATCTGACCGCAGGAATTTACCTGCTCTATATTTTTCCGTCTCGATATTCCAAGCGTCGTAGCGAGCAGGTCAAACTTGTTCTCGTGGGCGCAAACCGCAGAGCGCATAAGGCGCATATTAAAGCATTCAGAGCACCGCTTGCCGCCCTCTGGCTCATTCTCCAGGCCTTTGACCAGGTTAAGCCATCTGTCATTGTCATAGTCAGCGTCGATAAAGGGAACGCCAAGTTTTTTTGCAAAACGAGCGATCTCGTTCTTGCGGATGTCGTATTCCTCGCGTGGATAGATGTTGGGGTTATAGAAAAAAACAGTCAACGGCAGGCCGCTGGACTGGATAGCCTCGATCACCGCTCCTGAGCAGGGAGCGCAACAAGAGTGAAGGAGCGCATTCTTAGCTCCCTTGGGAATGGCAATCTGGCGCGGTTTTATAGCGATATCATTCATGCTTGCAGGTTACCGTATAGAGGATATGATGTCATATATAGATTTTAATCCAAGGAGACAGCTATATGGTTGCAGCCAAGCCGCCCCGCTTCAAGCCTATAAACGCAAAAGCCGAGGCCGAGCTTATAAAAGCGCTGTTATCTTTGCGCGACGCGGACGAGTGCAAGCGCTTTTTATATGATGTATGCACTCCGAAAGAGATAGGCGACTTGTGCGATCGTTGGTGGATTGCGAGATTGCTGGACGAGGGTAAACTCTCTTACCGCGAGATGCATGCTCTTACAGGAGTAAGCGTTACGACAATAGGGCGCGTAGCCAGATTTTTGCAGCAGGAGCTATTTCAAGGCTATAGGCTGGTGTTGGACAGAGCAAAATCAGGAAACAAGAAAAAGTAATTTTATCTATTGTACCTAAGCGGCAGCGCTTTTTCATATAAAATCCCCGGTCTTATGGGGCGCTGTGAATTTTCCTCGATGGCTTTATAAAAATCAAAAATATTTTTTTCAGAAAATTGCTTTTTTATAAAATCAAGAGCCGATAGCTCATGGCGCATTTTCTCTGCAAATTTTTCCGGGGGAGGGACGGAAATTTTTGCTGTTGTGGCGGACGCAATGGGAACGCACTCTAATTTTGAAAACAATCTAAATGCCGTGAGAATATCTTCCATTCCTCCCTGCGTGTCCATGATGGGGTCGAAATAATGCCCTATATTGGCATGGTGCTGCTTCAGTAAATCCGCTCTCCACATCGAGCAGGTATTGCGCGGCAGAAGGTAAACCTCTTCGCTCCGGTCTTCATAAAGGGAAAACCCGCATGAAGCATTTGTGAGCGACGATGCTTGTAGTAGGGCTTCGATGCCTTCTTTTCCACCGAATTTTACTTCATTCGAAAGACACCAAACACGATCAACCGGTGCTTTACCGTCAACAAGTTCGCCAATCCCAGCGTTAAGCGCGTTGGACCATGTATAGTTGTCCAATTCTATAAGAGATATCTCGGGTCGTTTTGATTCAGGGGTGTTTTGAATGAATTCCGACACAATCTTCGGGGTAAACCCATTTTTGTCTTCTCTAAGGTTTGTTACCACAACAATGCGATCGACCATGTTCGTCTCGGCCAGTCGAGCAAGCTGATCTTTTAAAGCAATGTTGTTATAGGCGCGCAACACAGCGCCGATCGATGGGGTGTTTTTCATGATGAGATTATAATAAAAATCCGTCCTATATAGTATCGCAACAATACTTTCGCAGGCACTTTTACCTTACCAGCGGCTTATACTTAATGCGGTGAGGTTGGTCTGCCTCAGAGCCTAGCCTGCGGTGGCGGTCGGCCTCATAGTCCTGGTAATTGCCTTCAAACCATGTGACCTGGCTGTCTCCCTCGAAAGCCAGAATGTGCGTGGCGATGCGATCTAAAAGCCAGCGATCATGGCTGATAACCACTACGCAACCAGGAAAATCGACAATCGCGTCCTCAAGAGCGCGCAAGGTATCGACATCCAGATCGTTGCTGGGTTCGTCCAGCAAAAGCACGTTGGCTCCTGATTTAAGCATTTTGGCCATGTGAACGCGATTGCGCTCGCCGCCTGAAAGTTGTCCGACTTTTTTCTGCTGGTCGGCGCTTTTAAAGCCGAACGAGGCGACATATGCGCGGCTTGGAATGGTGCGCTTGCCGAGGTCTATTACATCAAGTCCGTCAGAGATTTCTTCCCACACAGTTTTCTCGTTACGCAAGGATTCTCTGCTCTGGTCAACATATCCAAGCTTTACGGTATCTCCAACGCGGAAAGTTCCGCTGTCAGGCTTTTCCTGTCCGGTTATCATGCGAAAAAGAGTGGTTTTACCAGCTCCGTTGGGGCCGATGACTCCGACAATGCCTCCGGGAGGAAGGTTGAAGCTTAATCCATCGATTAGAAGTCTGTCCCCATACGATTTTGCTACGCCGGAAGCCTCCACAACCAGATTGCCGAGACGAGGGGGCGCGGGAATAACAATCTGCGCAGTATCGGAAGTGCTCTCTCCGCTTTTAGCCATGAGGTTATCGAACGCGGTAATGCGAGCCTTGCTTTTAGCCTGCCGAGCTTTTGGCGAGCTTCTGATCCACTCCAGCTCGCGAGCGAGAGTGCGCTGGCGGGATGTTTCATCCCTGGATTCTTGCTCAAGCCGTTTTTGTTTCTGCTCAAGCCACGACGAGTAATTGCCCTGATAGGGTATTCCTTGTCCGCGATCCAGCTCGAGTATCCAGCCCGTGACGTTATCCAAGAAATATCGATCATGAGTAACCAGAATGACCGATCCTTTATAATCCACCAGATATTGCTGCAACCATGCGACGGATTCAGCGTCCAGATGGTTGGTAGGCTCGTCAAGCAGAAGAAGATTGGGTTTTTGCAGCAATAGACGGCAGAGAGCCACACGGCGGCGTTCTCCGCCCGATAGTTTTGTGACATCGGCATCTGCGGGAGGGCAGCGCAGAGCATCGAGCGCGATCTCTATGGTGCGGTTTATGTCCCACGCATCCGCGGCTTCAATTTTTTCCTGTAACTCAGCTTGCTCGTCGATAAGCTTTTGCATCTCGTCCGGGTCGGTTACTTCGCCGAGGAGATTGCTGACATGCTCAAAGCGATCCAGAAGGCCCTTAGTTTCCGTTAGTCCAGCCAATACGTTTTCGATGACTGAGAGTTTAGGATCCAGAACCGGTTCTTGCGGCAGATACCCTACAGTAGCCCCCTCGGCAACAAAGAACTCCCCTGAATAATCAGTGTCCATGCCTGCCATGATCTTCATCAAAGTGGACTTACCCGCGCCGTTAGGTCCCAGAACGCCGATCTTGGCATCAGGGTAGAAGGAAAGGCGGATATTGTTAAGAACGGTCTTTCCCCCAGGATAGGTCCTGGTAACGCCGTTCATAACGCAAATATACTGATAAGCAGCCATAAAGCTCTCTTAGGACAAGGGTTTGTGTTTGCAATGAATAGCACAAGATCGTGCAGGATCAAGACAACAGATTATAAGTAGATGAAAAAATTTAGAGGATTTTATCAGGTTAATCAAAGCATAATCTGGTTAATAAAAAACGTTTTTAATTGGAGAATTGAAAATAATTGGTGCATTTGATTTTGTAGATTAAAGTGCCGCTGTTTAATTGGGGTCGAAGGAAAAGTGATGAATTGTTCTGAGCAAAACATTTTTACAATTGCGGATGGTGATGGCCTGATAGTCGTTGTTCTTTCTGGCAATCAAAAAGAAGTCGAGTATCTTGCAGCCCTCATTTCTAAAGATTTATTTATGGAAAGGCCAGAGCCGGCAGAGCTGGCCCGCGCTGTTGTTGATAGGGCGGGTTTGGCCGTTTGTGAAAAATGCGCTTTGAATGATGGTAAGGAAAATTATATGCGCTCACAGAATCCGGCCAGCCAGAAACCAGCAAGACAAGGTTTTGGAGCAGAGGATAGGCTAGGATTTTGGCCTATATTAAAATCTATGCGAGGGGTTTTTCCTAAATGATATTTGCTCGGGCGCGATTAAAACTTTATTTTATTTGAAAGGACAAGCCAATGAATAAATTATCTTTTGAAGAAGATGATCTAAATTCCATTCTGACGTATGAGGAGCGATCTTATATATCAGAGGTAGATGAAAGCAATGGTGCGCGGAATTATTTTGTAGATGATTTGCCAGAAGAACTCATAGTAATTGGAGTTAAGCGAAGCGCGGCAACTGGGATTAAGCGAAGCGCTTTCGATGTCATAGAAAAATTACCTTCGAACAAGAAATCAATATTTCGTGCTTGCACTTTATCAAAATTTCGTGCTTACGCTTTATAATGAGCGGATTTTCGGTAAAAATTGCCGGTCATCGCGGCATGGGGTGCACTGATAATGAAAACGCCCGCCGTGATGGCAATATACTTTCGCGTCCTCCAGAAAATACGCTTGCCAGTTTTATAGAAGCTTTAAATCATCCTTATCTTGCGCATGTCGAAGCAGATGTGGTTCGCACAAAAGACGATCATCTCGTTCTTATGCATTCGGTCAGGATTTTGGATCATGTTCTTTGCCCCGATGCTATAGCAGAAATACCTGATGGGAAGAAATTCATCAGCCATTTGATGTTGGAAGATGTCCAAAAGCTGAGGATTGGCCCTAACGGAGATGGACGCATTCCGACTTTGCGGGATTTGCTGTCAGAGGTTAAAAGCCTTCGCCCAAACAATGAGATGGTGCTCAATCTTGAGGTAAAGGACGTAATCGGCTCGGATTGTCCGCGCTCTAAAGCATCCATTATTGATTTGTTGTTAGCCGAAATCGGATCGATAGATGTTTCTTCTGATCTTATTCGTTTTTCCTCGTTCTCTGTTGATTTGATGTGTGAATTGAAGAAAAAATCCCCCCAGGCAAAAGTGGCCGTGCTGTTCGCGGAACAGGGAGAAAACCATGATAGAAAACTGTTTATCGATGGGGCCGAAAAATATCTTCAATTTACCTGCGATAATATAGAAAAAGTAAAAACTCTAATCCCGGATGCTGAGCTTCATCCAGAAAGAAATCTTACTAAAGAAACAGTCCGAGCAGCGAAGGGTGGAATAATTTCCAGCTGGGCGTTATTTGAAAAATCGCCGCTTAATGATAATGTTGCGGCAGATCTTGTAAAAAACGCCTATCAACTTTGCAAGGCCGAGAATACTCCGCTTGAAATAATCACGGACCATGCCAAAGATATGAAAAAGTTTATCAGCGGTCTTTCATAAAATTTGATAGAGTTATCGCCATGCAAAAATTAATAGCCCCTATTATTGCCATGATCTCTGTGGTCGTGGCGTCGAACTTTCTGGTCAATATACCGATCAACGACTGGTTGACGTGGGGAGCGCTTACCTATCCGATATCGTTTCTTATCACAGACATTACTAATCGTATGCATGGGGCTATAGTGGCGCGCAGAGTAGTCTATGTCGGTTTTGCCTGCGCGGTAGTGGTTTCAGCGCTTCTGGTATCTCCGCGCATAGCTTTTGCGTCCGGCTCGGCGTTTGTTATAGGGCAGTTGCTTGACATCGTTATATTTAATTATCTGCGCAAGATGGCTTGGTGGAAGCCGCCGTTCGTTTCATCCACTGCTGGTTCGTTCATTGATACTTGCGTGTTTTTCTCCCTTGCTTTTGCGGGAACGGACATGCCGTGGGTTACTCTCGCAATAGGCGATTTCGGAGTGAAACTCGCCCTGGCCATAATATTCCTAGCTCCATTCCGAGCTTTCTTTGCTTTATTCGCCCAACGCGCAGAAGCTTAATGATTGGATCGCATTGAATCAAAAAGCCCAGCATAAAGCTGGGCTTTTATCTTTGTTGGCGGTTGGTTAGCGATTGTAGGCTGGAGGAACATAAATCCATTTTCCACTTGGTGTGGTTATATATTGTGGAGGTATCGTATAATTTGGCGCATTGGGTTTGCGCCGCAGTACGCCCTCGCTGGTATTATGATTGTACGAGTCCGTAAGATCAGGAAAGTACAAACGATCGTTTCCGTCTAAGTTGCACTCTATCTCTCTTATCTTGCTAATGGCAGATAAGGCTTCTGCCGTGCTTTTCAAAGCGTCAGCAAGGCTAGTCGGCACTGATTCATTGTTATCTGTGCGAGCAAATTGCATATTTAGTAATGTGTTGAATCGGTCCCGCGTCTGTTGTTCATCAAGCGCTATGAAGCACTCACCATGCTGGTCAACATCCGTTCTAAAAACTGCTACGAGATCGCGGTGTGAAGAATAAGAATGTGATTTGTCCCAGAAAATTCCCCTGAATGAGCTGTTGTCATCTGGGGCGAGACCAAGCGTATAATAGTTGTTATCATCGAAGTCGTGCGTGAGATAACTATCATAGTTGGGCTTTGTATAATTATCGTAGCTGGGTTTTATAATATAATACTGATAATTTTTCTTAACAAACCGCCGGTAGTCATCATTGTTGTTATTGTCTCTATGGTCTCTGCACTCATTATCGTTATGGTAGTAAATCGGCGATGATCCCTGCCTGCCGTTCCATCTTTCCACGGTGTCATTGTTGTTCATTGATTGGCGCCACAAATCTTGAGTGTTCAGGTAGGTTTTGCCGTTTCCATTGCTATGAGCCAACGCTGGGTCTACAAAAACAAGGGGTGTTGCTATGGCAGTAAGAAGCACAGCAGTGCTAACAAAATTTCTCATAATCCCTTTTCCATTATTAAGAATGTCACTTACATACTTAGTAGAATTTGCAAAAACTTGAGTAGCGGCATCGGCAAAAGCCTGAAGGAGGTTCTTTTTACCAATAGGCTTGTTCTCGGACATAATAATCTCCTTGGAAAAATTTATAAAAGCTAGAGCCGCACGAGGGGCCGGAGCGATACGTGTGAAGATTGCCTCATTTGCTTTTTCTGTGCAAGCGTTCAGAGCGGCTTTCCGTTAGGCAATATGAATGTGTGAATAGATCTATCCTAAGAGATATTTTGCCTGATAAACAGAAGGTTAGGCGGGTTTTCTGTGATTAAGGGTGCATTGTCAATTGTAGTTAAAAAGTGAGCAAATGCCTATGTAAGAATACAGGAGGGGTGGACGACTTAATGCTTCATCAATTTTTTAAGCTTTACCATCTGCGTTCACACGAACGATAAATAACGGAAAATGTAGATGGAAAAAGTTGATCTGCTTAAATGGAGCAATAATTATAGCATAGGTATTCCATCGATTGATGCGCAGCATATGAAAATTATTGATATGCTAAACATTCTGCATGTTGGAATAATGTCCAAAAGAAGCAAGGCCGCTTTAGAGATTGTTATCAGGGATTTGATTGCTTATGCGGAGACTCATTTCAAATATGAAGAGGATATTTTTGAGAAAATAAAATACCCAGAGCGAAGCTTGCATATAAGCGAGCACGAAGCGTTAAGAAAGCGAGTGTCAGAGTTTCAAAAAAAATTTGAGGAAGGAAATGACGGCACCATAGCGTTGCAATTATTGAATTTTTTAAGAGAGTGGTTGATCAGGCATATTCAGAAGGAAGACAAGGAATACTCGTCTTTTTTAATTGCAAATGGAATAAAATAACTTAAGCCCAAAGCAGAGGGGCTTCGATTGAGATTTTCGTGTATAAATGCCGCTCGCTTTCGACCCAAACGTGGCCACCCAAACGTTCGGCTTCGTGTTTAATGGCGCTTAGGCCAACGCCGCGACCGGCGAGGGCATCGACGGTGTCTTTTGTTGAAATGGAATCTGCAAAAATATAGGCCATAATCTCAGCATCTGAAGCTTGCTCTGTTGCCCGCAATTTTTTTCTTAAGCGCGATATATCAATTCCGCAGCCATCGTCCTTAAAACTTATACGGAACCATTCGTGGCTGTCGCGCATAAATTTTTGAGTATCGATGGTAATGGTAATTTCGGGCGTCTTGCCTTGCTCTTTTCTAATCTCTGGGGCTTCAATCGCATGGCTGACGACATTTCTGTAAATATGAGAAAAGGTCGCGAATAAAGGATCGTACATTTCGGTGAATATCTGAAAATCTTCCCCAGAATAGCAACAAGGGGAAACTTTTTTTCCACAACGTTCCGCAAGTTCTTGCATGCCAATTTCAAACGTCAAAAGCGTCTTATGAATAGACTCTCCTATTAATGTTTCAACGTATTTTTTATAGAGATTATCGGCGGTGTTCGCCTGTTTTACCTGTGCTCCGATATCCGTTAAAACATTCAGAGGAATAACGCGAGTTGTGCCTTGTTGATCGAAATCTTTGCCAAAAATGTTGCAAGCTTGCTGGTGCATGAAATCTAATGCAGTCTTGAGTTGCGGCATTAGCCCCCTGATTTTTTCCCGCGCTTGATCTATGTTTTTTGCATCTGCCAGCATAGACTCCATCTCGTGGAGAACGTCCACAATGCTTTGCAGATAAAAGATTGCGGCGTTTCCTTTGAAAGTGTGTAGCTGTCGGCGCACTTTTTCAAGCGATGTCTGAGGCGAAAAAGATTCTTCCAACGAGGAAAAATAGTGCGTAATGCTTTTAAAAAAGAGGGTGAATAAATTGCGATTTCCTGAAATGCGAATTATCAATAACGCTTCTTTTTCACGTTCTCGCACAAGCCTTGAAGCTATTTCTTCCATCGTGCGGTCTGTCGCAATCACCAAGATCGATTGAAGTTCTTTTTGGCGATTTGTGATCGGAAGATAATTCAACGAAATAGCTTTGCCTTCCTGATGAGTAAATTTTTGTGGAAGCAGCGAAGAAAAGTCTTCAAACGAAGATAGGGGATTTCCGCTGGCAAAAGCAAGTTTCAGCAACCGGTCTATCATTGACCTTTCTTCATATGACAGTCTAAGAACTTCTGAAATATGAAGTCCCGAAGGCTTTTTCCCTAAAAATAAAAGGCATGCTTTGGAAGATATGTCTGAACACACTCCGTCGGGTCCAAAGTAAAAAAGACCTTGATCTAAGGCATCTAACATTATGCCGGTCGATGTGTTCAACGCTTCGAGCTGAGCGTTGGCTTCGTCGAGTTCTTTCGTGCGGCTTTCGAGCTTGAAATAGGCTGTTTCCGTTTCTTGAACCTGCTGTTCGTAACGAAGAGACTTATCCGTAAGCTCGATCTGCATTGTCGCTAGAGCTCTAAGCAAATCGCCCATTTCGTCTTTTAAATCTGTCGATACTTTGTTGTCGAAGTAGCCGATCTCGAGAGAGTTTGCTAGAAACAAAGCTTTTTTCAGAGGAGAAAAAATTGCCTTGATGAGAAAACGGCATGCTAGTGCTGCCACAAGAAGTATGGCGATAATAGAAAGAATCAAGTTTCTATGACTGTCGGCCATGAAAAGCATAAGTTGTTCGCTTACGCTGTTGATTAATAAATTTGTTTCGTTGCGATATATGGACGCATCAAGGGCAACTCGGTCGGCTAATTTATCCAAGTCATGATGAATTTCTTCTATGTCAGCAAATTTTATGGCTGTGCTGTTTGTTGGCCGCAAGGATGTCAGCTTGGAACGAATGTCATTCCACAATTTGCGCTGAACGCTATCGGATGTGTGCGCAATCACAACATCAAGATCGTCTGAAATTTTCTGAAATTTTGCCTGTGCGTTCTGGTCGGAACCAATTGTTCCATCGCCTTGGGATGTCGCCATAAAGCGCGCCAAATCTAATTGAATCAGTCCCATATCTTTGGCGTTTCTGAAGGGATTGTTATAGATGTTATCTATAATATCGCCAAATCTGTTCAGGTTTGCATGGGCCATTTCGTCAAATCTGTGTTGCCCCGCATGGAAAGCTATTCCCAAGACGGTAAAACAACCGACTAGCGCCATTGCGGCGAAAATAATTTTGAACCGTATGGACATTGTGCCGTTACAAACCGTTTATGATTGTTTTGCGCGTCAATTAATATAGGAAATCCAGACCCATTGTGTCCTGAGATCTTATCAGAAAATACAGGCTTACAACATCCATGTCGGACGGGTTATCCGCCATACCCGCTTGTGGCAGTTTGACATCAAGAAACAACCCAAGAGAGGAAATCAGGTGCGTCCGGATAGCGTGAACGACGATATTGGCAATTTCGTGCGATACTTCCTGTACAATTTCTGGACATAAGGCGGTGGTTTCCGGCTGAAAGTTTTCCGCTATCTTTTCTGCGACATCATAGGGGATGGCAATAACCAGAATCGCTTTCGTTGTAGCGTTTCCCAATTCTATGCAGGATCTTACGCAACGGTCTTGCTTTATGTCGGCTGGCGATGTTGTCAAAGAAACATCCAGGCCAAACATAACGTGCAACGTGTTAACTAAGCTCTTGCTGATTTCTCTCTTAAGTTCGTCAAGAACCTGCGGCGTGAATTGAATTTTCATATTTCCTACCTTCATGCACAAAGTAAGAAGGTTTTCAGCGCATTAAATTTTTTAGGCGTTCTTTTTATGCTGCGCCAACCACTCTTCAGCGATCCCCATCTTTTTCTGAATTATTTCGGCGGGGACCGGCTTGATAATATATGAAGCGGCTCCGGCTTCCAGTGCAGCGATAATGCTTTCTTGATCGGAGTATGCTGTCAGCATGATAACGGCGGTATCGGTAATGTTTAGATCGTTCCTGAAGGTCTTCAGAAACGCGAGACCATCCATTTCCGGCATATTGCGATCCAGAAATATGACCTTGAACATATCGTCGCTTTTTGAAGAAAGCTTCTCTTTGACTTTGTCAAGGGCCTCTACGCCGTTTGAAACAGCGCATACATTGTTATATCCGATTTCGGCAAGAATGTTCTTGACTGTCTGACGAACAATCAGACTATCGTCAACGATAAGAATGGGGAGGTTATCAATCATGAAACTAATTTTATAAATGGGATAATGCTACTTTTGCCAAGATAGTGAGATGAGGTTAATTTTGAGTTAAGTGGACTGTTGTTTCAGTAGGGTATTTTTTGTTGCGCAACCTCCTAAAAACACAGGTTTCAGTAGGGGTTTATGACAAACTATTAAGAGATGATTATGAATAGTATTTGCGTATTCCGATAATGAGAATTATTTGCATTTTGCGGAAAAATTAAAAAAATCCTTTACCTTTACGATGATACAATGAGTTACGTTAGGTTTGTTCGTGAAGTTGAACAATACGGTAGCGGCGTGGCGATTGTTGCGTTGGGAAAGAGAACACATGGCTCAGGAAATTAGAAATATCATTCTTTCTCCTGAAGAACTTGTTGCTACTGTGGAGTCTTATCGCAGGACAACTCCGCATTTTCTTCCTGACGGAAAGATTGTTGAGTGTAAGGCATTAAATGATGAATCCATTGTTGTTGGCGTTGAAACAACTTATGGCAATTCAACGCAACGCGCAGATTTCACGTTCAAGGCCGCCGATTTTTTCAAGCCGCTGCTTCGTTTCTGCCTGGAAAATAATATTGTATTGCCTTTTGGGGGAAAGAAATTTGTTTCGATTGTCAATGGTTCTGTTTCTCTTCAAATTGTTTTGAGAATGGATGCGGAAGTTATGGACAATGTTTCCCCACTTCAGGGTGGAGGCTCAGCTTTTTCGGAAAAGAATCCGAATAAAACCGCCTCAAGCTCCATATAATCTATCTTAAAGTATTGCTTTCAGCGCCAAAGTCAGGGATATAGCGCTTGCGAGAATTGATGCGCATGTAAATTAATTCCAAGGAAATTCCAGTTTTATGCTTTCGATACAAAATATAACGTACCGCGTCGCCGGGCGCACTTTGTTGGATAATGTTTCTATAAATATACCGGCAGGTCATCGTGTGGGATTTGTGGGACCGAACGGCGCGGGCAAAACTACATTGTTCAAGATCATATCGGGCGAGATTGCCGCAGACGATGGTGTGGTGTCGCTAATAAAAAACGCTACGCTTGGTTTGGTGCGTCAGGATTTTCCAGAAGACGGCTCTTCTTTAATTGATATTGTTTTAGCCGCCGATGTCGAACGTTCTGCTCTTTTAAAGGAAGCGGATACTGCTCAAGATATGGATCGTATCGGCGATATCTATGAGCGGTTGACGGAGATTAACGCTTATGAGGCTCCTTCACGAGCCGCCTCTATTCTCGCAGGTCTCGGTTTTGACGAAGACGCGCAGGCTCAGCCCATCACTAGCTTTTCCGGCGGTTGGCGGGCGCGTGTCGCCTTGGCTTGCGTTTTGTTCAGCCAGCCAACGGTTCTGTTGTTGGATGAGCCTACAAATCATTTGGATTTTGAATCTTTGGTTTGGCTTGAAAACTTTTTGATGCGTTATCGCGACACGATGATAATTATCAGTCACGATCGCGATATTCTGAATAAGACCGTCGATCATATAATTCATTTGGATAACAGAAAGCTGGTGCATTACACAGGCACTTATGATCAATTTGAGCGCACTCGCGCCGAAAAACAAATGAACCAGCAAGCTTTGCATGAAAAGCAGATGGCGCAAAAATCGCAGATGATGAAGTTTGTCGATCGTTTTCGTGCGTCTGCCAGCAAAGCGAGGCAAGCGCAAAGTCGTCTTAAAGCTATTCAGAAAATGGATATTGTGGACGCCGTGATGGCGGAACGCGTGACAGCATTTGAGTTTCCGGAACCGCAGGAAATTAAATCCCCCCTAATCCGTTTAGAAAACGTCGATGCTGGCTATACGGTCGGAAAACCAATTTTGCGCAACATGAATCTTTATATAAACAAAAGCGACCGGATTGCTTTGCTTGGCGCAAATGGAAACGGCAAGTCCACGCTTATAAAGCTTATTTCCGACAAGCTGTTGCCTATGAATGGAAACATTCACAAATCAGTTAAGCTGAAAATAGGATATTTTGCCCAATTCCAAACGGACGAGCTTGATGTAACTCTAACTCCTTTTGAAGCTATGAAGGCTGCGATGCAGGAGCCGTCAGAGGTTAAGGTGCGCTCATCCTTATTTCGCTTTGGTTTCGATAAGCATAAGGCCGATACAAAAATCGGAGAACTGTCAGGTGGAGAAAAGGCGCGCCTTCTTTTCTGTTTGATGAGCTTCGACGCTCCGCATATTTTATTGCTTGATGAGCCGACCAACCATTTGGATATGGATGCTCGCGAAGCTTTAATGCAGGCGTTAAACAATTACACTGGCGCGGTTATATTAGTCAGCCATGATCCTCATTTGGTGGAGTGCGTAGCCGATCAGTTATGGTTGGTGGCTGAGGGCAAATGTGTGCCGTTTGATGGCGATCTTGAAGATTATAGGGAACTGGTCATTCGTCAGCGCAAACAAGATCGCAATAAAAATAAACGGGCTGTAAAAACCGAGAAGACGCAAGAGAAAGAATTGGATTATGAGAAAGAAGCTGTACGGCATGAGCGTCTTATCGCGGATATAGAGGAGCGCAAAGTCACCATCGAGCATGAAATAGCCACATGTTTTGCGAAAGAAGCTGACCCTGTTCAACTTAAACGCCTCAATCATGCCTTTGATAAGCTTTGCAAAGAGCAGGAAGCAGCCGAAATCGAGCTGGCGCGCCTTATAGCCAGTTTATAGCTTTTTTTATCCATTATGCTAGAACGGGAGTGGCACATCTAGCGAGCGCGGTCTAATATGCAAGATCATGTATCAGACACAACGGCATGCGTTATAGCGCGTCCCCCTGTTATTTTTCTTAGTTCTCTGGCGTTGGGATATGTAATTAATATCGTGGCGCCTATGCAGTTTCTGCCTGAACGAATAGCGATATGGTTGGGAATAACGTTGATTATTGTTTCCAGCGCGCTCGCGATATGGGCAGGGCGGATGATGTGGTGTCATAACACAGCTATAAATCCATGCACACCGACAACCGCTATTGTAAGCGATGGGCCTTTCAGCTTCAGTCGCAACCCGCTTTATCTGTCGCTGTCATTGTTTTATTTAGGAATAGCCTCGCTTCTCAATGCGTTTGGCATGCTGGTTGTCTTTTTGTTCTTCGTGCTCATAATGCAATACGGCGTTATCGTGCGGGAAGAGCGCTATCTCGAGCAAAAATTCGGCGATACGTATTTGAGCTATAAAAATCGTGTGCGACGCTGGATATAGCTCAAAAATCTGCTAGTCCTGTTCTCGAAAGAAGGTATACTATCGCCGCGTATGTGCGAGATATATAAGGGTGTGCTGAAATGAATGAAGCAAAGTTGTTGATGGAAAAAAAGTTAGAAACGATCCAATCAATCCAGAAATTTTGTGAAGGAGGTCCTTTTCCTGCGTATCCTGCAAATATATATTTAGAGACCTCTAACCTATGTAATTTGCAATGCGTTATGTGCGGAGCGTTTTCTTCTGTAAATCCGTTGCGTCTCATTCATATTGAAAAAAGTCAACGCGGATTCATGAATTTAAAGGACGCTGTAGGGGTGGAAAATTTAATGGAGCACACTCTATTTGCGCAGGTTTTCGGTTATGGAGAGCCGACGCTTAATCCTGATTTTGTTTCTTTTTTGAAACTTTGCGGTAAGCACGGGACCGTAACTTCATTTTACAACAATGGGATGCAGCTTACCGATGAAATAATTGAGGCTATTATTGAAAACAAAGTGTTTGAAATTACAACAAGCATGTCGGGAATTCGGGAGGATTATGAGGCTGCTTATAACGGCGCCGTTTGGGAAACCGTTGTGGATGGACTTTCAAGGCTGGCAAAAAGGAAAGCGGAACTCAACAGCAAACTTCCAATTATATCGGTTAATAGTCTTGGTTTTCGCCATCATATCGATCGATTTGAAGAGTTTTGCAAATTGATGGCTGGGATCGGCGTGAATACTATTAAACTAACTCCGCTAATCAAGCCTTTTATGCACATTTATAATGCTCCGTTTCTTGCTCATCATGTATCTATTCCCCGAATCTGGATTGAGGGAGTTATGCTTGAGCGTGCAAAAGCCCTTGCTGCGTCGCTAGGCGTTGAGGTGCAGTCACACGCATATGAAGCTACTGGCGTTAATGATGAGGAGCAATATCAAGCGGCTAGAGAAGCGCTGTTTAAGGATTTTGGAGCTGATATTTCCGCGCCCATGGTGCCAATTGGGGAATTTAAAAAACTTGGAATAGATCCTATACGGCCTCCAAAAGAAGAAAACGACGATAAGGTCATGCCTCCTGAGGGTAGCAGAGCTTATAATGGGCATATACCTGCTTCAGAGCTTGGCGCAGAGGGGGTTTGTTGTCTGGAGCCGTTCTATGAATTTTATATTTGTAAGGATATGTCGGTAAAACCCTGCTGCTATGCTCCGTTGCCTGCACATATGGGTAGTATGTCAAAGGATGTTGAAACGGCTGTTTGGCGGGGAAGCGCATTTAACACTATGCGTGAAACAATAATAAAAGAAGAGTATCCTGAAATGTGCCGGATTTGTGTAGAAACTGGACATGCGCATAAGAATCATCATTTTCTTGAGGCTATTTCTGATTATGGCAACTGGCTTAGACGCTCCTCGGGAATTGAGATTTTCGATGATCCGCGTTGGGTTAATGTAATCGAGGCTATAAAGGCTGCGGGAAACAATCTGGATATTGTGAGGCGGCAACGAACTTCTAACGATAGCTGCGCTTTGCGGGCGAAGGGATAACAAAAAATAAATGTTCCCCAATTTCTCTCCTTGCGCGACGGATGCAAGGCAAACGCTTCAGTCGCTCGACTTCTCCTTTAAGGGGGCGGGGCAGGGGCGCAATGTTTGTATTGTGAGCGACTGCTCCGATCGTTCCATTCAAAAACTGTTGGATGGTTTTGGGGAAGGAGGATGGCAGGTAACGGTACTCGATCTTGCTATTGCCGATCAGCCGGATCAAAGCCTGACAAAAGCTACTCATGTTCGTCTTGCTGGTATTTATGAAGAAAAAAACTGGTATATTCAGGTTCAATCTTTAGGGGCCTATCATTGGCTGCGAGATAAGTCTTTTGATCTTATTATTTTTAACGACCGGTTTTCGGCGGGATTTTATAGTTTCTCCGCTAAACATCTGGGGCTGGCTTTCTCCGACACTTCTCTCGTTGTGTTCGCGGACGAAGCTCATGCGCATAATCTTTATTGCCGCAAACAGTTTCCCTCCGGACGGCATGATCTTGAATTTGATTATATGGAACGACAGACTGCGGCAATGGCGGATGGCGTTGTTTTCGGTTCTACGGCGCTCGCACAGTGGGCGCTGGAAGCAGGATGGAAATTGCCTGCGGCTTGCGGCGCTTTGGGGGACAAAGGCGGGATGGATTGCGGAACATGGCTGCAATCTTTATCTAAATCGGCAAAGTCTAAGATATCGGAGCCTGTTTTTATCTCGGTTTGCATAGCGACGTTTAATCAGGCTAAATTTCTTCGTGAGGCGCTGACTTCTCTTGAAAACCAAACCTATCCGAATTTTGAAGTTATCGTAATGGACGATGGCAGCACGTCGTCGGATGTCGAGCTGCTTAAAAATGAATTGCAGAATCTTTTTAAGCGTCGCAACTGGCGCTGGTTAAGACAGGAAAACACCGGACCTGCCATAGCTCGCAATCAGGCGGCAAATCACGCCGTTGGTTCTTATCTTTTATTTATGGACGATGACAATATCGCCTATCCTGACGAATTAGAGCGTTTTGCGCTTGCGGCACAACGCGATCCTGAAATTGTAGCCTGTATCATCGGCATGCATCCTGACAGCCAGATGGCTTTTCCGCCGACATTGCAGTTGCCGGAAAGGCAAGGGGCAGGAATCCGTCCGGTAGGATGGACGCCTCTGGGCGGCGATCTGGCTTTAAGCGTGTATATCAACGGTCTTGGCGAAACAAACTCTCTTTTCCGCCGCGATGTTTTTCAGAAACTTGGAGGATTTCACTGCAATAACCGCGCTAATTTTGAGGACTTTGATCTTCTCATTCGCGCTTTAATTGCGGGATTTCATATTGATGTTCTTCCTGAAATTCTTATGCTGTATCGTCGCACATGCTTGTCACGCAGTATGGATTCTACTATGTTCGAAGGGCATATCAACAGCTTGCGAGCGATTGCCGATCTTATGCCACCCGCTTTAAGGCCGTTGCTCTTGACTCTGCGACATGAATGGTATGAACGGCATCGTTCTAGGTGCGAAGGTCTTCTGGAAGAATAGATGGAGCTGATTTTAATGTCCTCTAAAACTAATCCATTCGATCAGGGATATTTCCAAAGCGACGAGCTTACTGAGTTTGGATTCAAGCATGTTGGAAAAAACGTAAAGATCGCTAAAAATTGCACGATTGTAGGGCTAGAGAATATTTCTCTTGGAAACAATGTGCGTATCGATAGCAATGTTATTATAGCGGCTCGTTCAGGATTTCTTAAACTGGGAGATTACATCCATATCGGCGGTAATTGTTTTCTCGGTTGTTCCGGCGGCATTGGTTTGTCGGATTTTTCCGGTTTATCAAGCGGAGTTAGAATTTACTCCGGTAGTGACGATTATTCGGGCGACTATTTAACTAATCCCACAATCTCCCAGGAATTTTTAAATGTAAAAATATCCCCTGTATGTTTGGGAAGGCACGTCATTGTCGGTTCGGGAAGCGTTATACTGCCCGGTGTGACCATTGGAGATGGGTCGGCTGTGGGCGCATTGTCGTTGGTGAATAAATCATGCGATGCATGGGGAATATACAGCGGAATCCCAGCGCAACGACGTAAAGATCGCAGCCGCCGTTTGCTCGATATGGAAAGACAGCTGCATGAATCAGAGCGCTAATGACTTTCTGACGGATGAATGCTGTCAGGCGGGCAAGGGGAAAAGACTGTGTCTTGTCAGCGATTCACGCGCCACCGTGTCTCCGACAGCGGATCAGTTTGCCCGTTGGTTGGTCAAGGATGGCTGGGATGTAACTCTGCTTGATCTGGCTCCTTTCCAGATGTCGGCGAGCGATAAACCATATGCAGTAGTTCTGCTTGCCGGAGCGTTTCAGGAGAGAAACAATTATGCGCCAACTCAATCTTTGTGCGCCTATCATTGGCTGAAAGAGAACGTTTCGGATGTTATTATATTCCAGCATGGTTTTGGCTCGGGATACTTCTGTTGCGTGGCTAAAGAACTTGGGTTGGCTTTTGCGACTACGACTTTAGTGGCCATGGCAGACGATCCTTATTTCTGCTGGTTAGAAGAATCCCGGCGCTTTCCAAGCTTTGATAGTTTCCGAACGGATTCTGAAATAGATTATTTTGAACGTCATACAATAGCGAAGGCCGATGGTCTTTTGATAACTCGCTCGCAGACTCTTGACTGGATGCGTGAGGCTGGATGGTTGGTGGATGGCGTTCGTCCGGCATTGCTCGGCGCGGACGCAGGACAACCGATAGGAAAATGGCTGACTCAAATAAAAGCCAAAACAAAAGTTCCACAAAACGATGTCCCCTTTATTTCCGTATGCGTTACAGCTTCGAGCAATGTCCGACATTTGCGTGAATTGTTGGTGTCCTTACGCGATCAGACGAATTATAATTTTGAATTAATAGTCGTTGATCCTTTGGAGGCTCAGGCTGACATAGACGCGGTGCGGGATGAATTTCTTTTGGCTTTCGGCGAACGTTCATTGTTGTGGATTAAACGCGCTGGGGCAGATGTGGGTTTGCTGCGGAACGAAGCCGCGCAACGAGCATCGGGTTCCTATGTCTATTTTCTCGATGAGGACGATGTTGTTTTGCCTGCTGCGATTGAAGTTTTGCAGAATTGTCTGTGCTTTGCTTCTGTTGATATTTTAACTGCTGTTGCGGGTAAGCACACTAATTGCGACAACACAATTACTGCCGTGGCACGCTTTCCTGCGCAAGCCCATCCTGATAAAGCTTCAATCGCAGTAGGCTGGATTTATTATGGCGCTAATATCGCAACCGGGGTTGCGGTCAATGTTGTAGGGAATGAATGCAGTCTGTTTCGCAAAGATGTTTTTCTGGCGCTGGGGGGATTTGCGCCCGGAGCGGGAGATGCTGGCTATCGGCTTTTGCTTGATGCGGTAAATAGGGATTACAAAATCCATGTCATGCCGGAAGTTTTAGCGATGAATCGTCGCGATAAAAATGGGCGGATTTTATGGAATGAGAACCGTTTTAAGGACGATATTGCGACGCTTGCAGCTTTGGCAAATTTCTTACCTGTTGATTTGCGGTCGATTTTATTGCCATTCCGCTCTTTCAATAATGAGCGGAAGACTCTGACGCGTTTTCCGCAGGCGACACAAAAAGATCTTAATTGCGTTGCAATGCCTCCGACTGCGTTCGCTCCTTCCTGCATAGATGCCAATGCCATAGTGCGGGTGGTTTTATGCGCTGACGATGGTTTTCTTAAGCAGGCAAGCGTTGCACTGGCTTCGCTGCTTTGCTCAATGACAAGCAAGATAGAAGTTTATCTGATTACGACAATGGGCGAGGCTAATATCGCCAGGATTAGCGCTGTGGCTGAGCATTTTGGTTGCGCGTTGAAAGTGATAGCCGTTGATCGCGAACGCGAAGAAAAGCTTCCAGCCAGCACCATGTGGGGCAAAAACAGTACGGCGCCTTACTGGCGTTTATGGCTGCCGGATTATTTGCCCGAGTTGGATCGCGTAATTTATCTGGATTGCGATCTTATCGTTCGGCGTGACTTGATGGAGCTATGGAGCTTTGATTTGGGGACGCAATTTGTTGCCGCTTGTCGCGATCCAATTGGTTTCGATGTCCCCGGTTTAGCGCAGGACTGCGGCGGCGATTATTTTAATACGGGCGTATTGCTGATTAATTTAGCTCAATGGCGCAAAGAACAAATCAGCGCTAAAGCGTTGGCGGTTGCTGCGGATTTTGAAGCGCAGAATTATTCCTATCAATTCCATGAGCAATCCCCTTTGAACAAGGCAATTAACGGGCGGTGGACGGTTATATCGCCTACATGGAATTATAATGACGATATTTGCAATAAGGCGGCTTATTTTAATCTGGATGCTAACGATCTTGCGCAGATTAGCGAAGATCCAGCCATTTATCATTTCCGCACAAACAAAAAACCGTGGTTTCCAGATTTTCCCGTCGGCATGCCTTATGGTCGGGAATATCGAGTATATGAAAAATTAGTGAGCAAATTGCTCGGCGAATAAATTATTTGCGCCATACATAGCGATTTACATAATCAACATAGCTCAAGACGCATCTGAGTAATTTGCCTGAAACGTCTTTTCCTTCGTAATCGGCTATGCGATCGGCTTTGAAAGTGTCCTGCTGCGCGAGTGTAACGCGCACAGCTTCCAGTACTCGCGAGCTTTCCAACCCTGCCATTATTAGCGTTCCCGCATCGGAGCCTTCGGGGCGTTCATGCGTATTTCTTATGTTGACAGCGCGCAGATTCAAAACGTCAGTCTCTTCTGTGATTGTGCCGCTGTCGGATAGAACGCAAAGAGCCTCGCTCTGCAATTTTACATAATCGAAAAAGCCGAAAGGCTTGAGAAAATGTATGCGTTTATCTAAATTACTTATGCCGATGCTCTCTAATTGTTTTTGCGTGCGTGGATGAGTAGAGACGATAACGGTCTTGTCGTATGTCTTGACCAGGGCTTCAAGCGTATTGAGAAGCATCTTAAGGTTTTCGGGATCATCGACATTTTCTTCACGGTGAGCGCTAACGAGAAAATAGTCGCGCGAGCGCAAGTTGAGCTGCTTCAAAATCTGCGAATACGCAATTTTAACTTTGTAATGCTCTAAAACTTCGGCCATATGCGAGCCGGTTTTTATGGTCCGCTCTGCCGGCAGCCCTTCTGCGAGCAGGTTGCGACGCGCCTGTTCGGTAAGAGTAAGATTGATGTCGCTAAGATGGTCGATAACCTTGCGGTTAAGCTCTTCAGGCACATTCGGATCGAAGCAGCGATTTCCGGCTTCCATATGAAAAATAGGTATTTTGCGGCGTTTGGCGGCAATAACGGCCATGCCAGAGTTGGTATCGCCGTAAATCATGATGGCGTCAGGCGCCGTTTTTTCCATCACCGCATCGGCTTTTTCTATTACCCGTCCGATAGTTTGAGCCGCGTTAGTTCCTACCGCTTCTAAAAAATAATCGGGTTTGCGAATGCCCAGATCCTCAAAAAAAACCTGGTTCAATTCATAATCGTAATTTTGTCCTGTATGGACAAGAATATGTTGCGTGTGTTTATCGAATGTAGCAATGACGCGTGACATTTTGATTAGCTCGGGACGCGTTCCGAGAATTGTCATAACCTTAAGCATGTTTAATCTCGCTCAGTTGTTTTTGCACATAATCAACCGTTAGAAGAAGTTGTTTCACTTCCTCAATATTAAGGCGTTTTGTGTTGTGTGACGTATAGTCTTCCGTTTTTTTGATTTTATCGTTTCCTTCGACAAAATATTGAGCATAGTTAAGCTCGCGATTGTCGGAGGGAATGCGATAATAGCGCCCCATGTTCACGGCACGGACCATTTCTTCACGCGAAATAAGCGACTCGTAAGTTTTTTCGCCATGGCGCGTGCCAATGATTTGCGTGGTGGCATTCTTCGCGCCCATTAGCTCTTGTAGTGCACGCGCCAATACTTCTATGGTGGAGGCGGGAGCTTTCTGGACAAAAATGTCTCCTTGCTCTCCATGAGTCATGGCGTATTCAACAAGATCGACCGACTCCTTAAGCGACATAAGAAAACGAGTCATCTCCGGGTCGGTTATAGTCAGCGGTGAGCCTTTTTTTATTTGTTCGATGAAGATCGGGATTACAGATCCCCGCGAGGCCATAACGTTTCCATAACGGGTAATGCAAAAAACAGTTCCACCTGGTTCAATTGTCCGAGATTTTGCTATCGCTAGTTTTTCCGCCAGAGCTTTGGTCATGCCCATTGCATTGATGGGATATACGGCCTTATCTGTGCTCAGAATTACAACGCGCTTAACCTTATTGGCGAAGGCCGCCTCCATGACGTTTTCTGTGCCGAGCGTGTTGGTGCACAGAGCTTCCATTGGATAAAATTCACAGGACGGAACCTGCTTAAGCGCAGCGGCATGAAACACAAAATCAACGCCGCGCATGGCCTGATTTAGGCTGTCGCGATTTCGTACGTCGCCAAGATAAAATTTTAAACGACTATCATTGCGAGCGATGCGCATATCATCCTGCTTCTTTTCATCGCGGCTGAAAATGCGTATTTCCTTAATGCCCTTTTTTAAAAAATGATCGAGCGTAGCGTTTCCAAAGGATCCTGTGCCGCCAGTAATCATCAATGTTTTTTTGGCGAACATTTTATCCTCTCTGCATTTGTTCTATCAGATGGGGCCATTCCGGCGCGACATAGCCGGTGGCCGCTCTAAATCGCTCGGAGTTCAGCGATCTATCGATCTCTAAAGTATCGTCTGGGATTATATCGATGTCTTTGCCATAGGCTTTTGCGATTAGACATAATAGGTCATATTTATTGATCGGCTTCGCAGCAATGTGATAAAGGCCGCTAAGCTTGCTTTGGGGAAGGACGTAATCGCGAACGACGCGTGAGAACTCAATCGTGGGCAGGCCGGAAAAGATCGCATGTTTATAGCCTTTGACCGTTCCTTGTTCGCCCAGAAACCAACCGAGAAGATTATGGCGCCCATCGTCCAGCTCAGGGCCAATGGTTGAGGTTCTCAATGTGATAGCATGCGGATAGTCAACTTCTCCGAGATATTTTGATCGCCCGTAAAGATCGGTAGCATCCGGAATATCTTCTTCTTTATAGTTGCCCTTTTTGCCGGAAAACACGCAATCGGTACTAATTTGGATAAGGCGCGATTGTGTGATGTGGCACAGAGAAGCCAAGCGATGCGGCAATAGACTGTTAAGCGGAAGAATGCTAAGCGGATTTTTTGCCTCCTCCAGTTGCTTGATTATGCCGATGCAGTTGATGACTACCGTTGGGCGAACATTGGCGAAAACTTGGACCAAGCGATCTTCGTTTGTGCCATCGATGCCGGAAATTACGCGGTCATTTGGAAAATCTGCAAAAAATTCCCGTGCGCTGTTTTGAAAGGTTGTGCCAAATACATCCCAGTCCTTATTGCCGGACAAAACCCGCAACATGGTGTGTCCAATCATGCCTGATGCGCCAAGAACCAGTATTTTCATTTTTTGGTCAACTCGCTTCTATGAGTGCATCTTAGGCGGGGGACGTCCCTAAAAACCCCGTGACTCTACAAGTTGATAATTGTATTGTCTAGCCCGAAACAAGCGTACCAGTGGGAGCAGAATAGAGAGCCGTTCCAATGTCTTCGTCGAACAGTTGTCCCATGAAGCGGGTGCTAAATATATCCAAAAGCGATGCTATTGGACGCCGTTTCACCAATTTTGATTTAGCCTCTAAATTTGCCTCGCATGGGTGGCAGTCCTCCAGTTGCGCTTGGAATTCTGCCATCAGTCATGATTTGTCCTTGTCACAGAAGAGCAGTCGTTTGCAACTGGCGACAAACCGTTTCAGCGGGGAGGTGGCGCGTAGCCTTGGCAACATCAACGGCTATTTTCGCAACGCCGAAAACATTATGAAATTGCCTGATTATCGTGCGGCGGATTTGCTGCACTTTCACATTGTGCATGATAAATGGTTGTCATTGCGCGATTGGAAAAAGCTTGCGCACAATAAACCTGTGGTGTGGACGTGGCACGATCCTTATTTGATGACAGGGCACTGCATTTATCCTATGGAATGCAATAAATATAAGACGGGATGTTTTACCTGTCCCACAATAAGCGAACATTTTGCTATTAATCGCGATAGATCGCGTAAAAATCTTCAGGAAAAGATCGCAGCTATTACTTCAATCGATCCACTTGTCATCGTAGCGTCGAATTGGATGAGGGAGATGGTGGACTGCTCTCTTTATAAGGATAAATTGCGCATTAAAACTATACCATTCGGTATTGCCTTTCCTACTGCGCCAACGTTTGAACAGGCCAGAGAACGTTTGGGCATACCGTTAAATCATCTTGTGTGTGGTTTCAGGGCGATACACTCGCATTTCAAAGGCACAAAACTTATTTTACAAGCGCTGGAAAACATTGCTCGCAATTATCCGTCTTTGCCATTGACTATAATAGCTTTTCAAGAACGAGGAATATGCAAAGCGTTCGATAAAACTATCCGTGTCATTGAAACAGGGTGGGTCGAGGACGATGAGATACAGTTATACTACAGCGCAATGGACTTCTTTCTTATGCCATCTAAAGCAGAAGCTTTTGGAATGATGGCTATCGAAGCAATGGCTGCGGGCGCTCGTCCTATTGTTGCGTATGGAACGGCGCTACCAGAGTTAGTTTACGCTCCTGTTCAAGGCATTTCGATTGACTATAATGTTGACGCACTGCAAAATGCTATCTTATCCGGGTATCTTCACTTGGATCGTTATAGGGCTTCGCGTGCTTCATGCATAGAATTCGCGAACGAGTTTTATAATGTCGACACCTTCTGCACGGAGCTAGCAAAAACTTATGACGAAGAGATTCAATATTGCGCTGGTATCTGATCTGCTGCCAGATCCCAATTTTACCGGTGGACAGGTTTTGGAAAGGATTATCGCAAATACAGGCGATGCTTCTTTTGAAGTGTATTGGTTAAACCAAAGCCGTTTACCCAGGCCCGATAAACTGCCGGATAGCGTAACAATTGTGCGTCGTTTTCGCTTCAAGCAGCCGTCCCGGCCTAAAAGAAGAGGGTTGAGCAAGTATCATAAAACGTCTTTTTCCAATCCATTATATCTTGCTAGAAGATTTTTGCGCGTCGTGTTGTTGCCTTTAGGGATTTATAGAAAAGCGCGAATTATGTTTGACAACAGCATGATTAGATTTGTGATGTCATCGTCTCGATCGGTGGTGATGGGGTTTCGCCTGCTGCGGCAACTGAATGCCAAAGACTACGATCTTGTCTGGATGGTGTTGCAAGGGGAGAAGCTGGCCGTTATTTATTATATTCTATCGCTTTTTCTCAACAAGAAATTCATTTTGCACCAGTGGGATCCAATTGGTTGGTGGTTGCAGAACAATAATTTCGGACCGACTTTGACATGGCGCTTGGAAAACCTGGTTTATGCGATTGAACGTCGCTCCTTTGCCACGATTGTTCCCAGTCATACATGGAATAAGGCACAACTTAAACGTGGACTGCATTCTGTGCGCGTCGATAATTTTTGCAAGGATGATGAAATGGCCTCTCGGCGTTTTATCAAACTATCTAATCCCAAAAAGCTGCAAGTCGTTTTTATTGGTCAGGCTTATGCGTTCGCAGAGCTGTCTGAGTTGCTTGAGCGTTTGGCACAGCATGCATACTCTATAGGTAGAAAATTAGTTTTACATTGTTTTGGCAGCGGTCGCATTACCCTTAAAATTCCTAATCTTGAAATCATAAACCATGCTTACATCGATAGGAATGTCCTTATTGAACGCGTTAGCGTTTTTGATATTGCTTTGTTGCCTTATCCTATGCAGCTTAAATTTGTTCAGGCTTCACGCTATTCTTTCCCGTCAAAATCGCGCATTTATCTTGCCGCTGGCTTGCCAATTCTCTCGCTCTGTGAACTTGACTCGTCTCCGCACCTTTTTTACGAGCCCCGTTTTGGTCCTTACTATCTGAATGTCCGTGAAGCGGGTGATTTAAGCGCGTTCGTTGAGCGTGCGCTTTCTGCTTCGCGTCAGGATCTCCGTGAAAGAGCTGCTGTGGCTGATGAAATAATCAAGGAAAATTTCTCTGAAATTTCTGAGCTAGCAAAATTCCATGCCCTACTGGAAGAGGCCATACAATGAGAAACCTATGTTGTTTAGAACAAGAAAATTGTCTGCTCAAAGACCAGATCAATCAGATGAAATATTATATGGCGGGATCTTGTGGTCTTAAGTGGTCTGTTCCAGATGTATCTCTGGGCGATACCATTCGTTGTGACAAGGAGAAGACTCATGAAATAGCCGCTGGCTTGATCGCGCCTGCAGATATCTGCCTCGATATTGGCCCCGGCATACGTCCGCAAAGACTCCTGCCATGTAACACTCATGTTCTTGTTGAGCCTTATGGAGCTTATTGTGATGAGCTTGTAAAACGCTATCCTCAAAAATTGACTGTAAAAATGGACGGTTTAGCTTTTTTGCTTTTGATGCAATCTAAAAGTGTCGATACCATATTTATGATTGACGTAATTGAGCATCTTAATAAGGACGATGGTAAAAGAATGCTCGCCGAAGCACGCCGCGTAGCGCGCAAGCAAATCGTGGTTTTCACGCCGCTTGGTTTTATGCCGCGGCACTACAGTGAGGTCGGCGACATTTGGGGGGATATCCAGCATAATGAGTTGCAAAACCATCTTTCCGGTTGGTTGCCAGAAGAGTTCCCTGGCAGCACCATTGTGTTGACCGAAGATTATCATGTGCAGGACGGTAATGTTAATGGCGCTTTCTATGCGATTATATCGTGCGCAGAGACGGATGTGCAGGCATTTGCAGATAATAAGTTATCCTTGGGTCGCAGTGACGGTAAATTGCCTTTAGGGCGTTTAGTAATTGTATCAGAGCCAACAACGGATTTCGTTTTCAAGGAAAACGATCTGATTATTGCGGATATCAGCCTAATGGAATTAAGCCACGTTATAACAAATGTTCCAAAGCGTAATTGTCTATATGTCCCCCTGGCGCTTACGGCAGCGCATGCTGACGTGCCCATTGAGGTTTTGCGCAGCACGATTTTAAATTTTCAAATGCTGGAGGGTTATGTATCCACTATTAAAAACAGAGTTGCGATTGGGGTAGCGGCGCTTATGGTTATGGAGAGAATTGCGGGATCTTTGGCTTATGTCAAAAAATGATAATTCCAAGGTTTCGATTATTATCCCTGTCTATAACGGGGAAAATTATTTGCGAGCCGCGATTGATAGCGCCATTGCACAAACATACAGCAATATCGAGATCATCGTTGTTGATGATGGATCGACCGATAGCACGGCATCTATAGCCGCGACTTATGGCGATAAAATCAAGTTTTTCAGCAAACCAAACGGTGGCTGCGGTTCGGCTTTAAATTTTGGCATAGCGAAAATGACGGGGGATTATTTTTCCTGGCTCAGTCACGATGATGTATATTTGCCTAACAAAGTCGAACTTCAGGTGAAGTCTCATCAAGAACAGCAAGACAAGAACGTCATAATTTATAGCAGTTTTTCTATTATTGACGGCAAGTCTAATTTTGTCCGTTCTGTATGTATTGATAAGCACATTCCACCGGAAAAACGTGATCTACCACTTTATGCGCTGTCGCATGGATTGATACATGGTTGCGCGTTGCTTATCCCAGTCGTCCATTTCTTTGCGGTCGGTCTTTTTGATGAAGCGCTGCGTTATACGCAAGATTATGATTTGTTTTTTAAGCTATTTCACCATGCACCAGTACATTTTTGCAATCACACCCTGGTCATGGTGCGTGAACATCCTGCGCAGGATTCGTGTCGCAGCAATAAAGCTAAAAGCGGCGATCGACGCGATGAGTGCAATCGTCTATGGTCAACATTTTTGGACAGCTTGACTGATGCCGAGATGGCTCAGATGGAAAAAACGCCTTACGCTTTTCTGCGTGGCATGGTGAGATTTCTCTCAAAGACTGATTATGATGCGGCCATTTCCCATGCTCAGCGCATGGCGGAAGAAAAGCTTGCTAATACAAAGATAAGCGTAATCATGCCGTTGTTCAACGATATACCAGGCGCTTTGCTGGCGATGAATTCCGTAATGACGCAAACGCACCGGAATTTTGAATTGATTGTCGTCAATGACGGAGCGACGGTAGATGTGAGCCAAGTCCTTGAGAAAATTTCAAGCGACAAGCGAATAAAATATATTTCTATTCCCAACAGCGGTTATGATGCGGCCATCTCTGCGGGCGCAAAGATAGCAACAGGGCATTATATGGTTTTCTTTGGCACAAACCAACGTTTGTCGCCAGAAAGTTTGGCCACGCATCTTCGGTGTAAAGAGGAAGATCTTTTGCAGGAATTATGATTTGGTTTTGATTTTAACCTCTTCCACCAAATCGATAACGTTCTGCATGTTTTGCATTGGGAATATCCGATTGTAAGCATCATAACTGCCGGCGGCATCTTCGGCAGCTTTTCCCATATTTGCCAGACGCGGTTGCAATTGATCGTCAAGAGGGTCGTTCCAATTAAAAAGCGTCAATGATGGCACGTCGGAACAGTTTTTCTCCCACCAGCTGTTTGTGTCGCTGAACACGCATGTTCCCGACGCAAGTCCAGCCAGCGTGCGCTCATGAATTGCATCGCGTCCGTAGGGATTGGTGTTGCAGACGATTT
The DNA here is from genome assembly GCA_028692635.1 of Alphaproteobacteria bacterium. GTDB lineage: Bacteria > Pseudomonadota > Alphaproteobacteria > UBA9219 > UBA9219 > JAQUWX01. The sequence goes on from JAQUWX010000017.1 coordinate 28,467, forward strand.
GAGAGTCGTCATAAAGCAGATGAGATTTATCGGCATTCATTGCCGGTTTAAAAATGGCGCGAGCATTAGTTTTATCAATAAAATCCCACCCGTTGCCTATAATGACGGCGCCTTCTTGAAGCTTCAGCCACTCAATAAAGGAGACGGCGCGGGCATGCCTTATGAAGCGATCCATCAGTCTGACAAGGTCCCAAAACTGTTTCTTAAGCTTATCGCGATCAAATCTGAAAGATGTGAAAATTTCATCCACCAGATCGCAAAGTTGCAAATTAGGGTCTTTTTTAGCACGTTCAATTTGCTGTCTTAAGAATGCGCACATAGGAGCGGGAAGAGCTTCGCAATAAGCCTCTTCCTCAGACAAATCCGCGCTATTTTTCATGTAAAGCAATTTTATAGAACGCTCAGCAAAAGGAATATGTGGCGGATAAATAAAACCCACAAAACCATAGGGCATAAATTTTGAAATTTGATTGCTAGGCAAATAGCGTTCTTTTGTCTCGAGAAAGGATTCTGAATGATACATATTTGCGACAAATGGGCTATCGCTGAAATGATTGAAAATGTTATGACAAGGATGATCGTAGTGGAGGCTAATAAAGGGCGTTTGAATGGCGGTCCACAAACGGGTCTTTTCATCAGCAGCTTTTAATTGCGAACCGATACCCTGCACTCCAAAAGCAAAGGCCATATCGCCAGGACTAAGGTGCTGATTAAAAATTTGCACCTGTTCCGGCAAACGATAGTCGATGACCTGCGCCTCGTACCCAAGGCGATTAAAGGCATCGCAATAACAACGCGTGGAAACAGTCAGAGAATCGTTCTCATTCTCCCCAACGATGCCAAAAACAAGTTTAGACATATTTCCATAATCCTTAAATGGCTTCTAGAGCGCATTATAGGGAGGGTGTTCTGTTTTTACAAAGCATTTTGCCGTTGGGGTTGGGGTAGAGCGGTGTATTTTACCTTTCATGCAAGGCTTGTTGCTTGTGTCTGAATAATGGGGAAAGAAGGTATTCTATAACTCGGCGGGAGCCGGTTTTGATTTCTGCTGTTACGGCCATGCCGGGGGAGAGGTTGACTATAGGTTCGCTGCTTTCGTTTTGGGCGCCAACTTGTCTTGAGTTTGAATATCCGTTTGCGCTTTGTTGATTTTCACGAGCGATATCTCATACAATGAGGAGGATTAATTATGGGAATATACAATCCAGGTTCGCCTTTCACTTATTTTTCTGGTGAAGGGCCACGGAATTTAGGTGTTCTTGGAGGACAACGGAAATCCGAACGCAACCGACGAGGCATTAAACCATAATCATATATCATTAGAAAATAGGAGATCAGCATGAGGAAAAAAACCTTAATCGCGACGGCTGTATTGGGGATGGCAATATATTTCATTTGGCCAATTTTGCCAGGCCTTACATATTTTGCTGTAATGCTTATCTCTGGTGGAGAGGAT
>JAQUWX010000080.1 GCA_028692635.1 Alphaproteobacteria bacterium
TTATAACGACGCACCTGACGAAACAGTGTCCGGCGGAATTATGCTCTACCGGAGAGCAGAAAGCGCTTCTGATCGCCATAATGCTGGCCTTTGCGCGAGTACTCACCTCTGCGCGTCAATCCATCCCTATACTTCTTTTAGATGACATAACCGCGCATCTTGACGAAACGCGGCGCGAAGCTCTGTTCGAAGAAATTTTAGACATAGGCGCGCAAGTATGGATGAGCGGAACCGACACATCCTCATTCCGTTCATTTCTAAAAACAGCGCAACACTATCAAATTGAGCAAGGAACGATCAGCGCCTGAAACACCAGCAGCTCCACGACATGTCCCAAGCATGACTCCCTGTAGCAGATGATTGGGTGCATAATCAGCAGAACATATCCCACACGCCACAGCAGCGCCAACTAACGCCCCCGGCGGCTCGCCGGTTAGGGGGTGTTGGTTCCGTAGTTTATTAGGGTTGTCCAGAAGCGCTCAAATTTGCGGAGAGTGTCGTTCATTTTGACTATCTCGTCGCTGGCTAGTTGAGCGCCTGGCAGGTTGGTTACCTGCTGCTCAAAATAATCGCTTAGCCTTTTGTGTAGAGCCAAGCCCTTCTCGGATAACTTTACTCGTACCGAGCGGCGGTCGTGCGGGGAGCGCTCTTGCTCCAGGTATCCGTTCTCGAACATCTTCTTCACGTTGTATGAAACGTTCGAGCCAAGGTAATAGCCTCGCGCTGTAAGCTCGCCCACCGTCATTTCATCTTGCGCTATGTTGTACAGTATGAGCGCCTGGACGTTGTTGATGTCTTGAGTCCCTTGGCGGTCCAGGTCTGCTTTGACTACTTCGAGAAAGTGCCGATGCAGGCGCTCTATGAGGAGAAGAGCTTCATAATATGAGTGACGCACAGGCGCCTCCGATGCATAGTAAACGTGAAGATAAGAAAGTATATTAAGAATCAATCGGTTGTCAAAGTTTCGAGACTAAGCTCTCATCTCGCGTTAAGAAGGAAAAGCTATCCCGCTTTCCTTAACTTGTTGGGATAATTGAGATTTAAGCCTGTTAAGCCCAGCTTCGTCTTTTGCTTCCGCTCTGGCTACGAGCACAGCTTGAGTGTTGGAGGCTCTTAAAAGCCACCAGCCATCTGGTGTGGAAACGCGCACTCCGTCGGTGCTGTTGACGTTCGCTCCTGATTTTTGGAGCCTTGCTTTAACTTCGTCGATGACTGCGAATTTGCGAGATTCTTCGACCGCAAAGCGCAATTCCGGGGTGTTTATCATCTCGGGCAAGGTGTCGCGTAGCTCGGCCAGAGAGGTTTCCATTCTGCTTATCATAGAGATCAATCGCACTGCGCAGTACACTGCGTCGTCGTGGCCGAAAAATTTGTCGGCGAAAAAGATGTGGCCGCTCATCTCTCCGGCCAGCGGAGATTTTGTTTCGGCCATTTTCACTTTAATCAGAGAATGCCCTGTTTTCCACATAAGCGGATTTCCGCCATGAGTTTTAACGTCGTCGAACAATATCTGCGAGGCTTTTACATCGGCTATGATTGTGGAGCCGGGAAAGTTTTCTAAAACTTCGCGGGCGTAAAGGGCGACTAATTGATCTCCGGCTAATATGCGGCTCTTTCCGTCAACTGCGCCTATGCGGTCGGCATCTCCGTCAAACGCTACGCCTAGATCGGCTTTGGTTTTTTCGACCATGGCTTGAAGATCGCGCAGATTTTCATGCACCGTAGGATCGGGATGGTGGTTAGGAAAACGGCCATCAATTTCAGGGTAAAGCAGGATGTGCTCGCCCGGCAGTCTTTCGGTAAGTCTTGTAACGATATCTCCGGCAGCTCCGTTCCCATTGTCCCAGACAACTTTTAAAGGAGCTTTGCCCTGATAATCTTTCAGCAGTCTTGTGATATAGGCTTCGCTTACGTCAACTTTTTCAGCTTCGCCGTTGCCGGTTATGAAATCTCCCTTGGCGGACATAGCCGCCAGCGCTTTTATTTGCTCGCCATAAACCGGGCCGCCTTCTTTTAGCTGCTTCGATAAAAGCATCTTGAAGCCGTTCTGGTCAGGAGGATTATGCGATCCGGTGACCATTATTCCGGCGTCCGCATTAAGATGATACACCGAGAAATACAGCATCGGCGTCGGGCCAAGCCCTATGCGCATGACTTTGAGGCCGGTCGATAAAAGTCCTTCGACAAGCTTGGATTCAAGGCTGGGAGAATGAGTTCTTCCGTCGAATCCTACGGCTATGCTTTTTCCTCCGGCGCGCAATACTCGGGTTCCGAAAGCCCTGCCAATAGCAATCGCGTCCTGTTGATTCAGGTCTTTGCCCACTGTGCCGCGCACGTCGTATTCGCGCAGGATAACCGGATTAAACTCATACCTGTTCATATTAGTACCCCGTCTTGATCCGCTCAATCAGTTCTCGCGTTGTCGGTATGAAGCCGTTCGCATAAAACGGATCAGAGGCAAAGCGATATGCGTTATGTCCGGCAAACATAAGCTGATCTTCGACTCCGTTATCGTGGCTTATGTTTTGCAGCGTCTTTTGAATGCAGAAAGAGCGAGGATCGGGTTTGCGGCCCGTAGTGCCAGCTTCGTTCTGCGCCCAGTTAGAGAAAAGGCATGAAGACAGGCATCCCATGCATGCCATCTGATCTTTTAGTATTTCTCCGGCGCGTTCCGAGGTCACGAATATGATCGTGTCGTCGGGCGTGCGTAAAGGACGGTCAAATCCGGCGGCTATCCATTCCTTCGCCCTGATTAAATCTTCCGGGGAAACATAAATCGGTTTTCCAACCGGTCCGGTTCTGAATTCAGATGTGTGCGTATCGGTTTTTTCCACGGAATACGATATCTGGCGCTCGGAGCGTTCCTTCAATTCCTGCAGAAAGGCGTTGCGCACTGCCGAGGAATAAAATCCAGTCGGAGAAAAACGGTTGAGATAAACGTCTCCCTTTTTCAGATTCAAAAGACGATCTTTCCAGGCTTCAAGAACAGGACTCTCCTTGGTCAAAAGAGGGCGGGTTCCAAACTGGAAGCATATCGGGCCAAGCTCTTTATTGTCGATCCAGTCTTCCCACTCGCTTAACCACCAGACTCCACCTGCGACGATTATCGGAATTTCTCCGATGCCGTTCTCTCTCATAAATTTGCGCAATGCCAGCACGCGGGGATAGGGATTCTCAGGACTTTCAGGGTTCTCGCTGTTTGAGAGGCCGTTGTGTCCTCCTGCCAGCCATGGGTCCTCGTAAACCACTCCGCCAAGAAGATCGCGGAATTTGTGATACGAGCGAAGCCACAAGGCCCGGAATGCGCGAGCCGACGAAACAATCGGATAATAAAAAATGTTATAGCGAGCCGCGATTTCAGCGACATGATACGGCATTCCCGCTCCGCAGGTGACGCCGTGGACGATCCCTTTGGTCTTCTCCAGAATTCCTTGCAGGATGCTCTCGGCTCCGCCCATTTCCCACAGCACGTTGACGTGGATGCGCCCATTGCCGCCGGAAACTTCATGGGCTTTGATCGCTTGAGCTACTCCGCCCTGGATTGCGAATTCTATAAGCTCGTTATGGCGCTCCTGCCGCGTCTTTCCTTTATACTCCTGAACGATTAGCTTGCCATTTGCGTCATAACTGTCCGCGTTAACGCCAGAAAACGTCCCAACTGCGTTCGCAGCGGCCCAGGCTCCAGAGCTTTCCCCCGTGGATACCGATATGCCTTTTCCTCCCTCGACCAGCGGAAGGACTTCGCGTCCGGAAACTTTGATTGCGTTTAAAGCTTTCACAAATCAATCCCTTTCGTGTTTTTGCTGCGGATTTATAGCGTTAATTTCTGCGATTGCCTCGTAATTTCTGCACCACAAAGCTTTTAATTTTTTACTTTCGGGTTTTCCAGTCATATTTGGCAGCATATTGCCGTTTTTTAAAGGTTTTTTATCGTGAGAAATGCAGATTCTATGGTTCAGGAGCCAATTTCCCAAAAGCCGGTCCATGAAATAGTCCATTTGGCTATTGATGTGCAACGCAAGTTCTCTAAAAAGCTTTCTCCTTTCAGGGCAATCAGTTTTCCCCGTAAAATAAGGGATTTCTCCGATCAATTGAGATCGGTTGGTGTGCCCACAGCGTATGTAGCTTTTGACTATAATTTAGAGAAAAGGGTTTATCCGCGTCAGGCTGACTGGCCGATGGATAATCCTAGAAAAAGAAATTTTTGGCTTATCAGTAGTCTTGGAATGAATGCAGTTTCTCCCAAAAAAGACGAGGATTTGATTCTTAAAAGAGACGACGGCGCTTTTTGCGAATACGATTTAAGGAGGGTTTTGGGTAAATACAAAACCAAAACACTGTTGATATCGGGGATGAATACGCAGTTCTGTGTGCTGGCTAGTGCTGATGGAGCTGTTCGAAAAGGGTTTGATGTTTGGATTGTTTACGACATGTTGGCGGATTCATCGGGGCGTTCAGAGAACAGGCGGGACGAAGATCCTGAATGGCACAGGGATTCCCTTTCACGGCTTATAGAAAAATATCCTGAGGTTAAGTTGATGCGGGCAGATGAGTGTCTGGAGGTGCTGGGGCAGAGACAAGAGTCGTCTCCAGCACAGCCAAAGCGCGCACAGCTGGTTGCTTCACTGAAAAAGAGTTTGGGGTTTTGATTGCTGGTTTAGTGAGGTCTTAACTCATGAGTTGCGCGACCGGCAACGCCAAAGCCAGTAGTCCGTAATCCAGCTATTTCGTTTGGCCCCAAAAGAGCATCATAGGCGCCTCTGCGTGTAGGCTCATAATTGTGATGTCCGTGGTCTTTTTCAGCAAGGTTTCGCGCTGTTTTCATAAAAAGATTTCTCATATCACACCTACCTCTTTCTTTCCGCCCGGCGGGGTTAATTACTTAAAACCGCCTAATATCAACATAGCTCTATATTCCTAAAAGTCAAGGAAAATAAGGGATTCATTAGTTTCAAATGACGCGAACGGCGCGCTTAAAACTTTATGTTTTTGACCTCATTTTTGCGGCCTAAGAAGGCTGGGAGCTTGCCGCCCGACTGGCTGCCGGGAAACTGCGCCATCTGGTATGAGGGATCGGTTTTCGTGCGATAGCTCCACAAAGCATCCGGGTTCTGGTGATAGAAAATTTCCGATACAACCTCGGTTCTGGTCCAGTCTAGAATCTGCTTGCGGTGCACAATTTTCCATACCCCCGCAGGACCTGCTGGACGCCTCTCCATGCGGTCAAGATACCGTCCGCCAAGGAATACGTCTTCACGTCCCGTCGGTTTGTCCAGGCGAAAATGCGTTTGCACATAGGATTCAACCAGCGCCACGTCGCCCTCAATATCAGCACGGATGTTGCCGGTAAGATGGTGCGATGAGCGAGCCTGTTGTAGCACTCCAAGAACCCATGGCACATAGTCAGCCGAAGTTCCCTGAAACACTCCGGGGCCAAGGTCTATGGTAGCTTCGGGGTGGCATACTGAGCGCAGAAGGTTCTCATCCATGCGATCAAGGCCACGGCAGAACGTGTAAAGCAGTTCTGCGATCTCGCTTTTGTCAACGGCGGCTTGAAGGCGGGCCGGGAGCTTTGGAGCGTTCCCTGCGCCAAGCTGATCTACCAATCCCAGGCGTGGCATTTTGATGGCCGAAGCTGCTGGCTTGGTGGAGGCTGTTTTAGCTGGAGCCTTTTTGGGGGCCGGATGTTTAGAAGCCGTTGGCTTCTTCTTGGAAGATGTGCTCATACCCTTGGGTTCCCATAAGCATAACTTTTATTGCGCATATCGCAATTTGTACCACAAAGAATCTATCTTCGGATATATCTTTCAGGGGGTTAGCTGTTTAAAAGCTATGGATAACGAAAAACCGTTATTTGATAACGAAGGTTAATATTGCGCATATTTGACGGTATTTTGGGTCGATTTCACCAAAAAACGATGCATACAGGTGCTAAAAGAGTTAAAAATACCTGTTTAGATGCTCAAAATACCCACATGGTATATCAAAATATACTCTATGTGAGCAAAAATGGCCGCCTCATGACCAAAAATCACATAGTGGAGGGCAAATTTTAGCTGTGACATTATTCTATCTGTATGCCAGTAGAGAAATTTTATTAT
>JAQUWX010000018.1 GCA_028692635.1 Alphaproteobacteria bacterium
CGCGAAAGAACGTGTATGACGATCGCTGTCGATGAAAGCGCGACTGCCGAGCCTATTACCAGCGCAGATGAATCATTTACGCCGCACAGCAGGGCTATTCCCATAATTACAATTGTGGAGACAATCGTTTGCAGTCCTCCAAGTCGGAAGACCAACTTTCTCATGGTTATAAGGCGTTGTACTGAAAGCTCTACTCCGATCAGGAAGAGCAGAAACACTATGCCAAGGTCTCCAAGCAGAGATACGCCCTGTTTATCAAGGATGGTTATATAGTGTAGAAACGGATATTCGCTCGCGAACGCTCCGATGCCGTGAGGACCGAGAAGCGTTCCTGCCATCAGAAAGCCTATGACCGAATTGATTTTCATGCGCAGCATGAACGGCACAACGATTCCTGCAATCGTCAGCAGGATTAGGCTGTCTTTATACATTAGTATGTTTTCAATTTCAGTCATTGGGTCTCTTTCCCAAGACTATCCGAATTCAGTTTGCAATGGAACTTTTAATGCTAACCGTTCTTACCGGGGCGCCGACACGACGCTGCACTTAAGCTCGCATAGCTCGCTGTCTGCCATTTTGAGCACACAGCAGTGCGGGGAGACCGGTATAGTGCTGCTCCCAAATTTCTGGGATACCTTAGAGGTAAGGCACAGGTTATAATCAAGTCCACGAGATGAGCTGAACATTTCGTCGCTATTCGATACAAAGCCGAAGTATTTGGATGAGCAGGACGTGGCTGCCGCTATTATGGCGGCTGGGTCGTTTGCTCTTTCGGGGCAGATAAAGCCTTTTTCGCACACTGCGCTTCCATAGGTGTTGGTTGGATCAACGGTATCGGCGGCCATGGCGGGGGACAAAATGGCTGCCGTGAACAGGGCAAAAGCTAGAAAAGCGACAAGACGCATGGGAATCTCCAGTCAGATGGATATTCAAAGGAGTATAAGGTAAAAGTAAACGAACTGTAGCTCGTGGGCAATTAATAATTTGAGGAATAAATTATGCTTGTTTTGGGCATAGATAGCGCGGCCTCCGGCTGTTTCGTCTGCTTGTGGCAGGATGGAGTGGTTGTGGCTGTAAAATCAGAGAAGATGTCTCGCGGGCAGGACTCTCGGTTGATGCCGATTGTGCTCGATGTAATGAGAGATGCTGGAGCTTCTTTCTCGCAGCTTGATCGTGTCGTTGTAATAAAAGGTCCAGGCAGTTTTACCGGTTTGCGTATAGGCGTTTCTGCCGCCAGAGGGATCGGGCTTGCGGCTGAGAAGCCAGTTTTGGGCGTGGATCGATTTGCTGTTTATCAAAAGCAGCATTTCGGGAAAAGAGGGAATAAATCTTCTTTGCTTGTAGCCATTGATTCCAGGCGAAAGGAATTGTTCTGCCAGTTTTGCTCTGCAAATGGAGATGTGTCGGAGCCTGATATTATGTCGGCGGAAGAAATCACTGCGTTTTGCCTGGATAAATTGAAAATTGGTCCTTTGTCTTTGGCTGGGGATGCCGCTGATATTCTGCGGCCCTATTTGCCGGAAGGGGTTGTGATTGCCTCTCTTGTTGAGGAGGAAGTCGTTACTGCGGCTTCTATTGCCGCCGCCGCAGACGTTTCCGATAGCGAGTTTTCTCCCAGGCCGCTTTACATACGTCCTCCAGACGTTACCGTAGGGGCTTCAAAATGAGCGATGTCTCTTTTGTTAGAGCTGTTCCTGACGATGCGCCGACGCTTGCTCACATGCATGCGGAGAGTTTTGGCGTCGAGTGCTGGAATGCCAATCAGATGCGAGGCAGCCTTATTCTTTCGACAACCAAGGGATGGATTGCTTCAATAGACGGCGTTCATGTTGGATTTATATTGTGTCAGACCGTTGGGGCTGAGAGCGAGGTTCTTACTTTTTGTGTGCGCCCTCCATTCAGAGGAAAGGGCTGCGGAAAAAGCCTGCTGGTTTATGCTGTTGGCAACCTTTGTCCTCCGTCTGACGCCATTTATCTCGAGGTGGCCGAAGACAATATTTGCGCAAAAAATTTGTATGAAAAATGCGGATTCATTAAAAATGGCTTCCGGCCTAACTACTATCAGCGCGGCGGCTCTAAGGTTAACGCGGTCCTTTATCGATATATTTCAAACAATTAGAAGGTTTATAAAGCTGCCGTTTGCTTCGCATGCTACGGCGTGCTACCCATCCTCTTTCCTGAAACTTTCCTTGAGACACTATGCAGGTTCTGGATTTCGAGAAACCGGTGGCCGAGCTTGAAGCTAAAATCGAAGAGCTTCGGCACATATCGGATGGCAGTCATGTAAATATCGCCGACGAGGTGGGGCGCCTTCAAGATAAGGTGGAGCGCCAGTTGCGCAGCATTTACGGTAAGCTTTCTCCTGCCCAAAAAGTGCAGGTGGCTCGCCATCCTGACAGACCTCATTGCATGGATTATATCGCCGGACTCATCGAGGATTTTACTCCTCTGGCTGGCGATCGCTGCTTTGGCGAGGATCTAGCTATTGTCGGCGGGCTTGGGCGCTTCTATGGGCAGTCCTGCGTCGTTATAGGCCAAGAGCGTGGGCATGATACTGAAAGTCGTATCAAACATAATTTCGGAATGGCTAAGCCTGAGGGTTATCGTAAGGCTCAGCGGCTTATGCAGCTTGCGGATAAATTCGGGCTGCCAATTATAACTTTGGTCGATACTGCCGGGGCTTTCCCCGGAGTCGATGCTGAGGCTCGCGGGCAGGCTGAGGCTATCGCTCACAGCATGGAAGTTTGTTTCTCGGTCGGGGTTCCTTTGATCGCTTGCGTCATTGGAGAAGGCGGATCGGGTGGCGCTATCGCTATTGCCGCTGGAAATAGGGTGCTCATGCTTGAGCACGCTATATATTCGGTCATATCGCCGGAAGGTTGCGCTTCTATATTGTGGCGTAGCTCTGCCAACGCGGAAGACGCTGCCGCCGCTTTGCGGCTTACTTCTCAGGACTTATTACAGCTCGGCGTTATTGATAGAATTATTCAAGAGCCACTGGGTGGAGCTCACCGTCACCCCCAAGATATGGTTAAGGCTGTCGGCGAGGCTATACGCAATAATCTTTCGGAGTTGAGCAAGCTTGACGCTAACGCTCTGATATCCCAGCGCCAGACTAAGTTTCTTAACATGGGTAAGAAGGCTCTGGGCTAACATATATTCTCTGGCGCGTATGCCCATCGTCTGATTTAATCGTATAAGATTTGTATTTTTCGTTCTTATAAATTTTTTAAGAGGAGTGCGTGCGTATGGCTCCCCGCAGACAGATAGAAATAAAAAACAATCCAAGATTCAAAAATATCGAGGCTTTGCTTGTGCGCATGATCGATGATGGAGATCTGCGCTTCGATCCTATCAGGAAATTCTGGGCCGAAGATCAAAAATACCAGGCTATGGCCGAAGTTGTTGAATGGTTGGCTGAGGATGAAGGTTTTGCCGTTATTTTAAGGGATCAAATTGAACTGTTGGATGGATTCTTTGAAGATGTAGATACCGCGCTTAAGGTCGGAGAGTGTTTGATTAAGCCTCTTACTGAAGAAGGCTATTCGATGTTGAGCAATATGATAATGAAAATTGATACAACCAATTCTCCTATTGTCACTTATTCATGTTCTTTGGCCGCTGCCGGAGAAAAATGCTGGATTTTTCCTGTGGGCATGGTTTTTGATGAGCGTTTGAGCCGATACAAGGCGGAAGTGCATCTGACACAGGTATATGAATGTTTTGAGGAGTGGCTGAGAGGGTTCCATTTGACTGATCTACAGGGGGAAATTTTCGACATTATTGACGAAAGGAATAATCCGTTCTGGAATAATGCCAACCGCTCCCTCGTGGTTTTTGAAAGAAAAAATTATAGAGCCGTTGCGAAGTGGCCTCCTGCGAAAGAAGAGGAATTGGCTTTGAAAGATATATCTTCAGATGAGAGCGATAAGCCGATTATTCCTAAGAGCGTAACGGTTCTGTTAGAGGAAAGCGATGTTCCGAACGTCGAAGATGTACGCAAAATGATGGATGAGTTTGTGGGCATTAACTCAACCAAGGAAAGTATTCAAGAATATATCAATATGATGCTTTCCCCCAGAGTTGCGAAAAAAATGGGAATAAATATTTCGGAAATGAACGGCAATTTAATTGTTGTCGGCGCTGCGGGCGTAGGAAAATCCGGCATTGCCGAGATAATTGGGCGAGCGCTTAAGGCTCATGGGATTATTAAAGAAAATGCCATGGTGGGCATTGTAAGCGGCTCTAGTCTAATTGGAAAATATATAGGCCACTCTGGAAGCAATATGGAGGAAGTCTTTAGGGCTTTCCCGGATGGAGCCATTATTTTGGACAAGGTCGATGGTTTGCTGAAAGACGACTTTGGGTTGAGCGTCATTGGCAGGCTTAATGATCTTATGGGAATAAAAATTAGAGATGCTAATAAAAATGTGAAAAATCCCCCGATAATTATTTGTACTGTAGATGTCGGTGGATATGAAGGATTTATAAAAAGCGCCCCTGGTTTGGCCAATAAATTTCCCAACAAGATAAAAATGGAAAAATACAGCCCGCAGGAGCTTATGCTTATATTCGATCGCATAGTTGAAAAAAGCGGCGTGGTTTGTTCTGTGGGGGCTAGAAGAAAAGTAAACGAGATTCTTTCCGGGAAAAGGGCGGACACCCCATCTCCAGACGAATTGTTCGGAAAGATTTGGGGAAAAATGTATGCGCGCACTAAAGAAAAATTTCCCAATATAGACAAGCAGGATAGATTCGACGACAGAGTAAAAAAATCCCTCGGCACCATAATGCCTGAAGATGTGCCGAGCAAGCAAGGCATGGGGGGGTTTAAGGCAGTGGCGACGCCATCGGCAAAGAATGAGACGAACAAATCAACGAGCGAACCCGTAAGACCTGAAGATGGCGAGGAAAACAAAGATGCTGGCGGAAAGCACAAAAAAGAGGGCAAGTTGCTCCATTTTCATCCGCGGTAATTTATTTTAGACAAAACTTGTCAAAATATCCTGGCCGCCGTCCCATAGCATTTTTGCGGCTACATATACTATTATCAAAAGGCCGGCGTAGGCTATCCAATGATAGCGGCGGATGATGCGTTCTATGACGGACGATGCGGCCCCCATCAGGGCTATTGAAAGGATCAGGCCGGATACCAGGACCCATGTGTGCTCTCTGGCGGCTCCGGCTACGGCCAGGACGTTGTCCAGAGACATAGAAAAATCAGCGATTACTATTTGCTTTATGGCGTCAATCATAGTGTAGCTTTTTTTGACTGCCGCCCCTGTTTCATCGCTTGTGTCCTGGCGCATGTAGCGCAATTGGCAATACATTTTCCAGGATACCCAGCACAACAACACGCCGCCGATGAACATTAATCCCGGAATTTTCAGTAGCTGTACGGTAAATAGTGCAAATAATATTCTCAGTACCGTCGCGCCCATTATGCCGAAGAGTATCGCTTTGGCTCGCTGGCTGGCGGGTAGGCCGGATGCGGCTATGCCTATGACAATCGCGTTGTCTCCCGCAAGAGAGATGTCGATCATCACTATTTGAAAAAATGCCGATATCTCAGCGACAGAAAATTGTGGCAAAAGCTCGATCAACACAGCCTATGTCCGGTCTCGGGCGTCGTCATCGCTTTCAACTTCGATGACTTCATCGACGTCCTCGTCTCCAAGTTCGTCGGCGTCCTCTATTACTGCGTCGTCGTTATCCGCTCCATCGGCAATCGGAAGATCGTCTATCGTTTCCTCCGGCGTGGCTGCTAAGGCTTTCTTCGCTTCAGGCGTTTTGCCTCTGCGGGTTTTCATCAATGTTTCAGGGTCAAACACCGATCCGCAGCTCGGGCACACCGGCGGGTTCTTCTTCATGTCGTAATAGCGTGTATTGCAGTGCGGACATATCCGCTTTAATCCCCACTCAGTTTTCGACACTATATCCCTCCAGAATCAATCAAAATACCCAAACTCCCTGGGCGCAGTCCTTTGCCATGATACTGACGCCCTGTCAAACCCCTATATTATACCTTTTGCGCTTGTCTCCTCCTTACGGTAGCTTGTTTTTGCAAGAAATCCTTTGCATTATGTAATTTATTGATATTTAGACCATTTTGGGACTTATATCCAAGTTACTTGGCCCTTAACCGGATGTATAATGCCTAAGCTTCGCAATATGGTGAATTTGATATGTCTGACAACGCCACTTTAAGGCCGCTTTTCTCTCGCCGGTCCGGTCCTCTTCAGGGGACTCTGTCCGTTCCTGGAGACAAGAGTATTTCTCATAGGGCTATAATCCTCGGCGGCATCGCTGCGGGCGCTACCAGCATCAGGGGCCTTCTAGAGGGCGATGACGTTCTTTGCACTATTGCCGCCATGAAGGCTTTGGGCGCCGGAGTCACTAAGGATGGCGACGTTTGGTACATAGAAGGTACGGGACTGGAAAATCTGAAGGAGCCATCCAAGATTCTGGATATGGGAAATAGTGGAACTGCGGCCAGGCTTTTGATCGGCTTGTTAAGCGCAAAGCCGTTTACCAGCTTCTTCGTCGGAGACGATTCTTTGAACAAACGGCCTATGGCTCGCGTTATGACTCCTTTGGAGCAGATGGGGGCTCAGTTTACCTGCCGATCGGGGGGGCGGCTGCCTTTGGGAGTCGTCGGCGCGGCTAATCCTGCTCCTATCGTTTATCGTTCTCCTGTCGCTTCGGCTCAGGTCAAGTCGGCTGTGCTTTTGGCCGGGTTGAGCACTGATGGCGTAACTACCGTTATAGAAAAATTTCCAACCCGCGATCATACCGAAATAATGTTCCGGCAATTCGGCGCAAATGTAACTACAGAGGTTACTGCCGATGGCGCGGAGGCCATATCGGTTGTGGGTAAAGCTAAATTGACAGGACAGAATATTATAGTTCCTTCCGATCCAAGCTCGGCTGCGTTTCCTCTGGTAGCCGCTTCATTGTGTCCCGGGTCCGCTATTACATTGCGCAATGTGTGCGTTAATTCCAGGCGCTCGGGGATTATAACTTCTTTGCAGGAAATGGGCGCGAGCATCGTTCTTTCCAACCAGCGCGATGTCGGCGGCGAGCAGGTCGCTGATATAATGGTGCAGGCCAGCCCTCTGCACGCCATCACCATAAATCCAGATCGTGTTCCCAGTATGATCGATGAGTTTCCGGTTCTCGCTGTAGCGGCTTCATGCGCTGTCGGCGTGAGCAGGTTCAGGGGGCTTGGCGAGCTGCGCGTTAAGGAGAGCGATCGGCTCGCGCTGATTGCCGAAGGGTTGAAGGCTAACGGCGCGGATGTTTCTATCGAGGGCGACGATCTCATCATCAACGGTAGTGGATTGCCTCCCAAGGGCGGGGCTGTCGTTGCTACTGCTATGGATCATCGCATCGCCATGAGTTTTCTGGTTCTTGGCGCCGTCACTATAGATCGAATAGGCGTGGACGATGGCAGTATGATTTCAACCAGCTTTCCCGGTTTCGTGGAAATGATGAATGGCATCGGCATGAATTTATCAATCTGATATCTACAATCATCCTTTATAACCATTAATGACATTCATTTTGAATACCGGAGCGTGGACAGCGCGCTCTGACGTATATGAAAAAAATACCATTTTGGGCTTATTATTTAAGTATGGAAATACTTAAAACAAACCAACACCATTTGTTGTTGGAATATTTTCCCAGAATACGACTTAACCAGCAAGACTGGTTGATGATAGGTGCGTCTTTAGAGGAGGGGCCGGATATAGGCATCTCCGCAGAAAAGATGGCAAATAAGTTCAGTAAATTATTCAAAAAAATGGAGGGGCTGATTTATATCAGCTCTAATCGGGAGCTGGTCATGCTTGTTATGGTCGGGCAGGCCAGGTCTTTGGAGAATATAATTGGGGAGATAAAATATAACCTGCCTATCGATCTCTGCGATGTGGATGTGGAGCACTCTATGTCGAACGGCATTCCCAGAATTGATTTTAAAATTTATCCATTAAATTCCAGACGTGACGGAAGATATTTTCTTGAACGCATGGTGCGGAGAAAAAACATCATAATGATCGCAGATGATGACGTTTTTATACGCGAGTTCGTTGTGTGCGGGATGCGAAACCTTGGCGAGGTGGTGAAGGTTTCTGCCGGGGATGAAGTTTACAGATCTTATGCGGTTTATAATCCAGACATAGTCTTTCTGGATATTCATTTGCCCGGACAAGATGGTCGCGAGGTTCTTGAAACTTTGTTTACGGTGGATAAGGACGCCTATACCATAATGGTGAGCGCGGATAGCTCGCTTGAAAACGTCAGGGAGACCAGCCACAAAGGCGCTAAGGGGTTTCTGGCTAAACCTTTTTCCGTTGAAAGGCTGTCTTATTTTACCGGTAAGTGCCCCACTATATTTTGATGGATATTACAACAATCCTATTTCTCTAAGATAGGATCCTACTTTCTCATATTCATTTTTGATGTCTTCCAGAAGAGATTTTTTTGCTTTTCCGTCTAGATCTTTTTGGTATTGCGCTTGTGCGCACAGCTTTTCAAGCCATGCTGCGCCGATTGCCCCCGCTCCGCCTTTGAACATGTGCGCGGCTTCCGTCCAGGTAAAATCTTCTCCATCCACGCAATGCTTTTCAAGATCGGAGAGATTTATATCGGATTGCTCGATAAATACTTTTATCAATTCCTGCTCCGCCGTTTTGTCTCCGTGCGTGAACGAGCGTAGGTGCTCAAGATTTACTGGCTTGGGTTTGAGTATTTCGTCAAAGTCTATCGGATTGCTTTCCGGTTCTTCCTGCTTAAGCGATAGTTCTTCCGCGGGGGCGGCTTCCTGTGGAGGATTTTCTGCTTCTGGTTCATTAGGTGTGAAATTTATCCACTGGCTTAGGATATCTTTTATCGCCTCTATGCTGATCGGTTTGCTTATGTAATCGTCCATGTCGTAACGGAGGCATTTTTCTCTGTCGCCCGTCATGGCGTTCGCTGTCAGGGCAACTATGGGAATGCGTGTGCCGGATATTTTCTCAAGCACTCGAATGGCGGTGGTTGCTTCAAAGCCGTTTAGTTCCGGCATGTGCACGTCCATCAATATAACGTCCCATTTCTCCGCCTTATATGCGTCAAGCGCTTTCTGCCCGTTTTCCACAACCTTGTAATTAGATATTCCGAACGAAGATATCAGCTTCTTCATAAGAATCTGATTCATCGGATGATCTTCCGCAATCAGCACTTTCGCTTGAGAAAGAGGTATGGTCCCGTTCCTTACATGCTTGCGCGAGCCGATAAGTTGACGGTCGATCTCCTGAGTTACTGTAAACGGAATTGTGAACCAGAACGTGGAACCTTCTCCGACTTTGCTCGTCACCCCGATCATGCCGCCCATTAGTTCTATGAGTTGCCGGGTTATAGCAAGGCCCAATCCGGTTCCTCCATAGCGCCGCGTCGTGGATGTGTCGGCTTGCACAAATTTATCAAATACCGATTCAAGTTTGTTTTCAGGTATGCCTATGCCTGTATCGATTATTTTGCAGGTGAATTTTATGGTGTCGGGTCCTGTAGTGTCATAAAGAGCTTTTATCTGAACGTATCCAGTGTCGGTATATTTTATGGCGTTGCCGATAAGGTTTGTCAGTATGCGCGACAGTCGCGATGGATCTCCGATGACATATGGGAAGGAAATATCGACAAAATCTTTCACAAGAAGCAGATTCTTGCTGATCGCAAGAGGTTGCAGAGTGGTTATGGAATCCTGCAGAAGGGCTTTGATATCGAAACCGATCTTCTCAAGACTTATTCCGTTGGCTTCAATTTTTGAAAGATCAAGTATGTCGTTGACTATATCTAGAAGATGCGCCGAAGAATGAAAAACTACCGAGGCTATGTCTTTTTGTTCTTCGGACATAGGCGTGTCCATTAAAATTCTCGTCATTCCAATAATGCTGTTAAGCGGCGTGCGCAATTCGTGTGACATGTTGGCCAAAAATTCCGATTTCGTTTGGTTGGCCGCTTCGGCTTTTTCTTTTTGCAGCAGTAATTCCTGCTGGCGCTCTTTTAACAGACGCGCACGGCGCAGTTCTTCCTCGCGGAGTTTGTTTTGCGTCACGTCGCGCTCTATGAAGATAAAATGCTTTACGTTGCCCTTTTCATCCGGAATCGGAAACGTGCTTAACGATACCCAGCAATCGCTTCCGTCTTTGCGGCGGTTGGTGATTTCTCCGACAAAAATCTGATTTGTGCGCAACGCGGCTTTTATGCGCTCTGCAGTCGCGCGCGCATAGTCGCTGTCATTTCCGAGAACAATCCGCGGGGATTTTCCAATGACTTCGTCGTAACTGTAGCCGGTTATTCTTGTAAACGCGTCGTTTACAAAAACTATTCTGCCGCCTCCGCGAGATTGCTCCGGGGCGGATATGATTACGGCGTCGTTCATGAATTTTATGACTTTTTCAAATTCACGAAGCCTTTCCTCGTCATGCCTTTTTTCCGTTACGTCCTCAAGCGTTGCGAGTATTGCGCTCGGCGTGCCGTCTCTGTCGTATAGCGGCGATTTAACTACGCTAGCCAGCCACGATCCCTTCTCCGTGGATACCGGCTCCGTCGCCACATAGACGTCTCCACCAAATGCTATTACTCGTTCGTCCACGCTGCGGAAAAAGTCGGCTTGATGTAAAGGAAAGATTTCATAATCGGTTTTGCCGATAAGAACTTTCTCTTTCCGACCGATAAGGGATTCCGCTTTTCGGTTGGTGTAGCTCCAACGAAAACCGTTTTTAACATCTTTGATGAAAACTGCGGTGGGGAGACGATCAACGATAGTTTGGAAAAAATGACTGTCCCTAGCTTCTTCATCTAATTTCTTCTTCATAGCGGCCATGTTATGGTTGCTTATGATGCAAATGCCTATGAAGCCCGCCATTCCAAGGCTTAATGGGATCGATCCAAGGAGATCAGCGTTGTGCGCGTCAATTAAATCAAACAACCATCCGCCGAGGAAGGTCAGGCCGGATGCTATTAAAAAAAGTTTCGAATAGTCCACTTTAAGACGCATGGTTGCGGGTTCTTTCCAGTGAAGATCGAGCGTTCTTTAGCGATTAAAGAGCGTCTTTGAACGTGAAGAATATCACGAAACAAGATGGACGAACTTCATTTAAATTTTAGTAAAGTAATGCGCAGATGCGAACATTCATACGTATGCGCTGCGTTCCAGAGATTGACGTCTGAGGGCTGCTATTTCTTTATTTGACCGGAATTCGACAATGCTCGCGCATGCACGGAAAGGACTCGCAGAAATCCTTCGGAGTCTTTGTGGTCAAAGTCTCCTTCCGCTTCCATCGAGCCGTCCTTGGTGAACAGCGAATGAGGCGTATCGTCTGCGCTTACATACGAGACAGATCCCTTGTATAAGGTTGCCGTTATGGTTCCTGTCGCAAGCTCGCTTGTTTCCGCAATCGCTTTCCTCATCATGCGGGAGGCCAGGTCGCTCCAATATCCGTGGTAAACCTGTTTGGCGACTTGCAGAGAAATGATGTCGAAGAATTCCTTGGCGCGGCGGTCAAGCACCAGTTGCAGTAAAAAGCCATAGCAGGTTCCAAGCAGCTCCATCCCCGGTTGCTCATAGACGCCGCGAGATTTTACGCCGATGAAGCGGTTCTCGACCATGTGCATTCCTATGCCAATGCCGTTTTTGCCGCCGATTTCATTGGCTGCAATGAACGCGCCGAGCACATCTACCGGCTTGTTGTTTATTTTGACGGGGACGCCTTTTTCAAAGCGCACGCTGAACGTTTCTTTTTTATCCGGGGCGTCCCATGCCCAGACTCCCATTTCCGGCGCGACCAGCGCTGCCGGAGTTTGCAGGGACTCCAGTTGTCCTCCCTCGTGCGTAAGGCCGAGAAGGTTGGCGTCCGTAGAGTACGGTTTCGTTCTGGAGGCTTTGATCGGCAGGCCGTGTTGTTCGCAATACTCAATCATCTGGATTCTTCCGCCAAAGCGCGAAAGAAATGTCTGATCTCTCCATGGAGCATAGACTTCCAGCGAAGGCTCCAGCATGTTGGTTATAAGCTGAAAACGCGCTTGATCGTTGCCTCGTCCCGTCGCTCCGTGCGCTAGCACCGGAATTTTGCGCTTGATGACTTCGGCCAGCGCTCCGGCAACCGTTACCTGACGGCCCAGTCCTGTCACGTTCCAGTAACGGCTTTCATAACAGGCTTGCGCTTGTATCCCCTGTAAGCCCGCGTCTGCAATTTGCTTTTGCAGGGGGAGCGCTACAAAATCTACGGCTCCGCATGCGCGCATGCGCTTTTCAATCTCGCCAAAATCGGTTTCGTCGGGCTGCGCAAGATCGGCTGTGAAGCAGACTACTTTGACTCCGTTTTCCGTCAGCCAATGGGTGATCGTGCAGCTGTCTAATCCGCCGGACGCCAGAAATGCGATGGTTTTGCCTTTGAGATCGGAAACGTTCATTTGGATTCTCCTGCTATCGACTTGCGCCAGTTATTCACTTGTTTCTTTACCTGGGATGGCGAAGTTCCGCCATAGCTTTTGCGGCTATTTGCCGCTCCTGCCGGATTTAGGGCTTTGAAGGCGTCTTTGGTAATCTTCGGTTCTATTTTTCGCATTTCGTCGAGGGTAAGCTCGTCTAATCTGCATCCTTTGGTTTCCGCAATCCGCACGATCCCGCCCGTCACATGATGCGCTTTGCGAAATGGCATGTTCAGATTTATCACCAGCCAATCGGCCAAGTCGGTTGCGGTTAAAAAGCCTCCGTTCGTGGCGGCGTTCATGCGCGATTTATCCGCCTTCATGTCGCGGATCATTCCGGTCATGGCTGAGATCATCAAAGACAGTTGATCTGCGACTTCCATTGCCGGGCGCTTGGTTTCTTGCAAGTCTTTATTATACGCCAGCGGCAGACCTTTCATGGTCACCAGAAGATTGGTGAGAGAACCTATTACCATTCCGCTTTTGCCGCGGATTAGCTCGGCTGCGTCGGGGTTGCGCTTTTGCGGCATTATCGAGCTGCCGGTCGTGAACGATTCAGACAGGCGCACATAGCGGAATCCGTCGCTGGTCCATATCACCAGCTCTTCCGCAAGGCGCGACATGTGCACCGAGAGAATCCCGGCGGCGCTTAAAAACTCCATGGCAAAATCGCGATCCGATACTGCATCGAGCGAGTTGGCCATGGGGCGGTCAAAGCCAAGCGCGGCAGAGGTTTTTTCGCGGTTTATTGGAAAGCTGGTTCCTGCCAGAGCTGCCGCTCCCAGCGGACATTCGTTCATGCGCGCTCTTGCGTCCGAGAAGCGCGAGCGATCGCGGGCCAGCATTTCCACATACGCAAGGAGATGGTGTCCAAAGGTCACAGGCTGCGCCGGTTGCAGGTGGGTGAATCCCGGCATAATCGTATCCGCGTTCGTTTCCGCTTGATCGATGAGCGCTGTTTGCAGAAGCTTCAGCTCTTCATCCAGGCGGTCAATCGCGTTTCTTATCCATAATCTGAAATCCGTCGCAACCTGGTCGTTACGCGATCTGGCTGTGTGCAGTCTTCCTGCGGGATCGCCTATGAGCTGAGCTAATCTTGCTTCGACGTTCATGTGCACGTCTTCAAGCTCGGCTGTAAATTGCAGATTGCCGTTTTCTATCTCCTTGCGGACAACGTCAAGTCCGTTGATTATGGCTTTCGCGTCCTTGCTTGAGATTATCTTGCAATCCCCCAGCATGCTCGCGTGCGCTTTCGATGCGGTTATGTCTTCCAGGTAAAGGCGCTTGTCCGTATCTATGCACTCGTTGATCCGCTGCATCGCTTCGGCCGGTCCGGAGGCATAATGTCCTCCCCACATCGGATTGGAGGATTTTTTCGCTTTCTTTTTCATTTAGATCTCTTTTTTCATCAAAGCGGTTATTCCAGGCAATTCTTTGCCTTCAAGCCATTCGAGAAAAGCTCCTCCGGCCATGGATAGATAGCTGACTCCGTTTGAGACTCCTGCGTTGGCAAGCGCGGCCACGGTGTCTCCGCCTCCTGCGACCGAGAGGATTTTTCCTTGCTTCGTCAGGTCGGCTATGTGTTTGGCTATTTCATTTGTCGCGGTGTCAAACGGGGGAAACTCAAACGCTCCCATCGGGCCGTTCCATACTATTGTTTTGCATTTAGATATGCTGTCTTTGATTTCTTTTATCGTTTTGGCGCCAACGTCCAGCATCATTTTATCCGCCGGTATATAATCAACGCTTACGGTTTTTGCTTCCGCTCCAGCCTTAAGTTCGCTTGCAACAACCGCGTCCGTGGGCAAAAGGATTGCGCATCCCAGCTTTTTGGCTTCCGTCATTATCGTTCGCGCAGTTTCATACATGTCAGGCTCGGACAGCGATTTGCCCATATCAATGCCTTTGGCGGCGAGAAATGTGTTTGCCATGCCTCCTCCAAGCACAAGCACATTAACTTTGCTTATGAGGTTTTGCAGAAGATCAAGTTTTGACGAAATTTTTGCGCCGCCTACAATTGCCGCTAACGGACGCTCGGGGTTGTTCAGGGCTTTTGTAAGAGCTTCAAGCTCGGCTTGCATAAGGCGGCCTGCGGCGGAGGGCAGGAGCATGGCCAGCCCAACCGTGGAGGCATGGGCTCGGTGCGCTGTAGAGAACGCGTCGTTCACATAAACATCGCCTAATTCCGCCAGAAGTTTGGAAAAATTCGGGTCGTTGGCTTCTTCCTGAGGGTAAAAGCGCGTGTTCTCTAAAACTACCGCTTCGCAGGGAGATAGCGCGGATATGGCGTTCTTTGCGACAGGACCTATGCAATCAGGGGCAAAAGACACTGGCTTTTTCCATATGGAGCCAAGCTCGCGTGCAACCGGCTCTAATGAGAAATCAAGGTCGCGCTTTCCTTTTGGTCTTCCAAAGTGCGATAAAATGACAATCCTGGCTCCGCCCGCGCAAAGCTCGTTCAGCGTGGGGAGAATCGCCTCAAGACGCGATTTGTCCGTTACTCGTCCATTCTGGACAGGCACGTTGAGGTCAGCTCTGAGCAACACTGTTTTGTTCTTAAAGTCGATGTCAGAGAGTGTAAGAAAATTTGACAAGGCAAAACCCATGTTAGTTCGGTTAATTGGTGGAATAACTTACGTTTAACAGACTGTAATGTGGCAGAAAAGTAGTTAACTGGGTATATATTATAAACGCCCCTCCTTTATAACCGTTTGTATTAATATGGGGGTTTTGTTTGACTCCTTTGTTTTAAACCCCTATATACCCCCGTCTTTGACGCACTTAAAATAAGCGCAAGCGATAAAAGTTAAGAATTAGGAGTTTGTCTCGTGAAACGTACATATCAACCCAGTAAGCTGGTGCGTAAGCGCCGTCACGGCTATCGCGCCAGAATGGCGACTAAAAATGGCCGTAAGATCGTCGCTCGTCGTCGCGCTCAAGGACGTAAGAAGCTTACCGCCTGATCCGGCTGTTCTTTTTGCCTGTTCATGCCATAAAAATCATCCTTCGGAGCTAATTTAGATGGCAGCAGGCGGGATCGATACAATCAAAAAACGCAGCGAGTTTCTCGCTATTGCAGCTACCGGAAAAAAATGGGTCGCTCGTGGGCTGCTTTTGCAAGTTGGTCCGCAGAAGGATGCTCCGGGTAAAATCCCCAGGTTCGGGCTTACTGCCAGCAAGAAAGTCGGCGGCGCCGTCGTAAGAAATAGCGCTCGCCGCCGTATGCGCGAGCTGGCAAAAGAAATCTTCCCTCTCCATGCCGATCCAAAATATGATTATGTGCTTATCGCTCGCGTGGATATCGGGTTGCGTAGCTATAGTGATTTGCGCCGCGATATCATCAGTGGGCTTAAAAAATTCAAGGTGTGGAAAAATTGATCGATAAAAAGACGGATAGCGGAAACGGGATTGTTTCTTTGTTTCTTAGATTTTTAATCTTTATTTATCGGCACACCATTTCCGTTTTTATGGGCAGGCACTGTCGCTTTGAGCCTTCGTGCTCGGTTTATGCCGATCAGGCTATAAAAAAATACGGTGCGGTTAAGGGCTGCGTTATGGCTTTTAAGCGGGTGTGTCGGTGCAATCCCTGGGGCGGCGGCGGGTTCGATCCTCCTTAGAGAATCGAGATTGAAAGTTTGACCGCGCTTCCTGGCTCGATTAGCTTGATTGTATGAAACATTGTCTCAATGAAAAGCGCGTTCTTCTGGTTATATCCGGGGGGATTGCTGCTTATAAGTGTCTCGATCTTATCCGTAAGCTGCGCGAAGGCGGGGCAACGGTGCGCTGCGTGCTTACAAACGGCGGGGCGCAGTTTGTTACTCCTTTGTCTTTGTCCACGCTTTCGGGAGAGCCGGTTTATTCCGATCTGTGGGCTTTGAAAGACGGTCAGAAGATAAGCCATATTGCTTTGGCGCAGGAGGCGGATATCGTCGTTGTGGCTCCTGCTACCGCTAATCTTATGGCTAAGATGGCGAACGGGATTGCCGACGATTTGGCCAGCACTGTTCTGCTGGCAACGGATCGGCCTATATTGATCGCTCCGGCTATGAATTTTCTTATGTGGAAGAATGCGGCTACTCAGGCCAATGTCGCCGTTCTTAAAAAACGCGGCATGAAATTTGTCGGGCCGGAAAGCGGGATGATGGCTTGCGGCTCGAGCGGCGAGGGACGAATGAGCGAAGTTGCCGATATTCTTGGCGCTGTAACTTTGTTCTTTTCGGCGGCTTTGCCTTTGAATGGAATGCGTGCGCTGGTTACTAGCGGGCCTACTTACGAGCCTATTGATCCGGTTCGGTTTATCGGCAATCGGTCTTCTGGAAAACAGGGATATGCTATTGCCGCAGAGCTGGCGAGGTTGGGCGCTGAGACGGTTCTTGTGACGGGGCCTACGGCGTTGGCTCCTCCTGTTGGGGTGAAAGTCGTGCAGGTTGAAACTGCGGATGAGATGTTCGCTGCTTGCGAGGCTGTGGCTCGGCCGGATGTGGCTGTGTTCGCCGCTGCCGTTGCCGATTGGCGGCCAGCTAAAATGTCGAAGGAAAAGCTGAAAAAGAATATGGTTGCCGCTCCGCGGATAGAGCTTGTGGAGAATAGAGATATTCTTGCGACTTTTTCTGCGCATGGTAAAAAACGGCCTCGGCTTGTGATCGGGTTTGCCGCGGAGACTTGCGATATGGCGGTTAACGCCAAGGAAAAGTTTAAGCGTAAAAAGTGCGACTGGATCGTTGCCAATCAGGTTGGAAAAGATAAAGTGTTTGGCAAGGACGATAACGAAGTAATGCTTATGCGATTGTCTTCGTCGGGGAAAATTAACAAGGCTATGTGGCCGCGTCAGAGCAAAGAAAAGGTCGCGGAAAAATTAGTGGGCGAGGTTGCCGCGTTTTTTAACAAAAAATTATAAGGGAAAATCTAATGAGCATTGTCGATGTATCTATAACCAAGTTGCCTCATGCTGAGGGGCTTTCGCTTCCGGCTTATGCTACCGATCAATCTGCCGGGATGGATCTTTGCGCTGCGGTGAGCGCCGATGTTACGCTTATGCCCGGGGCCAGGATGCTGGTTCCTACGGGGCTTGCTATCGCTTTGCCGGATGGATTTGAGGCGCAAGTCAGGCCGCGCTCGGGGTTGGCTATTAAAAACGGCATATCGGTTTTGAACAGTCCCGGAACTATAGATGCCGATTATCGCGGCGAGGTGCAGGTCATTCTGGCTAATCTGGGGACCGAGGCTTTCACGATCGTTCGGGGAATGCGGATCGCTCAGATGATTGTCGCGCCGTACTCTCGCGTTAAGTGGCGGGAGGTTGGGCAGTTGTCAGAAACTGCTCGCGGGGCCGGGGGGTTTGGATCTACGGGGCACGCTTAACTAATTCCGGCAAGTCTGTCTGAGGCTGTTTCCAGTTGGTCTTGCAGTCTTTTCATTACTTCTCCGCGCTCCAGGCCGGGAGGTATGGGAGGGAGAAATTCTACGGTGATTGTTCCTGACTTCTTTAAAGAAGTGTTCTTCGGCCAGCATAGTCCAGAATTTAGAGCCATGGGGACAATCGGGATGTTTAGCTCTTTGTAAAGAGCGGCAACTCCGGTTTTATAGGGCTTTTTGTCGCCAGGGGATACGCGGGTGCCTTGCGGAAATATTACTATCTTGCGGCCCGCTGCGCTGGCTTCTCGGGCAGCTTTCATCATGCGCGAGAGAGTGCGGACTCTTCCGCCTCGATCTATTGGGATCATGCCCGAGGCGTCGGAATACCATTTCAAAATCGGCAGGCGGGTAAGCTCTTCTTTCAGCACTACGGCAGGGTCGCCTAGCAAAAGAAACAGTTTGCACGTCTCCCATGCCGATTGATGTTTCGAGGCGATGATGCAGGCTCCGTGCGGGATGTTCCGCTTGCCAACCACTTTGTAGTTGATGCCGACAATATTGCGCTCAAGCCACGCGAGGCCTTTTGCCCAGAAGTGGATCATATATACAAGCGCTTTGTGCGGCAGAAGGATGATCCATAGGCCCGCTGTGCACATGAAGCCGGTCCAGGCAAGAAACATAAAATTAAATAAATACGACCGCAGCTTTATCATAAAGTTCCCGTAAAAAATGCGCGCATTACTACGATAATGTATTTGTTGTATTCCATGACCAGGAGGCTGGCCGTTCCCGGCCTTGTCCACCAGTCGGTCAATTTGACGCTGTCCGGCGATACCGGGTGCGGGACAATTCTTATATCTTTCAGCTCTTCGTTGAACAGCAAAAGGCTGCGTGGCATGTGGTAATGGGATGTCACAAGGCGGATCGATTTAAAGCCTCCGGCTTTTACCCAGGCTGCCGTTTCGTCTGCGTTGCCCATGGTGTCGGTCGCTTCATGGCCGAGAGTGACGCAGCAATCGCGCAATTCCTGCGGGATATTCTGGTTTCCCATTATGCGATCGACGTTTAGTCCTTGATGAACTCCGGAGACTAGAAGCTTTTTGCCTTTGCCGGATTTCAATAGGTCAAGGCCAGTCGATATTCTTTCGCTTCCTCCCGTGAGGACGACTATGGCGTCAACGCTTTCCATCTCTTGATCTATTACAGGTTCTACAAAGCCATGCACTGTTGCGACAAAAAGTATCAGCCCAACGGCCCACAACGTGGCCAGCATTCCTGCTGTCACGCCAACGTATCTTAATGCTTTGCCCATGGGCATCATGGTTGTTTCCGTAAAAGACCTAGCACTGCCGTTCTTGCCATAATAATGGAGCCTATCACCGCTATGAACGGAACAGCGGAGAGGGCTATCGCAGGGATTATCCATGTTTTCTCGTCCATGGAAATCTCGGATATCACGAAGTATTGCAGAAGAAAGGCGAATCCGCAAAGCGTCAGTATCGCAAGTGCGAAGCCAATTACTGCCGCTGGCCATGACAGCTTGCAGGCGTGAGCGGCGAAGGCTTGAGCTATGGTTTCGTCCGTGGCTCCCATGGTGTGCAATAAATCTATGGTTTTATGCTCGACTGCCATTGCCGCTCGGCAGATCAGGCTTACTGCGACCATGAGCGCTATTCCGGTGAGCAGGATCAACAGCCAGCCAAGCGCCGCAAGCGCGTAAACTATTTTAT
The DNA here is from genome assembly GCA_028692635.1 of Alphaproteobacteria bacterium. GTDB lineage: Bacteria > Pseudomonadota > Alphaproteobacteria > UBA9219 > UBA9219 > JAQUWX01. The sequence continues at coordinate 19,560 of JAQUWX010000018.1, forward strand.
GAAGCCGGTCCAGCCACTCGGCGTGGTCGTTGATGCGCACATCGTTTGTAATCGCTTTCAGGCTGGACTTGATCGCTTCCGCAGATAGCAATTTGCCGGGGTGGAGCTGTACGTCTATCAGGGATGGAAGCGGTAGCGTTTTTAAAAATTCCGCGTCTTTTATCCATGGTTGGAGCAGTTTAATGGCTTCCGCTTCTGGCAAAGACTTAGCTTCTTTTACTTCCGGCATTGCCATTAGGATGGTTAGAATTTTGCCAACTTTTTCCGCTTGTTGGGCGGATTCTCCGTCGCTGCTCGGGGGTAGCTCTATCGTTATAAGGCCGCGCTGCTGTTGGTCCCAGTTTAGGCCAGTTGAAGATACCGTCGCCTGTAGCGCCATGGCCAGTGTCGCAAGATACACCATTATCGCCATTATGGCGGTGAACAGCCATCCAAGATGCTGCCTCTTGAACGTAGGAGAGAAAAGATTGCCGGGAAGAGACATTGTTAGGCAGCCCTCGCAAGAGGCTGGATTAACTGCCCACGCTGTAGTTGCAGGACTGGTTTGCCAAGTCGCTCGACCAGCGTTTGCTGGTGCGTCGCGAGAATCACTGCCGTTCCCATTTTATTAAGCTCGGCAAACAGGTGCAGGAGTTTTAACGCCGCCGGTTCGTCCACATTTCCTGTCGGCTCGTCCGCTAGAAGAAGGGAGGGCTTGTTTACAACCGCTCGCGCAATGGCGACCCTTTGTTGCTCCCCGCCAGAAAGCTCCGCCGGGTAGGCGTCCAGCTTGTCTTCAAGCCCCACCCAAGCCAGCAATTCAATAACGTGCGAGCGAATTTGCACGTCGCTGCCCCCAGCAACCCGTAGCGGCAGCGCGGCGTTCTCTAGTGCCGTAAGGTGCGGAATAAGGCGGAAATCCTGAAAAATAACGCCAAGGCGCCTTCTTAACGAGGGTAGCTTGCTCCTCGACATGTAGGTTGTGTCCTGCCCGAACAGCTTGACCTTTCCGCTGCTCGGCTTTTCAGACATGTAGATCAGCCGGAGCAAAGATGACTTGCCAGCGCCGCTCGCTCCAGTGAGAAAGTGAAAGGAACCTGGCTCCACACTAAGGTTTATGCCGGAAAACACTGGGTTGTGTTTACCATACTGGAGGTGGACGTGGTTGAGTTCTACAAGCATTATCAATTCCAGTTATCAAATAGCCAGATTCTACGGACCTTTTCCGTTATATGGAAGGTATAATGTTCTCCACGGCCTAATAATTTAGATATATAACTATTAACATGATTCTCGTCTGTAACGCATGTAACGCTCGATACCTTGTGCCGGCTACCGTTTTTTCAAATGGACCGAAGCATGTTAGGTGCGCTCGGTGCTCTAATACATGGTTAGCAAGGCTCCCTCCTGATCCTCCTGCGGTCAGCGCTCCTGTTGTGGCGCCTGCTGCCCCCGTTAAGCCTTTGCCGCCGGTGGTGGAGACTCCGGTCAGCGTTGCTCCTATACCTAAAGGGTCGGGACTGCCTACTTTGTGGAAAGAGCCCGTGTGGCACCGCAGGATACAAATCGCAACGATAGCTTTTGGTCTTGTTCTGACCGTGGCTCTTTTGTGGTTGCTTCTCGATCGCAACAATATCGCAAAGCATGTGCCGAGTATGGAGCGTGTGTACTATGCCATCGGGCTGCCTATACCTCACCCCGGGGATGGGTTGGTTTTAAAGAACGTTCATTCGGAAAGAAAATTCGAGGATGGACATATGCAACTCGTTGTTGTCGGGGAAATATATAATGAATCATCCTCAAGCAGGATAGTTCCCGAATTGTTGGCTGTTGCCATAGGCCCGGACGGAAGCGAAATACAACGTTGGCAGATAAAAGTTCCTGCGGATAAACTAACCCAATCTGCCAGCGCTCCGTTTAGGTCGGCTATTATGTCGCCATCGGGGCTGGTCGTTGAGGTAAAGCTCACTTTCATCGAGACTGAAGATAAAAAGGATGTTGACGGACAATAAAATGAACGAAGAAGGCGCACACATTCTGGTTGCTGAAGATAATCCCTCCGTGCGTGAGTTTATCCAGCGCTCATTGCAATCCATCGGGCTTAGGGTTACGGCGGTAGCTGACGGACAGCAGGCTTTGGGCGTTCTCGCCAGAGAGCAATTCGATGCCATGGTTACGGACATAGTTATGCCTAACGTGGACGGTATCGCATTGGCTTTAAAGGCAGTTAAGCTTTTCCCGGGCCTTAAAATTGTCATGATATCCGGCTATGCACAAGAACGTATGCGCGCCCATAACCTTAATTCCCTGGTCCATCGCGTGATCGCCAAGCCCTTTTCTTTGGAGGAAATATGCGAGGCTGTGAACGATGTGCTGGAATTTGATGAGGAACAAGGGTAGATAGGGCCAAATTTACCTGAGGACGGAATATGAAAAAACCAATTCGTAAGGCGGTGTTCCCTGTTGCGGGCTTGGGAACTCGTTTTCTGCCGGCTACAAAAGCTATGCCTAAGGAGATGCTCACGCTGGTGGATCGCCCTTTGATTCAGCATGCTGTGGATGAGGCTCGCGCTGCCGGGATCGAACAATTCATTTTCGTGACCAGTCGCGGTAAAGGCGCGCTCGAAGATCATTTCGACCAAAGCAACGATCTAAGGCGCACTCTGGAGGCTAGAGGTAAAAAGCACGAGCTGGAGCTTTTGGACACTACGGAGATCGACTCCGGGCAATTGCTTTTTACCAGGCAACGCGAACCTCGCGGACTGGGCCATGCCGTTTGGTGCGCAAGGCATCTTATAGGGGATGAGCCTTTCGCTATTCTTCTCGCGGATGACGTTATTCTTGCCAAGACGCCATGCCTGAAACAGATGATCGAGGCGTACAACGAAGTCGGTGGAAATATGGTCGGCGTCGTCGATGTTCCTCGCGAGCAGACTAATAAATACGGCATTCTCGATGTTTCCAGCGATGATGGACGTCTGGCTGCTATAAAGGGACTTGTGGAAAAACCCGCGCCGGATAAGGCTCCGTCCACTCTGTCCATAATAGGGCGATATATTCTTCAGCCGGAGATTTTCGTTGAGCTTGGCGCTCAGGGTAAAGGCGCAGGCGGAGAGATACAACTTACCGACAGTATGGCTCGCTTGATCGGAAAGCAGCCATTTCATGGTTTGCGCTATGAGGGAACAAGATACGACTGCGGCGATAAAGTCGGTTTTATCGAAGCTAATGCGGCTTTCGCTTTGGCTCACCCGGATATGGGCGCGAAGGTTCGCGCCGCTTTGTGCAATCTAATCAATAAATAAAAAAAGGATAAAATATGCAAATAGTTGTGGTTGGCGCAGGATACGTCGGTTTGGTTTCCGCCGCCTGTTTCGCGGAGTTTGGCGTTAATGTTACTTGCGTCGATAACGATGAAAGTCGCATCGAGAAACTTCATAAAGGCATTATGCCCATATATGAGCAGGGACTCGATGAGCTGGTGGAAAAGACGGTTCGTTCAGGCGCTTTGAAGTTTACTACGGAGTTGGCTTCCGTTGTGGCGACTGCGGACGCCGTGTTTATCGCGGTCGGAACTCCGACCAGGCACGGCGACGGATATGCGGATCTTTCCTATGTTTATCAGGCCGCTCGCACTATCGCTAAGCACATTAAAAAATATACGGTGATCGTGAACAAGTCCACGGTGCCGGTAGGAACCGGTCGTGAGGTCGCTCGCATTGTGCGTGAGGAAAATCCTAACGCCGATTTCGACGTTTGCTCTAATCCAGAATTTTTGCGCGAAGGCTCCGCTATCGGAGATTTCATGCGCCCGGATAGAGTCGTTATCGGTTGCGAGAGCGATCGCGCTCGGGCCGTTATGACCGCTTTGTATCGTCCGTTGTATTTGATTGAAACCCCCATGGTCATTACCAGTCTCGAGACTGCGGAATTGACCAAATATGCCTCTAACGCTTTCCTTGCCGCCAAGATAACCTTCATAAACGAGATGGCCGATCTTTGCGAAAAAGTAGGAGCCGATGTTCAAATGGTGGCTAAGGGCATGGGACTCGACGGTCGTATCGGACGCAAGTTCCTTCATGCCGGTCCCGGATATGGCGGTTCGTGCTTCCCGAAAGATACGCTGGCTGTCGTTCGTACCGCTCAGGAGAAAGGCTCTCCGTTGCGCATAATCGAGACGGTTATCGATATCAACAATAAGCGTAAACAGGGAATGGTGGATAGAATTCTGGCCGCTTGCGGAGGCAATGTTTCCGGTAAGACCATCGCTATACTGGGCCTGACGTTTAAGCCTAACACCGACGATATGCGCGATAGCGTGAGCCTCGATATCGTTCCCGCTTTGCAAAAAGCCGGAGCTATCGTTCGCGCCTACGATCCCGAGGGTATGGATGAGGCTAAAAAGCTTCTGACGGACGTTGTGTGGTGTAAGGATGCTTATGACGCTATGCAGGACGCTGACGCTGTGGCCATTCTTACCGAATGGAATGAATTCCGCGCTCTCGATATAGCCAAGGTGCTCAAAACGCTGCGGAAGCCGGTAATGCTCGATTTACGCAACATTTACAGGCCGGATGAAATGCGCGCCGCTGGGTTCGTTTACAGCTCTATTGGCCGGAAGTGATTAGCGGTATAATCTACTGTGTCTTTGCTGGTTTTTGAAAAAGGAGTGGGCGTTATGTTGCGCTATGTTCTGTCGTTGCTGGTTATGGTTTTCCCGTTGGCGTCTTATGCTCAGGAGGCCGCTCCAGCCGCTCCTGCTCCCGTCGTGACTGCGGTAGAAGATTCTCAGAAGCTGGAAAGCGGAGAGATCCTGCGCGGAAACTTCAAGAGCGAAGGTCTTGATAGAGCTAGCGGCAAAGAGGCTAAAGCCAGCGGAAGCTTCGTAATTTCTCCCGATCATGGGCTTCTCTGGAAATTGGAAGAGCCGGTTTCGGTTACTATGGTAACAACGCCTACCGGTATCGCTCAATTCTCAGGCAGCGTCGTTCGTTTGCGCGCATCCGTAAAAGAGCAGCCTTCCATCAAAAACGCATCCAGCATTATAAGCGGCGTGATGAGCGGCAACTGGGCGGCGTTGGAAAAAGACTTTAAGGTCATGAGGGGCGGAGAAGAGAAAAACTGGATCGTTAGATTGCTGCCAAAGACGGCCAACCCGGATGCGGCGGTAGAGATATCTTCCGTTACCGTCAGGGGCGGCAGGTTCGTTCACACCATATCCATTATGGATAAGAACAAAAATCCAAGCTCCTATACTCTTACGGGCCAGACTATTTCTAAAACTCCGCTCACCAAAGAGGAGTTAGAGAAATTTAAGACGGCGACTTTTAAATAAAGAGTTTGCTTCGCTTCAAATACAATGAAAATCTTTAATTGATTGCCATCCCAGGCGTTATTGGCTAGCCTGAAGGTGAAGCAGCGAAAAAGGCTGTTTCGGGGTTAGTTACCCCTGTAAGCGAGCGTTCATCCGCTCGTAAATCCGATGTGTCTCTCGGCTTCGGCTGGGGAGGCAGCGGAATACAATAGCGCTTGCGTAAATACGCTGCGCCGTCTTACACGGTAACTACTCCCCGGTCTCCAGAGGAATCTGGAGATCGTTTACCGTGAAACAGGGGGAGAGCGATGAACGATAATCATGAAATAAATCCGATGGAAGTGGGACTTGGGGCGGTAGCGCATACCTCGAAGGTTGTTGCTGTGCAATTGCGAGCTATGGCGGCAGGGGAAGGGCAGTACTTTTGTTTTGCCTATATGTCTCCGTGGGTGAGGAACATTCTTAGCGCTGCTGCGGATATTATTGAGGAATATGACAGGGCGGCTTGAGGGGTTGCGCGGTGGATGATTCATACGTCGCGTGGACACGCGACGCTGGAGTTGTGGAAACACGCTTTTTGCGTGTTTCCATCCTTCGGCTTCGCCTACGGACTTCGGGGCTTCGCCCCTACGCTCAAAATGCCTTCGCATTTTGTCCGCCTACGCGGGCATGACTCGGTAGTGGAGGGTGGGGTGCTTCATTGGCAGGATGTATTTTGCACGTTACATCAGCGCCAATTAACGCCCCCGGCGGCCCGCCGGTAATTGGTTGAATTTGCTCTGTAATTGATATCAGAGCCAACTAATGCCCACCACGACACGTGGTCGGCTCGCCGGAAAGTATTAAGACGCCATTCTTATGTGTTAATTTATCTTCATATTTGATATAGGAACCGGTCCGGTTGGGTAACGACAATCGCTGGTTGTATCTTTGTTTTTGAATTTTTAAGGAAGGTTTTTATTAGTGACTCCTCGTGAAGCTTTAGCGCGTAAATTTCCGCTTATAAAATTATCTAATATGGCTGCGAACCCGCTTGTTGGATCGCGCCCCGATGCCGAGCGTCAACTTGCCGGGCTGCTTTCCGGTATCGAGTCCGTAGATGTAGAGGGCAATAACAATGCCGAGCCTGCTGTCAGGCGGGGAGTTACAAAGGCTCTGCGGTGGTTCATTGCTGTGGATGCCACGGCTCTTTCTTTCGGGTTTATTTGTGCCTGGGTGGTTGCTGCTTCCATAAACAGCATTTTCTATGGCCGCAGCGTTCCGAGCCTGTTTAGCAGCGAGGAGGGCGCTCGCCTTATAAAGTTCATGGCCATAGCTGTGGGCACCATGCTTTGGTTCGAGCACACCGGACACTATCGCATCAGGATGCCGTTCTGGCTTGAGGTTCAGAAGGTTGTGAACGCTTTGATTTTTGCCATGATGATCGATGGTTTCATGCAGTTCGTGGCAAAGCAGGATATTTCTCGCCTTTGGCTTATGTCCAGTTGGGGGTTTGCCGGTATAGTTATTCTTATCGGACGTAATTTCGCTCGCAGAATTATGCGCCGCTCTGGGGTTTGGCAGGTTCGCACTATTCTGGTTGGAACCGGAGATATGGCCGATGAAGCTCAGGCGGCTTTGCTGTCCGAGCCGGGATTGGGTTACAAAATCTGCAAGCGCATTGAAAATTTGCAGGGCGCGTTGGCAAAGGCTGGCGGTTTGTGGTCGAACCTTTGCTCGAAGTATAATGCCGATTATGTGGTCATTGCTTTGGACAGCAAGGAATTGTCGGATGCAGACAGTTCTATTGCTCAGCTGATGCGTGAGGATGTTCCTTTCTCGGTGTCTCCTCCGTTTAGGCAACTGCCGGTGTTGGGCATGACGCCTCAGTATTTCTTTAATCATGACGTGATGCTTATGACTAGAAACAGTAAGCTGGAGCAGCCGTTGCCTCGCTTTATGAAGCGGAGCTTCGATGTTCTGGCCTCTGGCGCTGCGCTTGTCGCTTTGTGCCCCATTATGATTGCGGTGGCTATTGCGGTTAAGCTCGATGGCGGGGCGGCTATGTTCGGGCATAAGAGATTGGGGATGAATGGCAAGACTTTTAATTGCCTTAAGTTCCGCTCGATGATTGTCAACAGCGACAGCTTTTTGCAAAAATATCTTGGAGAAAATCTCGAGGCTCGCGCTGAGTGGAATAAGGATCAGAAGTTGCGCAACGATCCTCGCGTGACAAAAATCGGAGCTATTTTGCGCCGTACCAGCATCGATGAGCTTCCTCAGCTTATAAATGTGCTTAAGGGAGATATGAGCCTGGTTGGGCCTCGCCCCATTATAATCGCCGAGACAGACAAGTATTACAGCGATATCGCCCACTATTACCGGGTGCGCCCGGGTATCACTGGATTGTGGCAGGTCAGTGGACGCAACGATGTCACCTATGCTCGCAGGGTGCAGATGGATAGCTGGTATGTGCGTAATTGGTCTTTGTGGCATGACATCGCTATAATCTGTAAGACTTTCCCGGTTCTGTTGAATCGCTCTGGCGCTTACTAGTTCTCCATAAAGGGTACGGCCTTGACGACACCTGGAAAAATTGCCTTATGGTTTGTCGCGTTCATCGCGTGGATCGTTTTTTCGATTTTTATCGGGGTTGTCGCTTTGTCCGTTAAAGAATCTTTCGGGTGGAATATCTTTTCATCTACGGGATATCATTCTCTTAAAAGCTGTCTGGTAACCGAGTCATCTAAAAGCCTTCGGGAAATAAATAAGAATATTCTGCCAGCTAAATAATACATCTTTTCAAAAGGCGTCTCTCATGCGGGTTTGTCACATAATCGAGGCTATGGGCGGCGGTGGCGGCAGAGTCGTTCTCAATCTTGCTCGAGCCGGAATGGATGCCGGAGATGACGTAACCGTAATTTACTCGCCGTTTAGATCGGAGCCTGGATTCGTCTCGGAATTGAGAAGCATGGGGCCGCGAGTAATTGCGCTTGAGTCTCCTATGCGGCGCGAGGTGGGGGCGCATGATTTTCTCGATCTGCTTAAGCTTTATAAATTATTGCGGGGGTTGCCGCTGTTCGATGTGATCCATGGCCATAGCTCTAAGGCCGGGGCGCTGGCTAGAATTGCTGGAATTTTCTTGCCGCGGACGGCGATGGTTTATACTCCGCACGCGTTCATGACGATGGCTCCCAATGCGTCTCCGGTTTATGGGTGGATAGAGCGGGGGTTAAGCTGGTTCTGCGATGCTGTCGTTTGCGTGTCAGAGCAGGAGAAAAAACATGCACTGGATAAGCTTAAAATATCGGAACGTAAGCTGCGGGTGATCTTTAACGGAGTCAGTTTGGATTATTCTGCCGATCGTAAGACTGCGAGAAAACGTATCGGATTTGAAGATTATGAATATGTAATCGGTTTTGTGGGAAGATTTATGGAGCCTAAAAATCCTGTGCGAGCGGTGGAAGCTTTTTCAATCGCGGCAAAAGAACGAGCTGATCTGCGTTTGGTTATTGTCGGTTATGGAGAATTGCTCGATCAAATAGAGAAATCTATTTCTGCCGCTGGGCTTGCTGATCGCGTCCATTTCATGGGGAATGTTCCTGCGCGAGACATTATGCCGGGATTTGATTGTTTGGTTTGTTCAAGCGATTCAGAATCTTTCGGGCTGGTCTTTGTCGAGGCGTTGGATGCAGGTGTGCCAATAGTATCTACTCCTGTAGGGATAGCTTTGAAGGCCATAATCTCAGGGAAAACCGGTTTTATGACTGATTTTGATCCGTGCAACATGGCAAAAGAGATGCTGAAAATATCGGAGCTTAACCCTGAAAAGAGATTAAAGATGTCGGAAAGATG
>JAQUWX010000081.1 GCA_028692635.1 Alphaproteobacteria bacterium
CCGAATTACATCGGCGCATACCACAGAGAAAATTCCATACCGATGCATGCCACTCCGGTTCCTCCGGCTGCCGATTGTGGGCAGGTGGCGGGGCAGGTGAAATTAAGAGGCGTGATGTTGTTTATTGCTATCCATCCGGTAGATGTATAGACGGAAGACAATCCATTCGCGTTAAGCGCGCTGGCGATGAATTTAATGCAATCTCCTGAAGGCACTCTGTCCATATACATGCGGAAAGTGCTGCTGGTCGATCCTGTGTCTATCCAAAAGCCCCCGCTCCAGGAATTTCTGGGAAGATTTGTTGTTTGATTGATGATAGAACGTGGAAAAACCCCAGAAGAAACCATACTTGCGGTTCTGTCCACGTTCGCTCCGGTATAGCCGGGCATCGATGAACGGCTGCTGAAAAGTTGGTGCATGTTGTCGAGCACAATCCATGCGTTGTCAGCGGCAAGCTTTAAATTCGATCCTTTCATAACCGATCCGGCGGCGACCCATACAGATCCCAGGACAACCCCAAGGACTCCTAATACGAGGGCCAGCTCGGTCAAGGTGAAGGCGCGAGTAAACCTCAATTTCAATGTTTTGATTTTTTTCATGCTCTTGCGCAACCGGATTGCAGGCGGATATTGTTTTAGTAAGCCTATAAACCATAAATAAACGGTTAATTTGTATCACTTGTGCGTTTTTATGGGGCGATAGTAAAAATCAGGTTGCATCTTGCTTGTTGTTTAATTTACTTTTCAAGACATGATTATTGCCAACAACAAAATACCGGCGCCCCGCTCGCTGCGACGATCCTTCTCTCGGACTATAGTCTGAGGGTTTTGGGACTGCGCGTTCTTTTTCTCAGATTTATAGATTTTGCTCCACAGGGATGAACTCCCTTAAGGACCCGCAATTTTACCTGAACAGTTAGATCGGAATTTATTAATGAAAAACAAAGCGCCTCAAACAGTCATAGACTTTCCGGTAGAAAAATTTAAAAGCACCATAGTCAGGCCAATAAACGAGACTTTGTATGGCGACATGGCATTGTCGTTACATCTGCGCGTAAGGGCCAATCTTGGAGAAGGCGAAAAACACCATCTTTTGGAGAAAAACATAAATCAGTTGTTTCCGAAAGATGGAGAAACAATCGGTTGCTTCGTGCAGGATGAATTATGCGGGCTTGCTGTTATAAGGGAAGCCGCGTCTCTTGATGGAGCTATTGAAAACAAGTTTATCACTTGTGGAGAAGCTCGCGGGGTTTTGGATCAGACTTACGACTCTGGAAAAGTGTGGGTTCTGCAATCTGTTTGCGTCGATCCAGGAATTTTAAGACATGGTATTTTCGGCAAGCTTTTAAAGAACGTCCATGATTGCGCTGGAATGTACGGGATAGGACATGTGTTCGCTCAAACGTCTATAAGCAACTATTGCAGCTTGAGGGGTTTTATTCATAACGATTTTGCGGCTGTTTCCACATGGCTTAATGAGAAGGATGGCAGGCAGCGCGTTTTAGTGCAGAGACCTGTCGTTAAAAGTTTTGAAAAAATTACAACCGGAAAAAAGATCGTATTTCCTCCTAAGGGACCGGATTTTTCGGAAGAAATCATAGCCAGTCAAATATCTGAGGCTATAAATTTAGGCTTTATCGGCACCGGAATAAAAGTGTCTGGCAAAGGTATGGAGCTTAATTTAGCTAAAGTGCAGGACTGTCTTCGCAGTTGCAAAAGAAGACTTTATCTCGTCGGACGATCCGGATTGCGCTGATTGTTATCAATTTCCCTATTGGAAATAAATGTTTTAGAATGGCGATAAGTTCATTTTGAAACGCAAATCCAGGTCCCATGGGTATTTCTCAACGTCTTGATATACGGCAAACGCAGGCGCTGGTTATGACGCCTCAGTTGCAGCAGGCTATTAAGCTGTTGCAGATGTCGAACCAGGAGCTGGGCGACTTTATATCCGAGGAAGTCGAGAAGAACCCGCTGCTTGAGCGCGCAGACGATAGCGCTGAAGGCGACAGGATCGATCTCGGCCAGGGGGAGGCTCCGATTGCATCCGCTCCAGAAGGAGATAAAGATGGCGCGGAGTTATCATCGGAAGAAATCAACATAGGCTCTACCGCTGAAGTTGCTGACGAGGGCGGGGCTGCGTCCGACGACTATGGCGGCGGAGACAGTTTTTCCAGCAGCGGCAGAAACTCTTTTAACGACGACGATCTTTCGTCCGCTCAAAATGTCGCCGCGGGGCCAAGCCTTAGAGAGCATTTGCTGGGACAGATACACGTTGATTTTATCGATCCGGCTGAGCTTTTGATCGCTACCGCGCTGGTAGAGCTTTTGGACGAAGCGGGGTATTTGCCTGCCGATCTTTCCTCTATCCGGTTGCAGTTGGGCGCTTCAGCCGAGCAACTTGAGAAGGTCGTCAATAAACTCCAGTGCATGGATCCCCCCGGAATATTTGCAAGGTCTTTGCCGGAGTGCCTGGCCGCTCAATTGAGGGAGAAGGACCGCCTGGATCCTGCTATGCAGATACTGCTAAAGCATCTCGATCTTCTGGCAAAGCATGAACATAGCGCGCTGACAAAGTTATGCATGGTCGATGCTGAAGACATGGACCAGATGATATCTGAAATTCGCAAACTTAATCCTAAACCCGCTTCGCCTTTCTTTTCGGATGTCGCGCAGCCGATTACTCCTGACGTTATGTTGCGGCCTCAGGCGGGTGGGGGATGGCATATCGAGCTTAATACCGAAAATCTTCCCAGAGTTTTGGCTAATGAGCGCTATTACGCAAAAATTCAGAACGGGACGAGGTCAAAGGCTGATAAAGAATATCTAAGCGAGCGCTGGCGGCAGGCTAACTGGCTTATCAAAGCTCTGCATCAGCGCGCTAATACCATTTTGAAGGTGGCTGCTGAGATTGTGAAACAGCAGGATAAGTTCTTCCTTCATGGGATTCAGCATCTGAAGCCTCTTATCCTGCGCGATATCGCCGCTGCGGTGGAGATGCATGAATCTACGGTGAGCCGGGTTACTCAGAATAAGTATATAGCTACGCCTCGAGGCCTCTTTGAGCTGAAGTATTTTTTCAGCAACGCTATTGCCACTACGGGTGGAAATGAAACCGTCGCGGCTGTGGCTGTGCGCGATCGCATTAAGTCTCTCATCGATGCCGAGGCAATCGACAACATTCTGTCCGACGATAAAATCGCCGATCTTTTGCGGTACGAGGGTATCGATTTGGCGCGTCGTACTGTCGCAAAGTACAGGGAGGCTTTGCGCATTCCTTCTTCGTCTCAAAGGCGTCGTGAAAAAAGGTCTAGAAAGTAAAAACCCCTCTAATTAGTTTCAGAGCTTGACACTTGTTTACCAAGGTTTATCCTACCCCCAGATTTGCAAATAGGATTAACCATTTCCTTTTTGTCGATTATGCGCAAGCTGCGGTTCTGCGGTGCTACGACTTTCTAAACAGGACCGATGGTCGTGATGACCTAACCTTAACAAAACGATTTAACTGCACAGGATAAAACATGGAACTTTCCGTTAAAGGCAAGCAAATGGATGTTGGCGACGCGTTGCGTGAGCATGTCGCCGCTCAACTTAAAGAAGTTGTAGGCAAATATTTCAGCGAGTCTATTGATGCTCAGGTTACTTTTTCAAAGGACGCTCATCTTTTCTGTTCGGACATAGCTGTGCATGCCGGACGTGGAATGGTTATTCAAGGCAATGCAAGTGCCAGTGAACCCTATCCCGCTTTCGATATGGCGTTGGATCGTATTGCTAAGCAATTGGGCCGATATAAGGCGAAGTTGAGAGATCGTTGTCATAATGCTTCGGCCACAGAATCCATGATCGCTAACAGTTTTGTTCTCGAAGGCGGCTTGGACACTTCTAAGGAAGTGGTCGGCGATAATCCCGTGATCGTTGCGGAGATGACTACTCCTATCGAAACTATATCTGTCAGCGAGGCCGTTATGCGGCTCGATCTGGGAAATCTTCCCGCTTTGATGTTCCGTAACAGGGCTAATGGCGGATTTAATATGATTTATCGTCGTTTAGATGGGCATATCGGTTGGGTCGATCCGTCACAAAATGCGGGTGTGGCTTCCGGTAAGTCTAAAACCTGAACTTATCAACAACTGCTTGTGTAAGCTCAAATGAACAGGCCGGTCTTTATGCGTGATTTGATAGTTGCCGATGCCGTAATTTCGCGGCTCGAAGGAACGTCCAAAAAGCAAATTTTGCAGGATATGGCCGCTCGAGCTACTTCTCTTCTGGGGATTGACGATCATTCGATCTTCGATGCCCTTTGGGAGAGAGAAAAACTGGGAACGACCGGGGTGGGTGGCGGTATTGCCATTCCCCACGGTCGTATCGCCGGGCTGAATCAAGTAAGGGCTTTCTTCGCCAGGCTGAAGCAGCCGGTGGATTTCGAGGCCGTCGATAAGCGCCCCGTCGATCTTGTTTTTCTTCTTTTAGCTCCTGCCGAAGCCGGGGCGGATCATTTGCATGCTTTGGCTACTATATCCAGGCTGCTCCGTGACGCTAAGTTCTGCGACGAGTTGCGCGCTGCAAAGGATAAAGAAGCTCTCTATCGACTTTTAACTGAAACGCATGCCGCAGAGGCTGCGTGACTTTAAACCTGCCTAGAGTAATATCCGGCAAATGACTATTTTTGAGATTATTGCTTCGTTACTTACAGCCGTGGCGCTGGTCGGTTATATCAATCAACGATGGTTGAAATTACCTACCACTATTGCCCTGATGGGATTTGCTCTGCTGTTATCGATTATTGGAATAAGTCTGGGTCGTCTTGGCATCATCAATCTTGGCGAGATAAGCGCCGTATTAAAATCTATAAATTTCAGCGACGTTCTTCTCGATGGAATGCTGTCTCTGTTGCTGTTCGCCGGAGCGCTTCAGATAGATTTGAGCGAGCTGCGTCGAGTACATTCTCCGGTAATTGCGCTGGCTACGTTGGGGGTGGTGATATCCACGGTTATAACCGGCGGACTGACTTGGGCTGTCGCTCATGCGCTCGGGTTTGATCTTCCATTGGTGTATGCGATGATGTTCGGCGCCATAATTTCTCCGACCGATCCTATCGCTGTTCTGGCTATTTTAAAGAAGGCTCGCATATCAAAGCGCCTTTACGCGGGCATCGGTGGCGAGAGTTTGTTCAATGACGGGGTTAGCGTCGTAATATTTGTGACTCTGCTTGGCGTTATAACCAAGACGCAAGAGTTCGAAATTAGATCAATGGCTGTGGATCTGGTCTGGAAAATAGCCGGCGGCATAGGTTTCGGCGCGATGGTTGGAATGTTCACGTCCTATCTTTTGCGGACTATAGACGAATATAAGGTTGAGATACTCCTGACTCTTGCGCTTGCCTCTGGAGGTTATGTGCTTGCTGGCATTCTTGGCTTGTCTGGCCCAGTCGCTGTCGCTATATCCGGGCTTGTTATTGGAAGTCGTGGAAGGCAGCCAACTGCAATAGTGGTTACGCAAAGGCATCTTTATCTCTTCTGGGAATTGCTGGACGAAGTTTTAAACGCAATTCTGTTTATGCTGATAGGTTTGGAGCTGGTTGTTATCACCATTACCGGACAGCATTTTATTATGGGACTTCTGGCTATACCTATCTTGTTGTTTGCCAGGTTTGTCAGCGTTGGATTGCCTATCGCTATGACGCGCATGTTCCATCCTATGGAGCGCGGTACCATCAGGCTGCTCACTTGGGGCGGGTTGCGCGGAGGTATTTCTATTGCCATGGCTCTTTCTCTTCCTTCTGGGCTGGAGAAGGAACTAATTCTCGCCATGATTTACATAATAGTCGTCTTCTCCATACTGGTGCAGGG
>JAQUWX010000019.1:0-9309 GCA_028692635.1 Alphaproteobacteria bacterium
CGCACCACAGAAGCTGTGCCACGGTGAATTTGAAGTCCGCTTTCCGTAATAGTCATCATTGTCGCGGATTCATCGCTAAAGTAGGTGTAACACGCCGGCATACGCGTAGCATCCTTCATTCCCGGCAAAAGCGCCGCAAATGGACACCATGTATCTGGAAATGACGCAAGATCAGCAGTACGAACGGCAAGATACCAGATTTTATCCCCGTATGATTGCCAAACAAGTTTAATTCTTTCGCTGTCAGCCGCTTCTGCGGCAGCATTCCAGGAAATTTCCTCCTCTTCGCCAGCCACTCGCGGGCAGCAACCACCGATTAGATCCACGGGAAAATGAAATCCGTTAATTGCCCCAACAGGTCCCATCATCATGCGCGAAAGAGAGCTTTCGGTTTCTATCGCCGCATTATTGCCAGAGACTTCTCCCTCAGCTCCTTCAAGCATTTTCACCTTTTCGGAAAAGCCGAACTTGCTGACGCTAAGTCCTAAACGCTTGATGGCTTGAATCGTGTTCTTATCCATTTGTTTTTAGCCTCGCATTTGATTGAGGTTCTCAAGAAAGCCGGTATTCTGAATCATGAGAAGGTAAATCATCGTCAGAACCGTAGCACCAAATAAAACCATCATAGCCATAATGCCAAATATGACTATCTTACGCTGATCTGTCTTTGCCATCAAATGACGTTCCTCAGCGATAGAATCATAAACTTCCGACAGCTGATCTACCGACTGGATGGTGGCGATCTGATCGCACTCCGCTTTGGTCATAGGCCAGCGCCCTAATGCTCTTGACGGCTCAATACCGGACCGCACTCTCTTTTGACAATCCGTCCAGTATATGCGCGTCGCAGGCTCCACCGTGCTTTCAAGGATAATTTCTATAGAATCAGCCAGAGGAACCTTGCCTCTTAGCAAGCGAGTCATAAGCTTGCTGGTATCCTGAATGCTCACATTGCGCAGATAATGCGCTATCAGAGGAGTTTTCATCATAAGCCTGGATGCAAAATGGTTCGGCTTATGGCGATTAAACCAGTATGACCCCGCAAGAAAAACGCCGCCCACGACTATAGCGGTCGTGACGACTATCAAAGTGCCATTGACCCAGCTTACCAGCTCTATGCTTCTGTTGAATTTCTCAATCGCAGCCATGTCTGTCGTTTTTATTCCCTGCTTTTTCAAATAAGGAATAAACCCGAACTGAGCGCCCCATATGGCGCCTATAATATTTATAATATCGAACGATAGCCAACCAAGCGCAGCCATTATAGCTTTGTACTGTTTACCCTTCTCTTCAACATGCTCAATTGCATGCGCAATGACGCCTTTGAGATCCCCAGCCCTTTCTCCCGCAGTTATGATTGCCATAGTGGCGGCATCCATCAATTTAAGTTCCTTAAGAGCCTCAGCAAACGATCCGCCGCCCTTAAGCACCGTGCGAGCAGGCAGAAAAGCCAAGCGTCTTGCCGGAGTTTGTTCGCCTTCGATTATATTAAGCAGCGCCGTACCGGCAGAAGTGCTTACCGTTTGAAAACGCAAAGCTCTTAAAAGTTGAAGTTGCCAGTCGCGTGAACGCACATCCATCCACTCAAACATGGATGGCTTCAATTCCCATATATTTATTGGATAAAAACCTTTATTGACCAGCTGACGCCTTACCGTTGTAACATCGGGAAGATAAAAATCATCCTCATGGACTACAACCGAGCCACCGGGTTGGGCTTGAGCAAACCGAGCATGATAAAGTTTCATGGCCCCCGCCTCTTTTTCTATCTTCGGTTCTGGCGAGCGACTGCCTCTTCGACCATAAGCGATGCGCCCATATTAGCGTCTATCGCATTCCGGCGAATAAGATCGCGTATGCTTTCACGGCGCGGCATGTAAATAGTGCCAGGAACATCGACGACCGAAGTTGTCACATTCGAAACCATCATCTCAGTTATAGCTCTACGACTTGCCTGATCGTCCGGCGGGAACATAGCTTCAAGAGCAAGAGTTCGACCAAGAAATCCCGTGTGATTGCAAAGATCGCAGCCGCCCTTATGCGCCAAAGCCACCATTTCCCCAGGATTTATTCCCAAATCCTTGCATTTTTCTCCATCCCCAAACACAACGCCAGCAGGCTCTTCATGATGGCATGCGGGGCATACTGTTTTAACCAGTCGTTGCGACAAACTTGCGATCAAAGCATGTCCAAGTATGTATAAGCCGCTTGTACGATAGGCAGAGCTTAGAAAACCATCGACACGATCAAGAGTATGCAATGCGTCAACCGCGTGCAGCGTTGTTATAACCAAGTGTCCTGACTCGGTTGCGCGCAAAGCGGCTTCGACGGTATCTCCGTCACGCATTTCGCCGACGATTATAACGTCAGGATCGTGCCGCATCAGAGCGCGTATAATATCGGCGATAGTATTGGCGGAATTATCCGTAACCGAAGTCTGATCCACCAGCGGCATATCGTACTCGACCGGCGCTTCAACCGAATAAACCGCACGCGAGGAACGATCGATCTCTTGAATAATACCATAAAGCGTCGTGGATTTACCTGACCCCGTAGGACCGCTTACGATTATCAGGCCGCCATCTTTCGTATGCGCGTGAATAGACTTCCTAAGACGCTCAGCCACAATAGGGGCATTGATAAACAGCTCATCAAAACTGCGCAGGTTATCTCTATCGAGAAGACGTAATGTAAGTTTCTCGCCCGAAGGAGCCACTGGCAATGCCGCGACACGAATGTCGATCATGCGGCCCTGCCACTCAAAGGCCAGACGACCGTCCTGTGGATGCTGACGATCCGCCGCGTCCATTTTAGAGTCAGTTTTTATGCGCGTAACTAGCGGGGCCATAACTCGATGAGGCACCAGGTGCTTATAGACAAGATCGCCGTCAACCCTGTACCTGATCCAGCAACGAGCATCGTCCTCTTGTAACGAAAAATGAATATCAGATGTGCGGCTTTGCAGCGCTTCCGCGAGAATATCGTTCAACGCCTGCTCAATCAGCATAGCGTCATCGGCGTCCTTAGACAAAGCCGCAAAAATTCGCAGCAACCGTTCTCCCGCCACTTCGCTTTGTTCGCGCATAAGCCTTGCAAGCTCAGTCCTATCCCAAGGCTCCACTTCCACCTTCAGAACTTCACGGTTTGCCCGCTTAAGAGCGTTCGTTATGCGAATAATATCTGCGTCATCGAGCCTGTCTCCAACGGCGATGCGCAACACTCCGTCTCGCAGCTCCATAAGGCAAAGCCCCATAGCCGCCTGATTGGCCGCCGAAACATATAGGCGCAGAGATTGCATGGTAAGATCGTCTCGTGCGCCGCCATGCGTCGCCGTGTGCGCTCTTACCTCGGGGACGAACCCATTGCGACGAAGTATCTCTTCAATAGATAAATGACGACCATTGGTCCGCCTCATAGCCTGTTCGGCTACGGCCAGCTCATAGTGGCGCGGCGGAATGTTAAGAGCTTCGCTTTGCGCTTTCTCAATTTCAGATTTAAAAATATCGGTCATTTGGAGCTTGTGCCTTTAGATGAGCTCTTCGTGCTTTGCTTGCTGTCCGATTTTCTAGTTGATGCGCTTTCCGCCGCCCTGGCGATCAGTTCCTCAGCTTCTTCAAGAGGCAACAGCTTTTTCTTTCCGTCAAGAAACAGCTCTACAATCTTGGGAGTCACTTCCGTGACCTTGGCAAATTTATCTCCGCCATATGCGATCTCTTCCCCAACCCCAGCTATTGTTGTGCTGCCATTTGGTTTAAGCAAAACAGCGCGACTTCCAACTGTGCCTATCAACCGAAAGGAACCGTTTTCGGATGCCGCAGAGCTTACGCTCTTCGCCGCGCCGCCAAGAGCATCGGACGATACCTGCGGTATTTTTCCAGAAGTTATTTTGTCCAGCTCATCCGCGGTAGGAGGAGCTTCCGTCTTGCTGTCCTTGCCTTTGGAAGATGACTGATCCTTTGATGCAGTAGTAGTCTGCCCAGACGCTTCCTTCGCCGTTCCGCGAACAGGAATAACCACAAACCCAAGCTTCCCGCTGTGACGGACGATTAAATCAGTAGATACGCTTCCTTTAGACTCTGGCTTCCACACCAGAGTTATAGGACAGGACTCTCCAGCCTTAAGGTCCATATCGGCGGAACATCCCTGCTCCAGCCTCTCCAGGCCGTTTTCAGCCGCAATAAGATCAATCGACATTATCGTTATTGAATCCGCGCTGTCGTTGACCATAAGAGCAGATCTCACAGCGCGACCAGTGCCAGCTTCAACTTCAGAAAAATTAATCGGTTGGACCTCCTTGCTGCTTAAAGCAAGGCCCATATCCTTGCGTTCAGTCACAGCCTGCCCGCCCGAAACCTTTCCGCTTATCTTGGCCCGCGCAATGCGTCCTGCGCCTCCATGAGTCAACAACAGCTCAGCCGACCATGGGCCACCGCTGGTTGGCATGATCGATACTACTACAGAACAACGACTGTTAGGCGCTATCTTGTTCTCCTTCGAGCAATCATCACTTATAATGGTTGTAGTAACGTTGCCGTCTCCACTAATAGCCATATTAATAACATCAATGGGAGCGCTAGTCTGATTAACAAAAAATACCGCTACACGACGAGCAATATTTAAATAAGCCTCTCCAACATCAATCTCGCTTTTTGGTTCAACGGTAACGGCATTGCTGCTGTTTGCAGAGCTACTGGATACTCCAGGATCCATGAAAGCAGCATCTCTGGCTCCTGCCGGTCCGGCGAGCGCAACAACCGCAAAAACAGCGCAGATTTTAAAAAAGCGACCGAACAATCTCACAGCTTGTCCTCCTCGGCGCCAACACCATCGTATGCTTGGCTGAACCCGCTCTGCATCATGCTTTTATCCACAATAGCGCTCTCTTTGGAAGAATGAGAGGACTTTATCAACGACGCTGGCCTTCTTTCTTCTGTCACAGCATTTTTAATAGCGGAAGTTTGAGCAGCCCGAGCCGCCCCCTTCTTGGATACCGTCGTATCCATCATGCTTATAGTCTGAGGACCATCTTTGTCTATCATCACAGCATCGGGCAAAGGTCTTGAGTAAGATGTATTGATCTCTTTGCGCTTTTCTTCAAGCTTTAGCGCCTTGTCAGAGAACAGAACAACCGACGGCTTCACCAGTATTACCAATTCGCTGTTTTCAAGTTTATCCGATCCCATCGTAGGCAGACGTCCTCCGAACGGCATGGGTATCCCTTCGCGATCATTTGTATCGCGAGAGCTTACCATGCCCGCCAGCACCAGATTATCCCCGGGACGAACGCGTATCATCGTGGAAACTTTCCTGTCCGATGTCACCGGCAGTTGTATCTCGGTTCCATTTCCGGAATCCACTTTTTCCATTTTGATGAGGTTTTGCATGGTTATTTCAAGGTTGGCAATTATAACCCCGCTTTCAAACGAACCATTAACGTCCACAATCAATCCCGTGTCCACGCTGTCCGTCGATACAGTGTTGGTTCCTATGCCGCTGCCCGATGACGAGCTTGACCCGGAAACATTACTGGTAACCAACTGCCCAACCTGAGACACATAACGCTGTTTGCCGCCGACGCGGAACTCCGCATTAGCGCCGGACACGAATGTCAACTGCGGACTGCTGATAGTTTGCACCTGACCTTGCGTGGAGAGAAATTTCAGAACGCTGGCAGCGTTTACTTTACCAGCAAGCGTGGCTCCAAGGCTTACTCCGGGAGAAGTTACCGATGAAAAAGCCGTGGATCCGGCTAGCTTCAAAGTCTCCCAGTTTCCACCTATCTTAGGCACATCGAACGATGACCAGTTTATGCCAGCCGCGTTAGCCCGGCTTAGAGTAACTTCCCATATATAAAGCTGCATAACTACAAGCGGACGACCGTTTCGCAGCTGGTCCAAGTACTCCCGCACAGATTCCTGGCCATCAACGTCTGTAGTGTAAATAAGGTTGCCGCCCTGCTGATCGATTTTGACTTTTTCTCCGGCCAGCTCAGTTATCGCCTCGGCCATGCTGTTCGCCGTAGAGCTACTGCTGCTACTGCTTCTTCCGCTACTGGAATTGAGAATGCTGCTGGTTCCACTGCTACTACCGGAGCTCATAGTGCTACTACTGCTGCTTCCTCCACCTGTCTCAGGCATAGATGGCAGTTCAATAATAAAAGTTTCTTTTTCCTTTATCTCCAATAGTCCATGGCGATATGAGCAGAACACCCTCGCCGAGCCACATATCTTTTCAACCACTCTAGGCAGAGGTCCGCTCAAGTTGGTGACGGTAATAAGCTTGTCTTCCCATGATTTAGAATCCCACGATAAAGAAACGTCGGTTCCAGACAAAACTGCCTGCAAAGCTGCGACAAGAGGAACGCCATTAAGATTGGTTGCGGGAACAATTATGCTTCCTGGCAATTCCTCGCTTCGCGAGAGACGACGCTCCCGCAATCCGGCTTTCAATTCCAAAGTAACAATCGCAGGATCGTCTTCTCCACGCACAGTTTCATCGGCATTTGGAACTTCCGCAAGAACGGGGGGGCGTCCCGCCGTCTTCTTGGCCTCGCTCATCTCGCTCCCGGCGCAACCGACGATCAGAAACACCAAAGCCAGACATGTGGAAAAAAACCTGAACATATGAAACCTTTACATATTATATGATGCGCCTATCGCAGCGCTACAGCACTGTTGACCAAAGGCAAACCGACGCCAACCGCCTGGTCCACCTCATAGATTCCAACCTTGTAATATGACTCTGTGGACAGTTGATAATTAGTTAACCGATTTTCACCAATCATCTTAATGTGTCCTTAAAGCATCTATACTAGGCCCCCGCCCCAACCTTTTGAGAAAGCTGTCATAACGCACGCTGCCCTCTTATGTCTTGGGGGCTAAACGGCCGTTGGTATAGCTTGAACCAGATATCTCTAACCCTTATAACTCAACACATGATAAATCAGCCTATAACCTTTATCACCGGAGCCACCGGGTTTGTCGGAGCCGCTGTTGCGCGATACCTTAATGCCAAGGGCCACCACCTGCGCGTTCTTGCTCGCCCAGGCAATGACAGAAGCAATCTGGAAGGCTTATCGGACATAGAAATAATCGAGGGCGATCTCGCCAACATCAATACTTACCGGTCCGCTCTGGCTGGGTGCCAGGCTTTGTTTCATGTGGCTGCGGATTATCGCATATGGGTCCCGGATCCTGCCGCCATGCACCGGATAAACGTCGATGGCACAATAGCTCTTATGGAAGCGGCGCTTGAGGCAAATATAAGGCGCGTTGTATATACAAGCTCGGTTGCCACCATAGGCATAAACATGGATGGCACTCCGTCAACAGAGGAAACCCCTTCCAATCTCGAAGATATGGTCGGCCACTATAAGCGGTCCAAATTCATGGCCGAACAAGCCGTAAATCGATTGATAAAACAACACGGACTGCCCTGCGTAATCGTCAATCCATCCACCCCCATAGGACCGCGAGACATACGCCCCACCCCTACTGGCCGGATCATAGTAGAGGCAGTTAAGGGTAAAATGCCCGCATACGTAGATACCGGCCTTAACATAGTTCATGTGGACGATGTAGCCGAAGGACACTGGCTGGCCTTCGAACGGGGAAAAATCGGCGAGAGGTATATTCTGGGCGGGGAAGATATGGGGCTTGGAACCATTCTCTCTGTAATTGCGAGACAGGTTGGACGTTCCGCTCCAAAAATCAAAATTCCTATCGCGCCTTTGTTTCCGATCGCCTATGTTGCAGAGGCTATTGCTAAACACACCGGCAAAGAGCCTTTTGTCACCATCGACGGGCTGCGCATGGCAAAGAAAAAAATGTTCTTCTCGTCCCAAAAAGCCGAGAAAGAATTGGGCTATCACTATCAATCGGCGCAAGCCGCCATCACAAGCGCAATTACCTGGTTTCGCGCTAACGGATATTGCTGAGAGATCGTTATGTTGTGGTTCATAATCGCCTTATCCGTTCTTGTTTTGATTGGGTGGGTTTATCTTGCTTTATTTCACGGATCGTTCTGGCAGCCTCTGCTGATCGACGACGATGTTCCTTCGCCAACTTTATGGCCCAGCGTCGATATTATCGTTCCCGCTCGCAATGAAGCCGAGGCTCTTCCTAAATCTCTGCCCAGCCTTATGGATCAGGACTATCCCGGACCGTGGCGTATCATTCTGATAGACGATCACAGCACAGACAACACCGCCTCCGTCGCCTATCGCATTGCCGATAAATCGCAGAACGCGCACCGACTTATGGTGCTGAACGCAGCCAAACTTCCCGAAGGATGGAGCGGGAAAGTCGCCGCTTTGCAAAACGGCGTGGACAAAAGCATCGGAGAATATCTGTTGTTCACCGATGCGGATATTGCCCATCCCAAGAACAGTTTGCGCCGACTGGTGGCTCGATCAATGGCGGACGATCTTGATCTTAATTCGTTGATGGTGAAATTGAATTGCTCGTCATTCGCGGAAAAGCTTTTGATACCCGCTTTTGTGTTCTTTTTCTCGATGCTTTATCCGTTCAGAAAAGCTAACGATCCGTCCTCAAAGATAGCTGCCGCCGCAGGAGGGGTCATGCTTGTAAAGCAGAAGGCTCTTGCCAATATCGGAGGAATGGCGCGGATAAAATCCGCTCTTATTGACGACTGCTCGCTGGCTGCCGCCATAAAGCTCGACGGAGGGCCAAAGGGCTCTATGGGAAATATATCGCTCTCCCTTGCGAAGGACGTTCTTAGCGTTCGAGAATATCCTCAAATCGCCGACATCTGGAAAATGATAGCTCGCACAGCTTTCACCCAGTTGAATTACTCCGCTCTTCTGCTTTTAGGAACCGTGTTGGGACTTGCGCTTTTGTTTATGTTTCCCATTCTCGCATTGCTTACCGGTTGCCCGGTTCTGGCCGAAACCGGCTTTGCTTCCTATATGATAATGACCTGCATTTATGCTGCCATAGTGCGGTTTTACGGGTTGTCATTCCTCTGGGCGCTTGCCCTCCCCCTGTCTGCCATCTTCTATATTGGAGCAACCATCGACTCCGCTATACAATACTGGCAAGGTAAGGGCGGTATGTGGAAAGACAGAACTCAGGCGGTGCAATTATGATCGAAACTCCAAGCGGTAAAAACAGCGAGACGGAAAACTTCCCCGTAGGCTCGTTTCTGCTCAAGGCTGAGCTTCGTCCTCACGTTCACGCGTTCTATCGCTTTGCCCGCGCAGCGGACGATATAAGCGATAATCCTCTGCTGGAGCCTAACGTAAAAGTAGCGCGGCTTAATAAATTCGCAGAAATTCTCATGGGCAAAAGC
>JAQUWX010000019.1:9409-28089 GCA_028692635.1 Alphaproteobacteria bacterium
CTTCGCGCATGGTCATGACAGATATAAGTTATTCCGAAGCGATAAAGGATGTGCGAAAGCGCGTGTCTGCGTCACGCAGCTCGTTCACTGCCGGGATGATCTCGCTTCCCAAGCCTCGCCGCGAAGCCATGTTCGCGCTATACGCTTTTTGCCGAGAGGTAGATGATATTGTCGATGATATCGCTTCAATCGAGCTGCGTAAGAAAGGGCTTGAGGACTGGCGTTTATACATAAGCGATCTGTTTAAACGCAAGAAGGCCAGCAACAGCATAACTGCGGCTCTAGCCCCTGCGATTGAGAGATATTCGCTTATAGAGGAAGATTTTCAGGCAATAATCGACGGCATGGAGATGGACGCCTCTGACCCGGTTTGCGCTCCATCCATGGAAATTCTCGATCTTTACTGCGATCGCGTAGCCAGCGCCGTAGGACGGGTATCGGTGCGCATATTTGGAGACAGCAGCGCCGACGCCATGAAAGTCGCCCATCATCTCGGGCGAGCGCTGCAACTGACCAACATTCTGCGCGACCTTTACGAAGACGCGGAACGCGGGCGGCTTTATCTTCCGTCCGAGCTTCTGGACAAGCACAATATAAGCTCGCGCATACCAAAAGAAATTTTAAACGATCCCGGCATAAAACCGGTTTGCCGCGGGCTTGCCTCTGTTGCAGGCGATCATTTTCTAAAGGCCGACGACGCGATGAAAAAGTGCCCATCCTCCGCGATGAGACCGGCCAAGATTATGCGCGCATATTACGGAGCCATACATAAACAACTTATAGTGCGCGATTGGAATGACCTGTCCGCACGCGTAAATCTTACCAAGTGGCAAAAAGCGTCACTTATGCTGACCGGTTTTTTAGGATTGTAATCATATGAGCGGACCCAACCATATTCACATAGTAGGAGCCGGGCTTGCAGGGCTTTCTGCTGCTTTGCAATTGACGCTTATGGGAGAGCGAGTGACCGTATATGAGGCCGCTCCCTTTGCCGGAGGACGTTGCAGATCATACATGGACAGAGGTCTTGGTTGCCGCATAGACAACGGAAATCACCTAGTATTTTCGGGGAACGTAGCCACTCACGATTACCTTTTCCTGACACAAGCCGCTGACAGCATGACCGGACCGGGAGCTGCTTTATTCCCGTTCATGGACCTTGAAAGCAAGGAACGCTGGACGATTGATATAAACGACGGATTTTTTCCCAAATGGATTTTCAACAAAAATCGGCGCGTGCCCAATACTAAGGTGAGCGATTATCTGTCGAGCATAAAACTGCTGGCCGCAGGAAAAACCGATATGGTGTCGGATTTTCTCGATCCTAATTCTGATTTGTATCGCAGGTTTTGGAAGCCTCTTGTCATATCGGCTCTGAACATTGAACCTGCGACTGCTTCCGCCTCTCTGCTGCGCAACCTGTTTATGCAGAGCTTTGCTGCAGGCGGAAAATCATGCCACCCTCTTATGCCAAAGATCGGCATGTCCGAAAGTTTCGTGATGCCGTGCTTGAATGTATTGCGCCAGCACGGCTCTACCATGAGATTTGGCCACCGCATACGCAGCATGGTGGTCGAAGACAAGCGGGTGAAAGAGCTTAACTTCGGCGACGTCATTGTAGAGCTTGATCCCAATGATTGGGTCATCCTGGCTCTGCCGCCATGGGTGGTTCAGGAGATGATCCCCGACCTTACAGTGCCCAACGAATTCTGCGCCATCTTAAACGCTCACTATCGCGTCGAGGTGCCGAAAAACATATCCGGGTTTACGGGGCTAATCGGCGGAATGGCGGAATGGTCTTTCGTCAAAGACGGCGTAGTTTCAGTTACAATCAGCGCCGCGGACAGATACGATGAGCGCCACCAGCATGAGCAATCGCGCATAATCTGGCGCGACCTTGCGAAACTTTACGATCTTGATCCTGAGAAAGTGCCTCCCTATCGAATGCTTAGGGAGAAACGCGCTACTATCGCTGCCACGCCATGGCAAAATCTGCGCCGACCCAGGGCATATATTGGATGGAAAAATCTGGCGCTGGCGGGAGAATGGACCGACACCGGCCTTCCCTCCACTATTGAAGGAGCCATTCGCTCGGGAGTCAAAGCTGCGCAGATTGTGGAAAGATGGAAAGACTAGGCGCTTAGCTCCGCCATCTCTTTCATTTCGCCTTTGTGGAGCATATCTAAAAGCTGCATAGACCAGTCGGTATCGAACTGCATCACTCGTTGGCGCGTAGAAGGCGACATCTGTTGCATGGACGGAGTGTAATGCGAACGGAAGTAACGCAATCCCTCAAGTCCATATCGCAGCTCGTCGGAAATATCGGGATGATCCGCAACTTGATCCAAAAGCGTTTCAATCTCTTCCAGCTTGCCAAACAGGATCGTGTCTTCGATCATTTGCGCGAGGCTTGAATTCATGACGCTTAACGCTGCTACAGATTCATGACCCATCATATACATGCTCCTTAAGGAGTGAATTTCGCTTATTGTTCTTATTCGAGAACTGGGCGACGCTAAAAGAAAATCTTGAACTATTCCAGCAACAAAAATATGTATCGTTTATGCTCTTAAAGTGATTTATCAACACCTGTGGACAACCATACATTAAGGTTGGTAAATTTTTCATAAATATGGTTAAGCTCGAGTAATACTAATGTACGATTGTTTACACAACCTTGCGTTGTGTTGCTTGTATGTCTCGGTTTTTTCGCTTCGCATTGATTCTTTTGACAAATTTTATAACCTTCCAGTCGGGTTTACTTTGCGCTCTAAGCTCTCTAAATTGCCGACACGTTAACCGGTTCCAACTCAAGATTTAAGGTCACAACATTATGAAGGTTGTTCTAGCCCAGCCTCGGGGATTCTGCGCAGGCGTCGAACGCGCAATTGAAATTGTGGAAATGGCTCTGGAAAAATTCGGCCCCCCGATATATGTGCGCCACGAGATTGTTCATAACCCTCATGTGGTGAAAAGACTGGCTGAGAAAGGCGTGATTTTTGTCGAGGAGACCGACGAAGTCCCCGCCGGAGCAGTCACCATATTCAGCGCCCATGGCGTTGCGGAGAAAATTGAGCAGCACGCTAAACAGCGCGGATTGACTGTCATTGACGCCACCTGCCCTCTGGTTTCGAAAGTGCACACTGAAGGTCAGCGCTATGCCAAGGCCGGACGCGAGATTATCCTGATCGGCCACGAAGCCCATCCTGAAATTGAAGGCACTTTAGGCCGCATTCCCGGAGTGGTTCATCTTATTTCCACCGTCGAAGACGTCAAAAAGCTGGAGATCAAAGACCCCGACATGCTTGCGTATATAACGCAAACTACGCTTAGTGTGGACGACACCAAGGGCGTTATCGACGCTTTGAAAGCTCGCTTTCCCAATATCGTCGGCCCGGCGACTAAAGATATTTGCTATGCCACTCAGAACAGACAGGGCGCTGTGCGCAATCTTGCCAAGCACGTCGATGTCGTTCTGGTTATAGGCGCTCATAATAGCTCAAACTCCAACCGCCTTAGAGAGCGCGCTCAAGAGGAAGGCATACACGCCTATCTCATCGAGGACGCCTCTCACCTGAAGCCGGAGTGGATAAAGGGCGCCAAGACCGTCGGCATCACCGCAGGAGCCTCCGCTCCCGAAGACTTGATACAGGATCTGATTGAGCGCTTGAAGCAAATCGAGCCTGTCGAGGAAGTCTCTGTCCTCCCCGGAGTTCAGGAAGATGTCCATTTCCGTCTGCCTCTGGCCCTTACCAAGGCCCAGCCGCGGACTGCTAATTAGAATATAAGTTCAACCAGAAAGGCGTTAACCGTGTCCGTTCCCTTGCGTCAGCAATTTGATATTGCTCTTTATATTTTTAAACAGAAGCTTCGTGGCAATAAGCGTTATCCGCTTGTTCTTATGCTGGAACCTCTTTTCAGATGCAATCTTTCCTGCCCCGGTTGCGGCAAGATCGATTATCCCGATGAAATATTGAACGAACGCATGTCCGTTCAGGAATGCATCGATGCTGTCGAGGAATGCGGCGCTCCTGTCGTATCCATCCCAGGCGGCGAGCCTCTTTTGCACAAAGAAATGCCGGAAATTGTAAACGCTCTGGTCGCTCGCAAGAAGTATGTCACGCTTTGCACCAATGCTTTGTTGCTTGAGAAAAAAATAGACTTGTACACGCCATCCCCCTATTTCAACTGGTCAGTGCATCTTGACGGCGATCAGCAGGATCATGATCGTTCAGTCAATCTTGAAGGCACATATGAGCGCGCCGAACGGGCGATAAAAGTGGCTCTAAGCAAGGGCTTCCGCGTCAATATAAACTGCACTCTGTACAACAACGCCGTCCCCGAGCGTATGGCAAAATTCTTCGACCATATGATGGAGATAGGGCTTCACGACATGACCATCTCTCCGGGATATGCATATGAAAGAGCCGTAGATCAACAGCACTTTCTTAACCGGCAGGCTACCAACAATCTGTTCCGCGACATCTTCCGTTTGGGCAAAGAGCGCGCAAAACAGGGCAAGCCAAAGTGGAAATTCAGCCAGTCGGCTTTGTTCATGGATTTTCTGTGCGGAAATCAGAATTATGACTGCACTCCATGGGGTCTGCCGACGCGCAATATTTTTGGATGGCAGCGTCCCTGCTATTTGATCGGAGAGGGTTTCGTAAAAACCTATGCCGAGCTGATGAGCTCCACAGATTGGGACAAGTACGGCACAGGAAAATACGAAAAGTGCGCTAACTGCATGGTGCATTGCGGATATGAACCAACTGCCGCAAACGATGCTTGCGCCAATCCGCTAAAGCTGGCCATGGTTGCTCTGCGTGGACCAAGAACGGAAGGCCCGATGGTTTCCGTCGATCTCAGCAAACAACGCCAAGCGGACTATGTGTTCAGCAACCATGTTCAGGAATTTATGGATAAAACACATAAGGCATAAAACATCATGCCGTTCATAAAAATATGCGGGCTTCAAGATTATGACGAGGCCCGCATGGCGCTTGATTGCGGAGCGACTGCCCTTGGATTCATGGTTGGAGTTGAGCAAAGCGCGGCAGGCCAGGTAAGCGCAGAGCTTGCCCGCGATATAATTCAAAAACTTCCTAAAGACGCCGCGAAAGTTATCGTCACTCACTTTTCCAGCATCAATGGCATCATTAAGCTTGTCTCTTTTACTGGAACAAATTTCCTGCAAATAGGAAACGACGCGACGCCAGATGATCTTCGGCAAATACGAGGGGCGGTTCCACATATAACCCTGCTAAAATCTCTACATATTACTGGCCCGGAAGCAGTCGATATAGCTGCCGCTTATTCCGGAGCAGCGCATGGCCTGGTGCTGGATTCTCGTTATGAAGACAAGATGGGAGGCACTGGCCGCACTCACGACTGGTCAATAAGCAGCAAAATAGCCGCAAAAACCACCGCCTACCTGGCAGGAGGGCTTAATCCTGAAAACGTTCAGCAAGCAATTCAGCAAGTGCGCCCTTCTGGCGTGGACGTAAACTCCGGCGTCAACGGCTCAAACGGCAGGAAAGACAAGCTCCGCATGAGCAACTTCATAAGAGCAGCTATAAAATCTTTAGATTATTGATTGTTAAGCGCTGCGGCTATCGCCCGAAGCTTTTTCATGGCCTTGCCAGTGTTTAGGCCGAGGCGAATTACATTCGGCATTTGCAACGGATGTTTCAGCAGACTTATTGCCACGCCCATACCGTTCACAGTTCCGTCCTCATTGAACGGGACCATAGCTACAGGAGGCAAGCTCATGGAAAACGTATCCGTGACTATGCGCACGACAGAGAATGGGATTTTATTCGCCACAGCTACCTCTGCTATGCAGTGGCTTTCCATATCTGCGGCGAGGCAGCCGGAATTTCCAAATATCATAGCCTTATCGAAAGCGTTGGCGATCACAACATCGGAACCCCAGATCGCTCCGCTGTAAGAGTTTGGGATTTCTGCGCCCCACTCTCTGTCACATTCCCACCGTCCTTTGTCGGATACTACCGCCGCCCCTATTACTATGCTGCCGACCGGAAGATCGGGGGATATTCCTCCAGCAGTTCCAAAGCTCAACAGACGGGTGGCTCCGCGCTTTATCAGATTTTCGGCCAAGAATTTTGCCAACTCTGGCCTGGATGCCGCGTTTGCAACAAGCGCTCCCTTCACATTTTGAGCTATGTCGGCCTCTGCTTTAAAACCGCAGATAATTCCCAGCATGTCACATCCCATGCATAACTTGCGTCGAGTTAGACTGCCCCAATTGGCCATAGCGAGACATAGCCCACAATGGGAAAAACGCCTTGTACCCGTGATAGCGAAGGTAAAACACGCGAGGAAAACCAACCGCAGTGTAATAATCCTCATCCCATGTGCCGTCGGATTTTCTGGTATCGATCAAGTGCTTTACCCCACGCGCCACGGCGGAATTATCCACCTCTCCCGCAGCCATCAGAGCAAGCAACGCCCATGCAGTTTGAGCAGGAGTGCTTACAGCCCCATCTCCTTTAGGTTTGCCCGGCCAATAACTTGCGCCGTCTTCTCCCCATCCGCCATCAGGTTTTTGCTTTGATACCAGCCACTCTACAGCCATGCGGATCATCTTATCCTGCGGATCCACGCCTATAGCGTTCAGAGCGCACAACACAGACCACGTTCCATAAATATAGTTGGTCCCCCACCGACCGAACCAGCATCCTTCCTGCTCCTGCTCCTTGCGGAGATAGTTTATCGCAGCGGCGACGTGCTTATTGTTTTTGTCATATCCAAGTTGGGCCAACATAGACAAACATCTGGCGGTAACGTCAGAGCTTGGAGGATCAAGCAGCGCTCCATGATCGGCAAAAGGAATATAGTTCAGATAATAATAATCGTTATCCGCATCGAATGCTCCCCAGCCTCCGTTGCTGGATTGCAGGCCAAGCACCCATTCGACGCCACGATCGATCTCTTTCTTGTATTTATCGCGGTTGCAACGATCAAGCGCCATAATGACAACGGCGGTATCGTCCAGATCGGGATAATACGGATTAGCGTATTGGAACGCCCATCCTCCCGGCCTCACGTCCTTACGCCAGTTGGCCCAATCCCCGACAACATCTAGCACTTGTTCTTTTGCCAACCAGTCGCATGCCCTATCTATGCTGGCCTGATCCGCCTTCGCCTCCATAAGAGCATGCGCGGACAGAGCAGTATCCCACACCGGAGATAAACATGGCTGGCAATATGACCGTCCCGGCCCATCTACCACCAGATTATCGACGGATTTGCGAGCTATTGCCGCAGAAGGATGATCCGGAGAATATCCAAGACAATGAAACATCATGA
This sequence comes from Alphaproteobacteria bacterium, assembly GCA_028692635.1. Classification (GTDB taxonomy): domain Bacteria; phylum Pseudomonadota; class Alphaproteobacteria; order UBA9219; family UBA9219; genus JAQUWX01. Next base: position 16,739 of record JAQUWX010000019.1, read on the forward strand.
CGCTGTTCGCCATAGCAGGATAAATGGCGCCAAGACCGTCAATCCCGTTTAATCTTTCCTCGACCCAACTGACAGCCCTATTAATAGCAATCTGTCTTATTTTGTTCGGAATAATCGGCTCGACACACCGCAACACATCGTCGATTACGCGAAAGACATGGTTCCATACGGACTTGGCTCTGTTCGTATGCCAGTTATTCACTTTATTTGGATGAACGACGAACAACTCATCAATGTCAATGCCGCGAGGATTTTTCGCCGCAGGTTTTTTCGCCATCAAAACCAGTAATGGCACGATAACTGTACGCGACCAATAGGCAACTTTGCTCAAATGAAACGGAAACCATTTGGGCAACAGCATAATCTCAACCGGCATGACAGGGACCGCTCGCCAGGGAACGGCGCCAAACAGAGCCATTTGAATGCGGGTAAATACATTGCTTTTCTCAGCTCCGCCATATTCAAGTATCGCTCGCCGCGCCCGCACCATATGAGGAGCATAAATATCATCGCCTACGCACTTCAGCGCAAAATACGCTTTGACGCTTGCGCTTATATCGATGTCTCCACGGTGGAACAGAGGCCAGCCGCCATGATCTTCCTGAATGCCGCGCAGATAAACCGCCATGCGCTCATGCAGAGGTTGGTTCACAGTGTTTAGAAAATGATCGAGCAAAATATATTCAGCAGGAATAGTCGCATCGGCCTCAAGCTCGAACACCCAATGACCATCGGGTTTCTGCTTATCGAGCAATGCCGTAGTGCTTTTCACAATGGATTGTTGCAGCGCTTCGGGTCCGCCATCCAATAAAGAGCGGCTCTGGCTATAGGCAAAATTATACATGATTTCACTATTGATACTGTTGTCACCAAAAACACCTTAAAGATGCCTAAAAAACGAGCAAATTTCAAGGATTTTACTTAATACTTAATGGCATAAAACCTATAATGTTTTAGTCCATTTCTCATCGCGGACACTCTGGATGCCCATAAATCAGTCTCCTGCGATATTATTACTTTGGTTTCCGCATCAGGAGGATACTTATTCAAAAATTCAGTAAACTGATCAAAACCTCTAATGATCTCCATCATGTGCGTAGATGTAAGGTCTTCACGCACTCTTATATCAATCCCGTTTTTGGAAAAGAAGCCAACCAGCCCCTCCATCGACAATGGATCGGCTCCGGCTTCTGCCGCCATCCAGCTGACCACAGCGGGATTATTTCGATCGCTGTTTTCCAGGACATAATCGGTGAATACCATCTGCCCGCGAGGATTCTTCGGTTTTAAACTCCGCGCCACCTCTCTGAAAAATCTCTTTTTATTAGCAACCCGATAAAAAAGACCTCTCGCAATTATGCAACAATATTGCTTAGAGGCTATAAATCTCTCTGGATCGTATGCCGCAACCGACGCCTGAGTAGCTTTGTCCTCTTTACCGGAAAACTCCATGCCGTATTTGGCCAGCTCCTCATCAGGTTCAAGACCGGTTACATAAGCTCCAAACCGATTGGCCAGCCTGCGCCCCACCGCCCCCATGCCAGCAGACAAATCCAAAAGATCCTTGTCTTCCTGAAGATTTATAGGAGCTATCAACCGATCTATAGCCTTATTGCCTCCGGGCAGAACATGCCCTCCGCCCCATATAGCTTCTAAAACCTGATCTCGATTTGCATGCCACAAAAAACCGCCATGCAGATTCTCGCCTGCGTTTTTTCTGGGAATTGGTCGTGAAGACGACTGCGTTCCCGCCGCGCTCTTACCAGAAGCAGGGTTGCTTAATAAAGATTCAAAGAAGGACAGCACACTCATCTACATAGCATTTTCAGCAAAACGTTAAAAAAAGGCAAACACGCTTATTTTATAGCATAAAATCTGTAAAATTTCAGACCGCTTTCCATCGCTGCCACGCGCATAGCCCACTTCTCTATTTCCTTGAACACGATGACTTTTGTAGTTGAGTTTGGAGGATTCTTCTTCAAAAACTCAGCAAAAGCGGCCAATGACTTGAGTATCTCTCTCTTATACATACTGGTAAGATCTTCATTGACGCGAACATCCAGCCCCATTTTAGTCCATGTCTTTGTCATTTCATCCAATGACCACGGCTGAGCATCCTTCTCGCATGCCAACCACGACTTTATAGCCGGCTTATCTTTATCTCCAGCCTCCAATATGTAATCGGTAAACACAAGCTGCCCACGCGGGTTATCCTGCTGTTTGATGCTCTTCTTTATTTCCTTGAAGAATCTTTTCTTGTTGGAGACACGATAAAACAGCTCCCGCGCAATCACGCAGTCAAAATGCTTGTCCTGCGTAAACTTCTCAGGATTGTAGAACTCAACCGAAGCGCGCTTGGCCCTGCCAAATTTGACGGATATCTCCATACCGTATTTTGCCAAAGCTTCGTCAGGCTCCAACCCCGTAACATACGTGTCCATAGTATCGGCCAAGCGTCGCCCAACTCCCCCTAAACCAGCCGATAGATCAAGAACGCTCATTTCCTTGTTAAGACCAAGAGGCGCGGTAAGATTGTCAACAAGCTCATTTCTACCGGGAAGATTGTGCCCACTTCCCCATATCTTCTCTACAACATGAGGGGCATCTTCGTTCCACCCTGGATCCAGAAAAGTAGTCGCTTGTTTTTTTTGCACTGCCACAGACGCAGCCTTGGCTTTAGCCGGTTCAGTCTTTTTGCGCAGCGCAGCAAATTTCGGAACGCCTACAGAATCCTTGCCATCCTTCCAGTAATCCTTCGCAAGACCAACAATTTCTCTCAACAGCAAGTGTTCCCACTTCCTGCCTTTAGTTAAAGTCGTATCTTTCAGAACGGAGAGATTTATCAAAGAAGAAACCCCACGGTAGTGTCGATGGAAATGGCACGATTCGTGTATAACAACTATATTAGCTATATTGGCGATCTTATCAACCGCTCCTTGAAATTGTCGATATGACGTGAATAATAGCGATATACGTCCGCGTGTTTAAACGATAACTACTCTGAAAGCCATTAATGCATCTTGTTTTCATCGATATAATCTATGGATACACGGCAGACCGCCCGGATACGAAGGTGTCCTTGGGCGGAACCACCTCCGCTGTCTGCTTTATGGCCAGAGAGTTCATGAAGGTCGGAATTTCTTGCACTCTCGTCAATTCGGTTGAGAAAAGCGGGATGGCTTACGACATCCCCACCCGCCCGCTAACAGCCCTCAAAGAGCTGTGCGCCGACAAAAGCGTTACAGCCTTCATCTTCTGTGGCAGATGGAACGCCGAGATGGTCAGATTAATGCGCCAACAAACAAGCGCTCCCCTTATCGCGTGGATGCACGAGGGAAGCTTTACTCGAGACGCAGTCCAACCGGTTGCCGAATTCGACGGCATAGTTTTCGTAAGCGAATGGCAATCGCGAATAAATGAATGCCTGGTTTCATTCCGATGGAAACAAACTGTCATTCCCAATGCAATAAATCCGCATTTTGCAAATTTATTTACATCGGACGAACCTGTGCTGGCAGCCAAACGTCGCGATCCTCCTATCCTGCTTTTCGCCGGAGATTTTCCTCGCGGAACGTTTCACCTCATTCCTGTTCTGGACGCTTTGCGGCCTTTGGATTCCGATTTCACTACCGAAATTTTTACCAGCCTTATTTTTTCTCCAAACCCGGAAACCGACGACGAATACATAAACATCCTGCGCCAGCAGAAGAACGTAAGCCATGTCGGAAAAGTCGGGCAGACCGAGCTTGCTCAACGCATGAAGAAGGCCGCTATTCTTATCGCGCCCAACCCGTGGCCTGAAACTTCGTGCATAAATCTTATACAAGCCATGGCCGCAGGACTTTTATGCGTCAGCACAGACCGCGCCGCATTGCCGGAAACTGCAAACGGATTTGCCAGACTTGTCCCCATTGTCGATCGCGATCATCCCGCACGTTTTGATATGCAGATCGATCATGTGGCTTTTGCTCAATCTGTAGCGCTGGCACTGAAAGACTGGAAATCCGACGCGGCAGCTATGGAAGCTCAACAACGAAAACAGGTAGACTTCTTCCTGTCGCATTATCAATGGCATCAACGCGTAGAACCTTGGATAGAATTTATAAAACGATTTGGGTGATTAGATGAATAAAATATACAACAATGAAACGGAAGCCTGCGCAGGATTGTTAAGGGATGGCATGTCCATAGCCATCGGAGGTTTTGGTATCTGCGGAATCCCTGAGCATTGCCTGAACCTCATAAACAAATCCGGCATAAAAGATCTTACAATATACACCATAACCGCTCACATAGACGGATGGGGCATAGGAAGGCTTCTGGAAAGCGGCCAGGTTAAAAAGCTGGTTGGGTCATATCTTGGAGAAAATAAATATTTTGCCGAGCTGTGCATATCAGGGAAGCTTGACGTCGAGTTCAATCCTATGGGCACTCTAGCCGAGCGCATGCGCGCAGGGGGAGCCGGTATTGCAGGATTCTATACTCGCGTCGGCGCAGGCACCATCGTAGCCGAAGGAAAAGACGTAAAAGTATTCGACGGTCATGAATATATTCTTGAGCGCGGAATTACCTGCGATCTGTCTCTCGTTAAAGCATGGAAGTCCGATCACGAGGGCAATCTGGTTTACAGAAAAACCGCTCGCAACAGCAACCCACTGGTGGCCATGTGCAGCAAGATGACTATTGCCGAAGTTGAGGAAATTGTGCCCAACGGACAAATCGATCCCGATCACATCCATACTCCGGGAATATATGTAAAGCGCCTGTTTAAAGGCTCCAATTTTGAGAAACGCATAGAGCGCTGCATTACTCGCTGCGCATAGTTGAAGGAGAAGATATGTCTTGGAACCGCGAAGAAATGGCTCAACGCGCCGCATTGCTGCTTAAAGACGGATATTATATCAATCTTGGCATCGGCATCCCAACCAAGGTTGCAAACTATGTGCCGAAGGGAATGCACGTTGTTCTTGAAGGAGAAAACGGAGTTCTTGGAATAGGCCCTCATCCTTTGGAAGATGAGGTCGATACCGATCTTGTGAACGCAAGCAAGCAAACCATAACTCAACTGCCGTTCACCAGCTTCTTCGATAGCGCAGAATCGTTCGCCATGATACGCGGCGGGCATATCGACATGGCTATAATGGGCGCCATGCAGGTATCGGAGAACGGAGACATAGCGAGCTGGATGGTACCGGGCAAAATAGTGAAAGGAATGGGCGGCGCCATGGATCTCGTCTCAGGGATCGAGCATATTGTGGTGATAATGGAGCACACCAATACAAACAACGAGCCTAAACTTGTGAAGGAGTGCACTCTTCCGCTTACAGGACATCGCGTCGTGAACAAAGTGATTACTACCATGGGAGAGTTTGAGTTTCTTCCTGAAGGACTGACGCTTCAGATGCTCGCCCCCGGAGTAACGCTGGACGAGCTTAGAGCCAACACTACCGCCTCATTCAGGGTTGGGATTTAACCTCAAACACCATGTAATTTCGCAGCAGAGGGATATCCACCTCTTTTAGCCATTCTGGATTCTGGTGATATATCAGCTTCTCGGCCATGCTGGAGTCGGGAGATAGGTTTATTTTTCCGTCTGCACCTATAGTAACCGCCCCCGGCTTTCTATCGTTCAAGTACATTTCGGGGATATATCTGCACATCACGATAAGGCTGGCGTTATTTCTGCGCGCAATTTCTTCCGCTTCTTCTGGATTTTTTGTTGAAAAGAACCGCAAGGAATCTTTATTGCCACGAACATTAGAGTGATATGGAGCGGCTATAGCTTTATGAGCGGAGCGGAATATAAGCTCCGGCCCGGTATCTATCATGTTCATTATAACCAAAGACTTATCGCCATAATACTTATGAGAACGCAGCACACTCTCAAGCACATGCATTTCGCATTTATTGTACTGCCTCTGGACGGGAAACATTCCTATTCCCGTGTTAAATGGTCGTCCATCAAACATGGCCGGGATAAACACCATCGGCAGAGGACCTACTAACAGCACAAGAGCTATCTCAGCCCAAAAACGGCTGCGTCCGCGATAACGCTCGCCAACTGCGCTCCATCCACGATGCAAAAGAACGGCAAGCGGTATTATGCTGAATAATTGAGCATAGGCGAACAATCGCACCTGATAAAAAACCGCAAGAATTAGCGCGCCGCCAAGCAAATAGACGCTTAACGACCACAACCAGCAATCATTCCCTTTTGACTTGTAAAGGAAAACAAGTCCTGCGCCCAATGCGAGGAGCGGAAAAAGCATGCTTACAATAATGAATTCAGCACTGTGACTTTCTATCAGAGCCGCAGCTTCGGAAATATTCCCGAAAAACAATTCCGCCAGTTCTTTATCCATAGCTCCGTACGGACCAGAGATAAGATCGGGAAAATTCAAGAAAAATACCGCCGCGAGAACCAAGCTGAGAGTTGTTCCGACAAAATAACGCAACCATGCGCGACCGATCAGAGCCACTCCGACACAGCAGATTGCTATGCACGCAGTAAGAATTACATAAACTATCGAATAGGACAGAATATCCGCCTCAAACCAAGCCTCGGGGCGCTTGTAAATTGCAAGAAAAAACGCGCTTGCCAGATAGAGCGTCAATCCGAAGGTCATTCCCGCCCGAGCAGCAATCCTACCCTTTATCATCAGCCACATTCCGATAAAGGACGATATAACAAGCAGCCACGGCAAAACCTCTAGAGCTATTGCCAAAGCAAGCGCCAAAAGAAAGCCTGTCCACACTCCCCATTTTACGCAATCGGGATGCTGTATCATGCGAACAGCGCTTCCGAACGCCAGAATTACAAGAATAGCCTCTACCCCATGGTGATCGAGGTGCCCAGGCAAGAACAAAAACAACAGAGATATGCAGAACAAAGATATGTAGGAGGTAATCCTCGTCCACTCACGAGGAAGAAAGAGTGCAGCCGCCCACCTTAAAGAGATGAGAAACGCCGCAAGCAACAACGGAGGCCAGACAACAGCGGCCAGCGTAGCCGCCCCCGTCCACGGTATGCCAGTCAGCTTGAACAGCAAAATAAGCACCGCGATTGGTATCTGGATTATGCGTGTAAAGTGTATAGCCACTCCATCGGGAGGAGCCAGCCTGTGCTGAATATTATCAAACCAGCTCTGCCCCTGAAGCCAATCCAAAGTTTGATTAAGATATGAATAGTCGTCTGTATCCGGCAGATTTCCCTGCAAAATCGAGCTATATGGATTGAAAAGCGCGCAAAATATAAAATATCCCCACACAACCGCCGGTAGGCCAGTGAACGGCTGGCAGAAAATCGATTTGGTTAATCTGGTAAACGGTGATTTTAACATTTTGCGAATCAGTTAAAGCGGCAAAAACTGGCTATCTATAAGCGCATCAAAAAGCCGATTGCACAATACGCAATGCGACGGCAAACTCCAACCGACTCATCCTCAATACTATCTTATGTGGTTTTATCATGATTGATCCAAACAGCGATTTAGCTATAGCTCGCCGCACAAAGCTTCACCCCATCGAAAACGTCGGAGCAAAGCTCGGAATTCCAAAAGAAGCTTTGTATAACTATGGACCGCATAAGGCCAAGCTGACTTGGGATTATCTGAATTCGCTGAAACAACCAGCAGACGGAAAAGTAGTTCTCGTAACCGCCATAAGCCCTACTCCGGCTGGCGAAGGAAAGACCACCACTACAATAGGACTGGGAGACGCGCTTAGCGTTCTTGGACACAAAACCATGATCTGCCTGCGCGAGCCTTCATTAGGCCCGTGCTTCGGACAAAAAGGCGGAGCGACCGGAGGAGGAAAAGCTCAAGTCTCTCCCATGGAGGAAATCAATCTCCACCTTACCGGAGATTTCCACGCGATCACGTCCTCAAATAATCTACTGGCTGCGATGCTGGATAACCATATCTATTGGGGCAACGCTCTTAAAATCGACCCAAGCAAAATTTCCTGGCGACGCGCTCTCGATATCAACGATCGGGCGCTACGTCATACAATATCCGCGCTTGGCAATAACGGTCAGGTAAGAGAAGATGGTTTTGACATAACCGTCGCCTCCGAAGTAATGGCCGTGTTCTGCCTTGCGACATCTCTTGCCGATCTTGAAGAAAGACTGGGCAAAATCGTCATCGCAAGAAGCTTTGATAAAAAAGCCGTAACTGCTTTGGACGTAAGAGCCGCAGCTCCTATGGCCGTTCTTTTGAGGGACGCGCTGCAACCAAATCTGATCCAAACATTGGAGCAAACTCCAACCCTGATACACGGCGGACCGTTCGCCAATATAGCTCATGGATGCAATTCAGTAATCGCAACGAACACCGCCATGAAGCTGGCAGACTACGTCATCACCGAAGCCGGATTCGGAGCCGATCTGGGCGCCGAAAAATTCTTCAACATAAAATGCCGCATGGCAAATCTACGCCCTGCCGCTTCTGTTGTAGTTGCAACGGTAAGAGCTTTGAAAATGCACGGCGGAGTAGCCAAATCAGACCTTGCCGCAGAAAACGTCGCCGCAGTAAAAGCGGGATTAGGCAATCTTTTGCGCCATGTTGAAAACGTGCAAAAATTCGGCGTGCCGGTAACCGTCGCTATAAACCAGTTCACTGGAGATACGCCCGAGGAAATCGATGAAATCAGCAAAGCCTGCCACAAACTTGGAGTAAGCGCTCATCTGTGCAGCCACTGGGCAAATGGCAGCGCAGGAGCCATCGATCTGGCCAAAGAAGTCGTCACCATGGTCGAAAGCGGCAAAGCGAATTTTAAACCGATATATCCAGACTCTATGTCGCTTGAGGAAAAGATAAAAACGGTAGCGAAAGAAATCTATCGCGCCGAAAAAATCGATATAGCTCCCGCAGCTTTACGCAAGCTGAAACAGTTCGAAGCCGACGGTTACGGCCACATGCCAGTCTGCATGGCGAAAACTCAATTCAGCTTCACGGCAGATCCAGGAGTAATGGGAGCGCCGGAAGGCTTCACAGTCCCCATCCGAGACGTGCGCTTGTCCACAGGAGCCGGATTTGTAGTCGCTCTTTGCGGAGAGATCATAACCATGCCCGGCCTCCCCCGCGACCCCGCCGCTCACCGCATCAAGTTGGACGAGAATGGGTTGATAGAAGGGCTTTTTTAGAGTTACCCTATATCCGTCTTCTCTATCCTGGCATCCTTGCTAACCGGAGATATGACCTTTCGTCCAATAAGGCTGTCATAGTCGGATGCTGTAAAATCTCCGCCGCCCGGTCGCCGCACCCACATGTTTTCCTCGGAAAGAATATCTCCCGGCTTCAGATCCTTTATGGCAACGACTGAAGCAAAAGCAAAAGCGATAGTCGGAGCCTCAGCCTCCACCGGCTCTTTCACATCTCCGCGAGCTTCAAATATAATTTTAGAGCCTTCGATCAATTCCTTCATCGCTTTGGGATCCATCGAGCACACAATATCTGGTCCTTGACGGCTCATACTATCAGTAAAATGACGCTCAATAATTCTGGCTCCAAGAGCGACAGCCCCAAGGCATGTATAGTTAGACGTAGTGTGATCGGACAGACCTATAACTGCGTCCGGGAATGCCTCGCTCAAGCGATTCATGGCGTTGAGGCGCACAAGATTAGCGGGTGTCGGATACACATTCGTGCAGTGCAGAAGCGCGAACGGAACCTTGGCTGCACGCATAATATCGACCGAAGGACGGACCGTTTCGATCGAATTCATTCCTGTGCTTAGAATTATAGGCTTTCCGAAACGCGCAATGTGTTTGATTAAAGGATAATTGTTGCATTCACCTGATCCGATTTTATACGCAGGCACATCGAACTTCGCCAGACGATTAGCAGCAGCGCGAGAAAAGGGAGTGCTTATAAATATAGCTCCCCTACTTTGAATATGCTGCATAAGCTTAAACTCATCGCCTTCCGACAAAGCGCAATGAGCAATAATCTCATAAATAGATTCTTTAGTATGACCGGGGATTACAGACTTTGCCTCATCGGACATTTCATCTTCGACAACATGCGTCTGATGCTTGATGATCTCAGCCCCGGCATCTATTGCCGCATCAGCGATCACTATGGCCGCATCGAGCGATCCCTCATGATTGATTCCTATCTCCGCAATGACTACAGGAGGATGATCCTCGCCTATCCAACGATTGCCGATTTTAAACGCGTTTGACATAGCCTCTCCTGAATGGTGACCGCATCAGAATAACAGGAAATATCGCGCACGCAATCAGCCTGGAACATTGCCCGGAAATTAATTAATTCTTCGACGCAACCTTGCTTCCGCAGAATATTTTGACTCAGCCTCAATGTGAGCAGCAAGTATTGCTCCATAATTCATGGCATAAAGCCCATAATTTATAAATGGATTCAGCTCTATTGCCCTTATGTTCTTAAAACTAAGACCTTCCGCTTCACAAGCCAAGTCCAGCACATAATTTTTACAGTCCGGCCATTCCTCTTTCATCTTCAGGGCAAAATCTTTGGCAAACGACCGATATTCACTAATAAGAGCCGGATATTCTACCACCCGACCGTTATGGCGGGAAACCTCAACTTGAGTGTCCCACGTTTGCTTATTATTCAATGGCGTTAAATCCTCAATACACCCAGCCCCAGCAACAGGCTCATGATCCACAACTATAATTCTGTATTAATATGACATCGGAACATATTCCTGAACCAAGAATAAATTCTTCTTGTTGACATCAGTTTTTACCCCGATATGCCCCATTCCTAAACGCATATCCTCTGAGAATGAGCCTAATATGGCTTTCCTTGTAGCCTCGGACGGAAGCTTTGTATGAAGCGCCATATACTTGGAAGGAGCAGTTACTTTTACAAAGGCATCCCCATGCCCACGTTTAATCATGTCTATAAGAACGTCATAAATACCGGGATTTTCCCCTGATCTTTCCATATCGCATAAGACCATCTCCCGCTTTGCCGCTTCAATGAATGTTTTTGAGTGAAAATAACTCTCCGCAAGTCGTGTGTTTTCTTCAGAGAAATTTATTATGTTATAGCGCTTAGAAAGCCCATCGGTTCCCCACGCGCCCAAAAATATAATTGGGGCGCCGTCTTCAAGAATGCTTCCGTCAATTAATTTTATTACATCTAAATTTCTTTTCCGGCTTTTTTCTTCAGTCTTAATTTCCTCCGGTAATTTTTTGATCCTTCCCAACAAGAACCTTTCCACAGCTTTTGCGGATTCTTCCAGCTCAGCCGCCCGATCACATTTGGCGTTGTCATTCACTATGGCCACTTTTTCAGGAGCAATCTTCATTGCCTCGTGCAACCGCACCGCATTTTCCACCCAATCCTCAAAATCCAACAACGGGT